>CAYRYY010000075.1:0-6204 GCA_964428715.1 uncultured Gammaproteobacteria bacterium
AGAGAAGCGAGTTCAATTCTCGTACCTCGCTCAAGATGTCGCGGGTGCGCTCTTTTTGTTTACAAAAAGCGCGCAATTTACTTTGGTAAATTGAGCGAGTCCCGTTCCCCGCTCATATGACAGTTATGCATCTCTGCTTGACTCACAACAGCTCAATTTGATAAGATTAATCGTGCCGCTCAAGAATTCAACCAATACTAAGTACATATTTATCTCCGGAGGAGTTATCTCAGGTATCGGAAAGGGATTAACCGCATCATCTATCTCATTTCTTCTCAAATCCGCAGGTTACAAAGTAGCACCTATAAAATTTGAAAATTATCTAAATTTAGACGCAGGAACTATAAATCCCATAGAACACGGTGATCCATTTTTGTGCGAAGACGGGACTGAAGGGGATATGGATATAGGTTCATATGAAAAGTTTTTGTCAGAAGACATGGGTTTGGAAAACTTTGTAACCATGGGGAAAATTTACCACACAGTAATAGAACGCGAAAGAAGATTTGAATATAACGGCGAAGATGTAGAAGCTATCCCACATATAACAGATGAGATAATTAGCAGAATTACAGGACTTGCTAAGAAAAAAGAGGCAGATATAGTGGTAGTAGAATTGGGAGGAACCGCGGGAGAATATCAAAACATTTTGTATTATGAGGCGTCTCGTATTATGACTCTAAAAAACCCAGGAGACGTGATTCATATTCACGTAAGCTATATGCCAACTCCAGGCCACCTAGGTGAGCCTAAAACCAAACCTACTCAATTATCTGTTAGAACCCTAAACGGGATGGGGATTCAGCCTGATTTGATAGTGGCGCGGTCTGAAAAGTATTTGGATCAGCGGCGACGGGACAGGTTTGCGCTTTTTTGCAATATGCATCCAGAAGACATTATAAGTAATCCAGATGTTGAGTCTGTTTACGAGATTCCACTAACACTTCATCAGCAAGGGATTGAGAACAGAATTTTTGAAAAACTAGGACTAGTTAATAAAAAACCTCAAATTGCGGCTTGGGAAAAATTGGTTGACAAGATAAAAAAGAAAAAGAGAAAAACAATTGATATTGTGATTGTAGGAAAGTATTTTGGAACGGGTGATTACCAGATCAGAGACTCATATGCGGCGTTACTGGATGCGGTAGATCATGCTTCATGGGAAGCTGACGTAGAGGTAAATACTCGCTGGATAGATGCGCAAAAAGTAGAAAAAGAGGGCGTTTCAATTATAGGTAAACCTGATGGCATTATAGTTCCAATTGGATGGGGACAGCGAGGTGCAGAAGGAATGATTACGGCCGTAACGTATGCACTGGATCACAAGATTCCATATCTAGGATTGTGTTATGGTATGCAGTTGGCGGTTGTTGCCTATGCTCGTCATGTGTTAGGTCTTTCAAAGGCAAACACTGAAGAAAATGATCCTAAAACGCCTGATCCTGTCATTCATATCATAGAAGGACAGAAAGAGTTAATGGCAAAACGCGCGTATGGTGGAACTATGAGATTGGGTGGATGGGATGCAATAGTTGAAAAAGGAACTCGCGCATATGAATTATACAAAAAAGCAGGATTTAAAAACGGAAAGGATGGGCTAACATCTGAAAGGCACAGACATAGATATGAATTTAATAATGCTTATGCGAAACAATTAGAAGATGCTGGACTAGTTATTTCTGCACGTTCTGTGGCTGAGAATTTGGTTGAAATTATAGAGTTGCCAAAAGACAAGCACCCATTTTTTATGGGAACACAGGGTCATCCAGAGTACAAGAGTCGACCTTTAAGTCCCCATCCATTGTTCGTTGCGTTTCTTGATGCGGCAGCAGGCAAAGCTTAAAAAAGCGCAAATAGCATTCCTCATTGAAATGTGCCTCGGGTTTTTAGTATAATTGACTCTTATGGATAAGCAAAGCTTGTCCACAAACAAAGTTTATGGATCAAACATCTCAAGTAGTTCAATTCCGCGAAGGACAATTTGTAAAAGTCTATCAAAAAATAACGGACGCCAAAAAAGATAGAATTGTTCCTTTCATGGGTAAAATAATTAAAGTAAAGGGAGCAGGCAGTAATCGTATGATTACCGTTCAAAACGCCTTAGAGGGTGTTATGGTGGATCGTATTTTTCCGGTAATGTCTCCTACAATTACAAAAATTGAATTATTAGTAGTTAAAGAATCCAAAAAGCAAAAGCGCAAGTTTGCAACCCGCAAAAAGAAATAATCTTCAAGTTCCGTTTGACACTTCCATTATTTTTCAATTAGAATTTATGCAGTGACATTTCATTGGAAAACTATTCTCTTAGCTTGTATTCTGCTTCTTGCTGGCTTTATTTTTGTGCTAACTCGTTCAGCCGAGCTTTTATCAAGAAATTATGTATTTGTATTGGATCAGGGGCGCGATTTTGTGGCAATTACTGACATTATCAATGGTCAAAAGTTAACTCTTATTGGTTCGGAAATTGGTGGAGGGTACGCAGGAATAAATGGGATTTTTCAAGGTCCGCTTCATTACTATATTTTATCTTTCTTCTCGCTTTTATTCCAAGGGGATCCATATAGTGGAATAGTATATATGTTTTTGTTTTCACTTATGGCTTTTGCTTTATCATTTTTTGTGGCGCGAGTGCTTTTTAAAAGTAATCTTGTAGCCGCTGCCGTAAGTCTTCTTGTAGCTATCTCACCGCCGCTAATTTCCCAAGCAAAATTTAGCTGGAATCCTCATCCAGTGTCACTTGTAGTAGCTTTATTATTCTTATTTACATACAAAGCTTACAGTAAAAACAAAAAATACATATTTCTTTCAGCGCTAACTGCCGCACTCATGTATAATTTTCAAATAGCTTCCACGGTTCCCACTGTTTTGGCTCTTTTGATATATTTCGTGTTCATTGTAAAACTCAGAAAAATTAAGGAATTGGCTGTGCTTTTTGGAGGTCTCCTGCTAGGCATACTTCCTTTTTTACTTTTTGAAATAAGACACAACTTCTTGGCACTCAATGGATTTGTTAGGTATATTTCAGATCCTAATAAAGATTCTGAGTCTGGATATTATTTGATTAATAATCATTTGGATCGATTTGTATATAACTTTGGAGATACATTTTCCAATCAAACTATCATCCCCACATGGCTTTTCATAGGAATTTTTGTGGCTGTTTTTATATATCTTGTGATCCGCGAGAAAAGGAAGGAATTAAGATCATTTATGACGTTTCTACTGTTAATTATTGGATCTACTATTTTTATACTTTCTTTTCTAAGGAATCATGTATTTATGTACTATCTCTATCAGTTAAATATGTCCTATATCTTTTTGTTTGGATATATTTTGTATGCGGCATACCAGCAAAAAAAGAAGGTAATTTTATATGTGTTTTGCGCACTTCTAGGACTTCTTTCGGTTCTCTCAGTTCAGCGTGGGTTTATTGATTTTAATAATGACTACTATGATTATGGCGGGGAACACAAAATAAAAGGAAAAATGGATGCAATAGACTATATCTATAAAGACGCGAATGGGCAAGAGTTTGGACTTTTTATATTTACTCCAGGTGTATTTACGTATCCATATGACTATGTCATTAGTTGGTATGGAGCAAAAAAGTATGGGTACATGCCCACTCAGAGCAAAGATCAGCTGTTCTACCTATTAATAGAAGAAGACAAGCATGTTCCATTGGCTTCAAAAGGGTGGATGGATACTATTATTAAAGAAGGGCGTGTGACTGAAACAACAACTCTTAAAAGCGGACTGGTAGTTCAAAAAAGATATGGTGAATAATTCTTACGGACAATTTGGTGAGGACCTTGCTGAAAAGTATTTAGCTCAAAAAGACTACTATATACTGGCTCGCAATTATCACAGCAGATTTGGCGAAATAGATATTATTTGCTCAGACGGGAAGAACTTGGTATTTGTAGAGGTTAAAACAAGAACTCAAAATCAGTTTGGAACAGCAATGGAAGCTATTACAAAAGGAAAATTATCCAAAATGGTAAAAACTTCACAGTTTTACTTATCACAAAGAAATTTGCATGGACAGCCTTATAGATTTGATGCAATTGAGGTAATTTTAAAACCAGATGACAAGCCTATCATTAACCACTTACTTAACATCACTTTCTAGGACCTTTTCTTTTGCTTCCCAAGGTTTGTGCGTGTGATGCAACTAAATGCAAATTGTTCCAAGCGTCCTCTCTTTGTCTGAAGTATTCATATTCAGACATAAAGTAACCATTAGAGTTATGCTTGGTTTCATATAATCGTCTTTGTTGTTCGGCAAACCTTACGGTATCTGCAATACTCAATCGCAACACAATTCTATATGCAGCCTGACTTGAAGTAGAATCTTCAATTCCAAGTCTTTGTATTTCATTATCTTTCCAAGCATCGAATGTATCCAGAAATTCTTCAGCTCTAGATTTGTGCTCTGAGATGTCAGTATGTATGCTGGTGAATTTGTCAAAAAATGAAGACAAAAACATTTTTTCATGCACAACTTCAAGGGAATCTAATGAGTTTGGAATTGGGTCTAAAAACTTAGGGACATTCGCTGCTCTCGCAAGAGCATCGGCATCTTCCGCTATTACTCTGGGAGGTAAGGGAGTTCCAAGCATGTCAGAAATTGCTCTAATCTCATCTATTGTAGCTTTTCCATCTATTTCACGCATAATCTGCAATTGTATATCTCAGGCCTATAATAGTCAACATACTTGATACTTTAGTTGCAATACTTAATACTATCTACATGACTGGACGTACTCATGATTTAGCAGCATTTGCAGCACTGTCATATGTGGTGGCAACCCAACCGCTTCCTGAAATGACTTTGGCAACCGCCATAGTGGCATTGTCGGCAAACCTTATAGGAGGGTTGGCACCTGACATTGATCAGCCCACAGCTACACTTTGGTACAGAATGCCTGCTGGAAACATAATAGGACGAGCTGTGCACCCGCTCCTAGGAGGACACAGGTTTATATCTCACTCTATATTAGGAATATTTTTATTTGGAATAGTTTTGAAATTTTTTCTAGAACTTATCTCTGGAATACTTATTGTAGATATGAATGTAGTGTGGTGGGCATTTATGATAGGTTACGTGTCACACCTCATAATGGATACATTTACTAGGGACGGTGTGCCATGGCTTTTTCCTGTCCCGATTAACATAGGAATTCCGCCATTTAAAGCTATGAGGCTCAAAACTGGTGGCATGATGGAAAAATCCCTTATCTTCCCAGGACTTATGATACTCACAGGCTACATTTTCTACAGCCATTATGGAAAGTTCCTAGATCTACTTAAGAACTATATTTCAAAATAGTTGGTTGAATATAGGGCTGAGATTACGTATAATCCCACGTAATGAGCTTAGAGGCAAAATCATTAAGGCAGATTCAGGAAGAGGTTACAAGTAAAAGAGCGGGCGTTGATGTGTCACTTGATCTACCGTCTTCTACAGAACTTCCTCATATCTCTACATTTACTATAAATATACTTTCCGATTTATGCGGTATTAATAGATTTAATGGAAAACCTTCCACTCATCCATTTGCTAATGCAATTGGAGTAGCAGAAGGCGTCTTTCAGGACATTGCTCAAGGTGTGGATGAAAAAAACAAAGCTGGTTTTATGGATGCTTTTGAAAAATCTCTTGAAAGAAAGCCTCTTCCAGTTCAAAATGTATTGGCTGCAGGAGCAGGTATGGTGCTGAAAGCGTTCGATGTGGAATCTAATCGTACATTTTTTGATAGATTACATGAAATAGATGTAACCACTTGGGTTCAAGCGTTTGAGCAAGCAAATATGGATGAGCCTTACATTGCTAAAGTTATTAAGGATGGGCCAATAACCGCTGAAATTCCAGAGGATCAGCTGCAGTTGGGTACATTTGTGAGTGACTTTATAGGGTATTGGGTGCCCACACCAAGTGAAACAATTTTTGCAAGGGGAGCAAATGTTATGTATTCTGCCTTAAAAAATGCTTGGGCAGTCTCTGCGTCTTCTTCCCCCGATCTACCCCCTGATCAACTGGAGGGAATGTTATACCGCCTATAATTCACAGAAATTTAAAAAGATTGATTAGGGGACTATTTCTTGGTACAATTTCAGGCGTGGGAATTATTTCCCGTGTTTTTATTGGTCCGGTAGCTCAATGGTAGAGCAAAAGCCTTTTAAGCTTTTGGTTCAGGGTTC
>CAYRYY010000076.1:0-4924 GCA_964428715.1 uncultured Gammaproteobacteria bacterium
ATTTAGTATCTTTTTTAAATCATCATAAAACCCTAATACCCCATACCCAATAAATGCAAAAAGGAGCA
This sequence comes from uncultured Gammaproteobacteria bacterium, assembly GCA_964428715.1. Lineage (GTDB taxonomy): Bacteria > Patescibacteriota > Microgenomatia > Levybacterales > GWA1-39-11 > JAGORM01. Next base: position 69 of record CAYRYY010000076.1, read on the forward strand.
CAAAAAGCTCCCAAAACTTGACATCTACCGCAAAGAGGCCATACGTCCAAAGAGTTAAAATTGTTGTTACAGTTATAATTAAAAGGCCTCCTCCAAATGGAGTTCCCACCTTCCATGCACTAAATTTGTCAAATATAGGCGTATTCTTATGAAACATGTCAAGCATTTTTGTATGATTTCGCTGAAGCTTGATTTTATATAGGAAGTCAATGAAGGGAACTAGCAAGATTGCCGTCAACGTGAAAGACAAGATTGAAAATCCGAATATTTTTTCCATAGATATTTAACAAAAATGCGCGCATAACAAGTGCGTACTTTTGAATTATAGTAGGTTTGCCTCCCACATTCAACAAATACACTATTTCTTAACTATTTTTTTAAATTCCGTGTAATAAGATGTGTCGTCAAAAATATTCTCCATAACCGTTGTTCCAGGTCCTATAATAGTATTATTTCCAATAATAATTCCAGGCATGGTTCCAACTTTTATGCCAACTGAATTGTGACTTCCCATAAGAACTCCAAGCGCCTTTCTTTTAGTTCCTATTTTTTTACCCTTCACTACAGAAAATATTTCTTCTCTATCCAGTCTCACGTTTGCTGTATTAAATCCAGCTGCTATCTTTGTGTGCTCCCCCACAACACTATCTCCAATAAATCCTGAATGTGTTGTTGTGTGTTTCATAATTACTGCATTTTTTACCTCCATATTCGCTCCCACAACAGCGTCCTCTTCAATACATACCCCATCTCTTAGCACCACATTGTTTCCTATAAACGCATTTCTCCCAATATAGGCTGGGCCCTTAATCACGGCACTTTCCATAACTGTCGCTCCCTCCTCGACAACAACGTTACCCGTAATATCTGCGCTTTTTGAAATCTTTGCTCCTTTCGAGATATGTGGCACCATAGTATTTAAAATCAGATCTTTTGCATCTAAGACATTCCAGGGAAATTTGAGAGAAAAAGTGGGATTTTTTGCATCCACCAAAACAAGCTCATGCTGATTTGAGTACTCTGAAAGCGCATCTTCAAAATTATATTCATGCAGTTTTGTAGTACTTAGAATAGTAACGAATTCTTTATTTAATGCATATGCGCCTACAATTCTCACACCAGAACTGTTTCCTTCTTTTTCAACAATCTTGAGCTTTCCTTTTTCTTTCACAACCATTCCAAATTGAGATAAATCCTGCTCCTCTTTGGTTAGTACTGCAATATCCGTATCTTTTGTAATTGATGTCTCCAGCTCAGACAACATTTCCACAACCTCAAAATGATATGCGTTTAAAAGGAAGAAGGTGTCATCCAGCTTTTCTTGGGCCACAAGCAACCCATCCCCCATTCCTAAAGGCTCTTTCTGAGTTATGAAAGTTATTTTAAGATTTTTAAATTCTTCTATGGAAATATTTTTCGATATTGGAGTACCTACCCCTTCCACTACTAAAATCTCCTTAAATCCTCGTTTCTCAAGTTCGGCTAATGTGTGCGCTATCAAAGGTTTTCCACCTAACACAATTAAGCTTTTATGTCCAAGGTTATTATACGGATAAAAGCGAGATGATCCTCCACCTGCCAGAAGTACTGCTTGAGTTATTTTTTTCATATTACATCATCCTCAACAGAAATTTGAGCACCAATTTGCCTCAATCGTTCATCAAATTTTTCGTATCCGCGCTCAATGTGCTCAATTCCATAAACTGTACTTTCACCTTTTGCCAGTAAGGATGCGATAACTAGGGTTGCTCCTGCTCGTAAGTCAGCAATATCAAGTACTGCATTGTGAAGTGTTGTAGGTCCTGAAATCAATAGTCCTTGATTGGAATGATTTTCATTGGTGTTGTCAAAGTTAAAATTATAGAACTCCTGAGGATTTGTGACTTCTGGATTAAAAAATGACAATTTTGCACCCATCTTAAGCAATTCTGACACATATGAAAACCTGTTTTCATAAATAGTCTCATGTATCACACTCTCGCCTGTTGCCTGAGTCATCAAAACAGACCAGGGGCCCTGCCAATCAGTCATAAATCCTGGATGCGGTTTGGTTACAACGTCAGTTGGTTTTATCTCTCCCTTCATAAAAAAACGAACGCCTTCTTGTTCTTCTTCCCATGCTCCATTTGCTTTTTCAAAAACATCAAGAAATGCCTGCATGGAAGACATGTCAGTATTTTTAAGTACAATTTGGCCGCCCGTAAGAGCTCCCAAAACCGCAAACGTTACCGCCTCGTTGCGATCTGGCATGATACTGTGCACAGCTCCATTGAGCGTTTCAACTCCAGTTATTTCAATAATGCGTCCTTCTTTTCTTTCAATTTTTGCACCCATTTTTGAAAGAAGTGCAATTAAATCATCAATCTCTAACTCTTCAGCGGCATTTTTTAAAATGGTTGTGCCTTTCGCCAATACTGCGGCCAGTATAAGTGTTTCAGTTCCCGTATGCGTGTTCTTTTCAAATGTATATGTTGTACCATGGAGGCCATCTTTTGCTGTTGCATGAAAATATCCATCCTCGCTTTTATAAGAAATGTGAGCTCCCATTTGCTCAAGCCCCTCAATATGGCGCTCAATCGGACGAGCTCCAAGCCTGCATCCGCCGGGGTTTGGAACAGTTGCTTTTTGAAGTCTTGAAAGTAATGGACCTAAAAACATGGTGGACGCCCTACTCTTAACACCTGCTGATAAAGGAATTTCTGAAGTTTTAAATTCTTTAAACTGAATTTTTAAAACATGATCTTTGTAGTTAATGCTGGCACCTAATTCCTCTGCCACTTCTAAAGCTACAATGGCATCAGAAATATGAGGTACATTTCTTATTTCAACCTCATCGGTAGTAAGTGCAGCCGCTACAATTGCCTTACTCACAACGTTTTTAGAACCAGAAATGGTCACTATTCCTGATAACTTTTTATCTCCATGTATTACGTATTTTTTCATTGAATAACAAGATCGTATGCTATTTTGTAGATGTCGCCTGCCCCAAGCGTAACGAGTACAAAATCTGCTGAATCATATTGACCGTTTAAGTATTTTACCACAGGAACTCTATTTGAAGACAAGAAGTATGGGGAATATTCTTGATCAGCAGCAAGTCTTGTATCTTTAACAAAAAACACGTCCAAACCATCCTTTTTCATTGACTCTTCAATGCCTGAGTAAAGACGTGAATAATCTATTTCTCCTTCACGTTTTGACGTAAAAATTGGAAGAAAAATTGATTTATCCGCAGCTGAAAAAGCTTTTGCAAATTCTTTCTTTAAACTTTCTGTTCTTGAGATAGTATGTGGTTGAAAAATAGCTACAATCTTTTTAGATGGATAGGCTTTCTTAACAGCTTGCAGAGTTTTCTCAATTTCATCTGGATGATGTGCGTAATCATCTATCACTATTGCTCCATTTAGTGTATTTCCAATTTTTTCCTGCCGTCTTTTTGTACCTTCAAAAAAAGCAATGGAATCTTTTATCTCATGAATTTTTATTCCAATGTGGTGAAGAAGTGCCACAACGGACAGGGAATTTTTCGCATTATAAAATCCTGGAACCTGTAAACTTAGGTGACCTAAGAAACCATGATTATTATACACATCAAAGCTACTTCCCAAGCCCTCTTCTTTAAAATTTTGAATTGAAAACGTATTTGTTTTATCTTCTCCGTACGTTATAACTGTAATATCTTCTCTTTTCTTTCTAACTTCACTCAGAATTGCTTGTATATTTACATCATCTCCGTTTGCAATCAGCACGCCATTTTTTGCAATGTTTTCAAGCGCAAATGTTTTAAATGCGCGTATTACATCCTGCAAATTTTCATATACATCAGGGTGATCAAAATCTATGTTGTTCATTATTGCAAATTTTGGATACTGATATAAGAATTTAACAGTTCTATCTAGGTTTGTGTCAGATACAAACTCATCAGCCTCGGCTGCAAAATATGTACCCAATCCATAATGTCCCGCTAGCATTCCAGGAAAGATTTCACTTGTGCCTACGGCATATGTTGGATCTAATTTTATGTGGGTTAGGGCTGCTGCCACCATAGCCGATATGGTAGTTTTTCCGTGACACCCCAATACGGATATTCCCTCAAAAACTTTTTTGAATAAATCCCCCTGCATAAAATACCCCACTGCTTGACCGTGAGTCAAAACGTGAATGTCATGATTCTTTGCGTATTCACATTGAGGATTAAGCAATCCTGCGTGTGCAGCTGTTGTAATAACCAGCGTGTCCTCTGGAGTACTTAAAAAATCCTCTAGGTGAGTTTCGTTAAATCCAATATCTACATGAATTCCTGCGTCCGATAACACTTTATCAGTTAAAAACTCTTCAGAAACATCAGAGCCTGCCACATCAAATCCTGCTTGCTTTGCAATAAGTGCTAGACCCACCATGCCTACACCTTTAATTCCCACAAAATAAATTTTTGAAATTTTTTCGGGGTGAGCTATTTCAATGGTTTTCATACCTCATATTATACCCTTTTATCTATTTGCTTTCCAAACTTTATGATATAATTTCACTAATGGATTTATCGCGCATTCCCCTTTACACACTGTCTGAAGAACAAAAAATTGGTGATCGGATTTACAAAACTAAAATTGAAGGTTTATATTATATTTCAACAGAAGTTTTTGAAGATAACCGCGGTTTTTACCGAGAGATAGCTGTTGTACCTGACTTGGATCAAGTAAGAAACGAAAAATTTGAAATTAAACAGCTGAATCATTCAAATTCAAATCAAAACGTAATACGAGGCATTCATTCTGAAAACTGGAATAAGCTTGTAACAGTGACTCATGGTGTTTGCTTGTGTGTATTGGCTGATATTAGACCTGAATCTCCAACAT
>CAYRYY010000076.1:4934-6167 GCA_964428715.1 uncultured Gammaproteobacteria bacterium
TGCTTGGGTATGGTGAAAATAGCCCGCTGCCTGGAGCACTTTTTATAACCAATGGCATAGGAAACTCATTTATAACCGTTGAAGGACAGTCTGAGTATGTGTATGCAGTTGATGCATTATACAGAGAGCGAGACAAAAGCGGAGACAAAGCAATATCACTCTTTGATCAAGATCTAAAAATTGAATGGCCAATTCCTCAAGATCAAATGATAATTTCAGACAGAGATCTGCAGTCTGTTACTCTCCGCTCCCTCTACCCTGAAAAATTCTCCTAGTTCTATTTTGTTGGTGGAATTCCGTAGTGCGTTATAATATCACGCGCTGCTGAAAAGAAGATAGGTGCGGCAGTTTCTGCTCCATAAATTGAAGTTTTAGGCTTGTGAACAACGGCTAACATGGTTATTTTTGGGTCTTCTGCAGGGAAAAATCCTACAAATGACGTAATTGTTTCGTTTGGATTGTAATGTCCTGCCACTGGAATTTGTGCAGTACCTGTCTTACCTGCGATTGAATATCCCGGAATCTTAACCCATTGAGCCTCCCCTTTTTCAACAGCATTAACCATGATCCACGTCATAACTTTTGCAGTTGACTCTTTTATGACTCTTTTCTTTTCTTCTGGATTTATTGAAATAACTTTTCCATCTGGCTGAGTTATTTTTTCAACCACATACGGTTTCATTAGCGTCCCACCATTTGCAATTGAATTAATCGCTGTTATTAACTGCAAAGGCGTAATTGAAATTCCCTGACCAAAGGTAGCAGTGGCTAAATCAATTTCTGACCACGATTCGCGCAGCTGACCTGTCACTTCTCCCTGCAAATCTACTCCTGTTGTATCTCCTATCCCAAACCGTTCAATATAGGACAACAAGTTGTCTTTTCCCAACTTTCTTCCAATAAATACCATTCCAGTGTTGTCTGAGTGCTGAATGACCTCAGTAATTGTTGAATTTGGATAATATTTACTGTTCCATGTTTTGATATTATATTCACCAATAGGCACTGGCCCACCACATATAGTACATTTCGTATCAGGCTTCACAAGACCTAAATCAATGGCTGCTGCAACAACCAAAGGCTTAAACGTAGAACCAGGCTCATACAGATCTGAAATTGCAGGATTCTTTAAGGATGTCTGAGGAAATTCATAGTAAACTTGCGGATCAAAATTTGGAACCGAGCTCATACCCAAAATCTTACCAGTCTTTGTATCCATTGCGATAAGGGTTC
>CAYRYY010000077.1:0-6154 GCA_964428715.1 uncultured Gammaproteobacteria bacterium
ATCCATTAAGCCGTAAAAATTTGTGGGAATATTTAACGGAAATTAGAATAAAAGACAAACTTACGCTCTTTTTAACCACTCATTATCTGGAAGAGGCAGAAAATGCAGATAACATTGCAATAATTAACAATGGGAAAATTGTGACATATGGAAAACCAGAAAGCATCAAAAAGCACTTAGTAAAAGACTATTTACTGGTTAAGGCGCGTGAGAAAACAAAATTGATTTCAGAACTAACGTCTAAAAAATTTGAGTTTGACGCAGCTGGCAGTGAAATCAAAATATTGCTTCAAAAGCACTCAGTCCAGGAAGTTATTCAAAACATTAAAACACCTTTGTCCTCCGTTAAAACTCATACCCCTACCATAGAAGAAGCATACTTAGAGATTATAGACGCACAAAACCATGAATAAACAATTGAACGCAATTCTAACCATAGCATATCGTGACTTTACTAAATTTAGACGGGACAAAGGACGCATAATTGCAACCTTTATATTTCCGTTTGTGTTTATTGGAATTTTAGGAGGAAGTCTGGAGGCAAATCTTTCAGGAAGTGTAGGATACAACTTTTTAACTTTTGTATTTATTGGTGTAATTGCTCAAACCCTCTTTCAATCAACTGCGTCAGGTGTTATTTCTCTCATTGAAGATCGGGAAAATGATTTTTCACAAGAAATTTTTGTATCTCCTATTTCTCGCTATACAATCATAATCGGAAAAATTGCTGGGGAGTCGTTAGTTGCAATGGCTCAGGGAATTGGAATTATTGCCCTAGGATTTGTCCTGCAAATTCCAATGACTATTTTGCAGCTCATTCTTTTTGTTCCCGCCTTTATAATAGTTTGTCTTTTTGGAGGAGCATTTGGAGTTATGGTCTTATCAAACCTCAGAAGCCAGCGAGCCGCTAACCAAATTTTTCCATTTATCATTCTTCCTCAATTTTTTATCTCAGGGGTGTTTAGTCCAATAACTGAACTTCCGCTGCCGCTGTTTATCCTATCCCGCCTAGCTCCTATGACGTATGCAGTGGACCTCATGCGGAATGTATACTATGCAGGAACACCTGAATATTCTAAGGTTGTACTCTACCCAATTCACATAGATTTACTTGTCATTTCTGTTCTTTTCATACTGTTTTTAACAGTAGGCACATTTCTTTTTGTAAGAAATGAGCGCAATAGATAATTCTCCTTTTTGATCTAGTTTTTCGTTAAGCGCGCAGTGAAACGAGCACTGCAGAAAAATACTTTTATAAAGTATATTTTGATAGGGTTTTTCTACTTTTGTTCGATTTACTTTCTAGTATTTTTTTAGTACATTGGTGTAATGCAGCGAGTGATCTTACACATAGATTTTGATTCATTTTTTGCCTCATGCGAACAACATTTCAATCCAAATCTCAGAGGAAAGCCAATTGGGGTAACCGCCGCTAATGGACGCCACTGTATTATTGCAGCGTCCCGTGAAGCTAAAAAATATGGCGTCAAAAGTCCCTCTACCACCTGGGAGGCAAAAGCTGTGTGTCCTGAAATTATGCTTGTCAAAGCTGATTTTGACAGATATCTGGACTTAACCAAAAAGTTTATTCAAATTGCAACACTCTACTCGCCCCTTGTTGAAGTATTTTCGCTAGATGAGGTGTTTATAGATATGACTTCCACATTTCATTTATTTAATAATGACCCGCACCTTTTGATTCAAAAATTTAAAGAACAAGTAAGTGCTGAAATAAGTCCTGTAACCACAGTGTCAGTTGGAGTTTCTTATAACAAGTTGCTGGCCAAACTTGCCTCTGGAATGAATAAGCCTAACGGCTATTTCATAATTAATAAAGAAAATTTGGAATCTGTTTACAAAAACACGCAGCTTACTGACATTTGCGGAATTGGAGAACGATTAAAATTTAGACTTAATATGCTGAATATTTATACTCTCAAGCAATTAAAAGATTGTCCTCCTGGAATACTTAAGAAAGAATTTGGAAATGTATGTGCGCAAAACCTTTTACACTTTGGATTTGCCCTGGATGATAGTCCGGTCATGTCCTATTTGGAAGAAGTAGATGCAAAATCTGTAGGACGCAATTTTTGTCTTCCCCATAATGAAACTGATCAAGGTCAAATAACTCAAATACTTTCTGAATTATCAGAAGAAGTGGGACGACGGCTGCGAGTAATTCACAAGAAAGGGCGCACGGTGTCTTTATATTTATCAGGAGAACGCAGTATGGGGGGGCGCAAGTCTATCTCCTCATACACCAATACAGGAAAAGACATAATGGCAATTGTGAAGCTATTTTTAAAAGAATGGAAGTGGTTTGAGAATGGAACTGGGATGGTGCGTCAAATTCATATGTCAGTTAGTAATTTGATAGATGAAAAGTATGAAACGCTAGGCCTTTTTGAAAATCCTCACGAAACTGATGTAACCCGCGTAATTGACAGACTCAATGACAAGTTTGGCACACACACCATGCGCCGTGGATACGTATTAAACACCCCCAAATTAGAAACCAAACCCAACGGGTTTTTTGGAGATAAAGTAGGACGGATAGAGCTTCAAAACTCAATCCCTCAATACTGATTAAAACAAACGGTTGACAAATCTAAAATTAAAGGACTACAATCAAGAAAGTAAGCCCCCACATGAGGACTGTTTGGGGGTTTTGCGTTTTTAAAAAGGAGGAATTTATTATGTCCCCGCTAGATCCTAAAAAAGAAGCACAATTAAGAAACGAGGAAAGAAGTCTTAAAAGACAGATTCATTCAGCCGAAGGACGCCTTGCTGACACAATCACAGGATTTTCAGGAAGTATCTATTTTGTATATTTCCATGTAATTTGGTTTTCTTTGTGGATTGTAGTAAACCAAGGGTTACTGGAACCATATATCCCTGCTTTTGACCCATTCCCTTATGGACTACTCACCATGCTTGTATCCCTTGAGGCTATTTTCCTCTCAACCTTTATTCTTATTGCCCAGAACAGACAGGAATTGGTGGAAGAATACAGAGAATTAGAAGAAGAAAAGGAAGATCAGGAACAGGAAGAAGAAGTTGAAGATATCCAGCGAGATTTGGATCAAATCAAAGCAGCAATAAAACTTATTTCAGACAAAGTAGGAAGTATGGAAAAGTTGCACAAAGACGCCCCAAAGAACGGAAAATAACCCGCCAAGTAATTACTTCGCAGGAGACAAAATAAACGCATGCACATGAACTACAGTGTCTTTATGTGTGATTGATTCAAGCCCAGTTGTAACCTCTGTTTCAGGATAATTTCCAGTAATTAAATACTCATACTGCCAGTCACCATCTGGTGCGGGATTGCAGTCTTCAAATAATCGTGTTTTATCTTTTAGTTCTTGAATCTTTTGAACAAGATATATGCCTACATCGTGTGCTTTAATACCCAAAGATTCAAGCTGTTCATCTGTAGGTGTCCCACCCGCATATAATCGTGTAAATTGCTCGTTTCCAACTCGTACTAGCTCTTGCCCTCCCCCATTGTGAGCTGGCACAAACCACTCATCGCGATATGTTGCGTTTTCTTCAAGCTCTACATGACTTGCTTTGCCATCAAATCCGCCTCTATCTACATTTATTACTTTTCCACTAGCATATCCTGCAAGCAATCCTTTAGTCAAACTGTCTTTGATTTTTTTATTCATGTCTTAAAATTTTCTCCATTGCTTTGCCCTTTGCCAATTCATCAATCAACTTATCCATATAGCGGATTTCACGCATGAGTGGTTCTGTAATTTCCTCAATTCTTACACCGCAAATAACACCAGTTATTAGCTTGCGGTTTGGATTCATGTGGGGAGCCTTTGCGAAAAATGTCTCAAAATCAGTCTTATTTTTTAACTCCGCTTCTAGTTCTTTTTGAGAGTATCCTGTGAGCCACATAATTATCTCATCAGCTTCTTTTTTAGTGCGCCCTTTTTTCTCAACCTTTGCAATATAAAGCGGATACACACTTGCAAAACTCATCTTATAAATCCGTGTGTTATTCATAATCCTATTTTAACACAAGCTAACATACTCTTAGAAAGTTTATTTGAATGTATTAATGAAATCCCCAATCCAATATAATTATGCTTATGATAAGACAAGCAAACACTTCAGACTACAAAGACATAAAGGAAATTAAAAGTGTTCTCGCATTTACTACCTCCAAATTGGATGATTCTCATTATAAAAAAGAAATAGAAAGATTAGGCTTTTTAATACCAGGTGAATATATGCTTGAAGATCATGAGAATGACTTGAAAAAGCTATTTTTAGTCTATGAAGATAATGGAAAAACACATGGATACCTAAGAATAGATGAAGCTCAAGAAATGAGCAAATCCGATAAGGCAATTTGGCTTTTACCAGAACTTAAAGATATTTACTTCTCTTCTCCTCATGCAAATATAGGAGGAATTGCTGTTTCACCTACTGCAGGAAGACATGGAATTGGGACAGAATTACTAAATACAGCTGAACAGAAGTTAAAAGAAAAAGGAATCTCTCACCTATTCTCTTTTGTCATTATGTCTCCCATCACAAACATACCATCCAAGAATTTTCATGAGAAAAATGGATTTAAAAAGGCTGCAGAAGCAAGTGCCCCTGAAATGTTTGAACTCCAAAACTTCCAAAGCACCCTTTATTATAAGAAATTTAACTAAGTGAGCGAACACGGCTTTAATTGGAGCACGATTGAAAATAGTTTGGTTAAAATTTATACTACATTGCTCAATCTTCAAATCATGAAATTTAACTTATATTGAGATGGGACAAACTACCTATCGTGAGGGTTGGGAGAAAATAGTAAATATAATACCCATAAATGCAAGCCAAACAAAAAACCCTGGCACAGCAAGAATTGTAATAATCCATTTGGAAAGTGAACTCCACTTTGTCCAAACCCACATAACAATAACACCAATTGGCAATACGAAAACTAAAAGGAGTAATGTAACTAAAGTACGAACTCCGTTTGAGGGACCAGTAGAAGTTTTTGTTGCCATAACAATATTAATACAGAACCAAATTTTCTTGTCAATATCCAAGAATTTGTGAGCGACCACGGCCTTAGTTGGAACACACTACAAAGTCATTTATTCAAGATTTATAGAACAATATCTCTGTTGAATTTTCCTAGCCATTCTTTCTAGAATGATTCTCTATAATTGGTGGGTGTAGAAGATGATCACCATATGAGTTATAAGATAAAATATTTGCATATACATGATTCAATTCGGGTTCCCAATGGTATGGAGTCGGTTCATCAATGCTAATTGGCAAAACAGGTGATGGGACATCCTCTCTTAATCTTACATCAACCATATTCCATGCCCCTGCAAACCCTATGCTTCTTGTTGCGCCACGCTTGAAAACCTCACTCCAATTCTTGTGTGCCATTGCCTGATCAGCAGTATAGTATGTATGTCCTTTGGATGGATCCAACGAATTAGCTAGCTCATCAAAGTAAGTTGCAATATCAGCTGAAGTCATTCCAATCCACGAAAAAGCTTTATAGTAGCCATCATGATCTTTGTATGAATCTTTTGTACCCGTAAATCCCATTCTATCTTTTATAAAAATAATTGCTCGTGGATTCAGGGCATAAATGCTTTCTGATAAGTTAATTGATTGAGGCATCCAAGAACTTACAACCATATCTACGTTATCCCTATACTCATCTACGGTTGCAGGGATTAATGTTAAATCTGGGTGTTTATATGGAGTACTTTTAAGTAACTCTTCATTAGGATCAATACCTGTAACTGGCACCTCGGCAGCTAATAAGTGAGAAATAAATGCGTTTCCACATCCCACATCTAGAACTTTAGGTTCAGTTTTAACGGATTTTGCTACTGCGGCAATTGTTTTTATTTCTGCATTCGTGGGAATCCAATAAGATACTGGGTTTACCCATGGAATTTGCTCAACTCGAGTAAGTCGAAACAAGTTTAAGTTTTCGTATGGAATTGTGTTTTGGTGTCTTTCTACCCGTGACATTCGAGCAATTGTACCACACTTTGAGGCTAAATTAAACTATAAGATTGTGAGCGACCAGGGTCTCGAACCCTGAACCTATTCCTTAAGAGGGAATTGCTCTACCATTGAGCTAGTCGCCCGAAATAACATCTACAAACTAATG
>CAYRYY010000078.1:0-6081 GCA_964428715.1 uncultured Gammaproteobacteria bacterium
TTGTGTTAGCCGTCAAAGGAAACATTACCATTAACCCTACCGTTGGACGAGTACATACTGACACTACCTCCTCACTGGATGGATACTACACTGCTGAGGGAAGCATCATACTTCCAACTGGTGCCAACTGTACCGCTGGAACTCCTGATTTACGTCTCAATGTCTCAGGAGCACTTGTTGCCAACTCACTACGTCCATTTGCAACAGGAGGATCAGGAATAATACAGAATAGCAGGACACTCTGCGGACAAAACGCAACGCATCCTGCACTTTTTGTGTCCTCCAGACCAGAGTTTTTAACCCAGCTTTCTGACTTTTACAAAACCACCTACAAGACCTACCGGGAGGTGAGTCCGTAAACATGAATCTTACAGCTCAAAAATGCGTACCATGTGAGGGTGGAGTTCCCCCATTTACTCCTCAAGAAGTGGAGAAATACATGAAAGAAATTTCTTCAGATTGGAACACAATAGAAGACAAGAGGCTTGAGCGAAAATTTAAGTTTAAGAACTTTAAGGATGCGATGGTATTTGTAAATAAAGTTGCCGTGGTTGCAGAAACACAACAGCATCACCCTGATATAAAAATCTTTTATAACATGGTGACAATTACATTGTGGACACATGCAATCAGCGGATTGTCGGAGAATGACTTTATTATTGCTGCCAAAATTGACCAAATAGGTCTTTAAAAGACTATAATTTTCTGCTAATTGCTTTTTTAACTGCTTCTTTGATGTCTGGAGTGTCCATGTGATATTTTTGAATCAACTCATATGGTTTTCCTGATTCTCCAAATGTGTCTTGCAATCCTATTCTTTCAAGAGGAATTGGCAAATTCTCTGCAAATACTTCAGCAAGTAACCCTCCTAAGCCACCTGCTACCTGATGATCTTCAACAGTGACTGCACATCCTGTTTTTTTAACACTTTCTAAAACTGTTTGAGTGTCTAGAGGTTTAATAGACGCTATGTTTATGACTTCAGTTTGAATCCCTTCGTTTTCCAATTCTTTAGCGGCTAGTAACGCATAATACAGCATATAACCTGTTGCAAAAATTGAGCAAGTTGGAGAATCACTTACCCAATACACATTTGATTTGCCAGCCTCAAACGGTGTCTCAGAAGTTGTAATGATGGGAGTCTTATCTCTTGAGAAACGTAAATACACGGGGCCTTCAATTTCTCCTGCCGCAATTGTAGCTCGTTCTCCTTCAAGTGAGTCACAAGGCACAAAGACTTTGTTTTTAGGTAGTACACGCATGAGTGCAATGTCTTCAGTTGCCTGATGAGTTGCACCATCAGGTCCTGTCATAAGTCCAGCATGATGCCCCGCAATCTTTGCATTAGATTCGTTATAAACTATTGTGGTTCTTATCTGTTCCCAGTTGCGGCCTGGTGAAAAAGTCGCATAAGACGAAAAGAATGGGATTTTGCCAGTGACACCTAGTCCTGCTGCCACCGTTGCTAGGTTTTGTTCGGCCACACCTATTTCAAAAAACCTTTCAGGATGCGCTTTTGCAAAAGCATCAGCCTTTGTGCTTTCAGTCAAATCTGCGGAAAGCACTACTACATTTGGATTGGATTCTCCCAGTTTCATAAGCCCCGTGCCATAGCCAGTACGTGTTGCATCTTTTTCAACATCTTCATTGAATAGGTTTTGGTTTAATTTTAAATCAGGATTAAGCATGTTGTTTTAGTTTATCAAGTAATGTTTGCAGCTCGGCATTTGCTTTTGCGGCTTCCTCTGCATTAGGTGCTTTACCGTGCCACAAATAGTCATTTTCCATAAATGACACGTTTTTGCCAGGTATTGTGTGAGCGATTATGCATGTTGGTTTTCCTTTTACTTCAGTTGCTTTTTTAACAGCTTGTACATATGCCTGCATATCGTGCCCATCTATTTCAAAAACATTCCAGTTAAAACTTTCATACTTTAGTCTTAACACTTCGAGAGGCAAAACTTTTTCAGTTACACCGTCTATTTGAATCATATTGCGGTCAATAACAACTGTTAAATTATCTAATTCATACTTTGGAGCCAGCATGATTGCTTCCCACGTATTACCCTCCTGATGTTCGCCGTCGGATGTCATACAGTACACTCGCCAAGATGCATTATCCATTTTCCCACTTAATGCCATGCCAATTGCTTGAGAAAGTCCAGAGCCCAAAGGCCCTGATGTGCTTTCGAGTCCTGGAAGAGTGCCACGATGTGGATGTCCCTGCAGCCTGGAGTTAATTTTTCGCAACGTATCCAGCTCTTCTATAGGAAAATAGCCAGCCTTGGCCAGTGTTGCGTATAGAACTGGACAAATATGACCATTTGAAAGAATCAGTCTATCGCGGTCAGGCCAGAGTGGTTCACTAGGTTTTTGATTTAAAATATGAAAATACATACAGGTAAAAATATCTGACATGCCCAAAGATCCACCAGGATGACCAGAAGCTGCCTTTTCAAGCATAGAGATAATGAGCATTTGGATTTCAGTTGAAGTCACGCGTAGTTTTTGTTCCTGCTCAGGTGTTAGTAGTTCAAACATACATTAATATTTATACACTATGAAAAGATCTGAAACGTTGGATTGAAGTTTTCCAGTATCAATTCCATCGTGCGTTTTGTTAAAAAATTCTAGACTATTATTGTCTTTTAATATCTGTTCAATATCAATCCCCAACTCTTGAGCTTTTTGTTTTGTGTTGTGGTCCCCCATAGCTCCTGCATATTGTGAGTTGTCACATCCGTCAGTTGCAAGAGAGCAAAAAACCGTGTGGTCATCAATTTCCAAAAGCGCTCCTAAAACTACCTCCTGATTGCGTCCCCCAAGACCCGTTCCTGTTACATGCACTGTAGTTTCCCCGCCAGCTAAAAGAATTGAGTGAGGTTTTGCTTCGTTTAGTAACGTTTTGCCAGCAGTATTAGCAATACCTTCAAACCGTTCTGAGAAAATTTCAGCTGAAATTCCTAGTTCTTGAGCCTTTTTTTGCATGGACTCAAGCGCTGTGAGGTTGGATAAAATTATCATATTTGAAACATTTTGAAAGTATTTGTCGTCTTGAGGATTTTCAACAAATACGTTATCGGTTAGATTCAGCTTTTCTGTTAGATTATATTTTTCAAGAATTGCTTTTGCGTCCTCTATACTAGTAGTTACTTTAGCGGTTGGGCCCGATGCAATATAGGTTAAGTCATTTCCTGGAACATCAGAAAATATTAATGACGCAACACGCGCAGGATATAGTCTTTGTGCAAGACCTCCTCCTTTTACTTCAGATAGATGCTGGCGTACTATATTCATTTCTATAATATCTGCTCCAGACTTAAGAAGTGCTTGTCCTACCTCTGTTTGTTTTTCAATGGGGATTGCGTAAGGAGCTACCAACAGAGCAGATCCTCCACCGCATATTACAACCAATACTAGATCCTTTTCTGTTAGTTGAAGAGTGGCAAGTCTTTTTAAAAGTGCTTGAGTAAAAGCTGCATTGAGTGTGGATGGGAGAGGATGCGTTCCTTGGGTGAAGTGAATTTTTGTAAATGTCTCAGGTTTTGTATCTATGACGTGTCCCTCAGTTAGTTTGTCGCCTAAATCTTGTTCTAAAACTTTTGAAATTCCCCCACTTCCCTTCCCAAATCCTATGAGAAATACACGGTCAAATTCGTCTAAATTAAATGTTTGATTCTGGATTTTAAGAGTATTCCCTGAAAGATTGAAGCTATTTCTGAGTGCATTTTCAGGCTGAATTGATTCCAATGCTGCTTCAGCAAGATCAACAACAAGTTTGCGCTCTGGGGTTGTAGCTAGTTCAGCTGCATTTTTAATAAGTGGCATACATATAGTGTACAGAATTTATAAAAAATCTACAATCAGATGAGTTATGTAGCGCCACCCTTACCCTTTTTCCAATTTGCAGATCTTAAGAACACTCCATACACGTCATCATCAATTGGAATTGCTAAGTTTTCTAAGTCTTGAGGTGTAGGATTGTGTTCCTGGAACACTACAAACGGAATATCAGTAATGATTCCTAGCGGTGTTTGTTCAATGGTTTCACCCATGACAACTGCGGCGGCAGCGGACAATCCATCCATTACATTTACCTTCGTCATTTTAAATTCGCGGCCAAATAAGTCAAGTGTTCCCACATAATCATTTATAGCTCTGAATCCGCTATGGGATAGACCTATTCCGGTCACTCCCCACCGTAAAGGTGTTGTTTTGCTGTCAGTAATAAGCACACCAATATGTTTGAGCTTATACTTATTTTGTAGGTGTTCCCGGATTTTATTAGCTGATTCTTGAGGATTTTTTGGCCACAAAACGACTAGCCCGTTTGTGTTTGACTCGTCAATTCCGGCAGTGGCAGCTAGTATATTTCCCTTAATAGTTATATACACGCCATAGTTATTTTCCTCTTTAGGAAGAAAAAGGTCAGCTTCTTGTGCCACAAGTTCGTCTTTGTTTGCATTGTTTGCTAGAAGAGTATTTCCCTCACAAAGTGCCACAATTTTTGATGTTATAACGATTATTGAATTTTCTTCCAGTTGTGGAAGATATTTGTCTAAAATTGAATTGATATCTGTGTCTTGCTGGGTTATTTTGTGCGTTTTAACAGCCTTAATTGTCATACTCAGGATTGTATCACAATTGACTGAGGTTTAAAAAATTTGCTATAATACACCTAGCACGAGAGTAGCTGTATTATGAAAAGGACAAAGCGCCTCATATTACATTTTATTTCCTTTATGTAAAGGTAATTCTCCGTGCCAAACTATATGGCAGCACAAAAAACATTAGACGAATTAAGGCAAGAATATATTGATAAGTTAGCCAAGGTAACCTCATTATCCGCCGAGCAGGCAAAAAAAGAACTTCTTTCAGAATTAGAAAATGATATGAAAGCAGATGTGGCCAGGATGATAAAAGATGGAGAAGACCAGGCAAAAGCAACAGCGCTTAGGCGCTCTCAGGAAATATTGGTCGATGCAATGAGGCATGGAGCACTAGATTATATTGCAGAGTACACCGTTTCAACTATCCGAGTGGAATCAGAAGAGGTAAAAGGGAGAATTATTGGAAAAGAAGGTCGCAATATTCGTTCATTTGAAAACACTACGGGAGTTGACGTTAATTTAGATGAAGAAGGAGTTATAAGACTTTCCTGTTTTGATCCAGTCAGGCGCGAGATTGCAAGACGTTCACTTGAAATCTTGATTAAAGACACACGTATTCAGCCTGTGAGAATTGAAGAAGTTGTGGGTCAAGTTAAAAAAGAAATTGATGCCATTTTGTTTGAAGAGGGTGAAAAGCTGGCACATGAAGTTGGAGTATATAATTTGCAGCCTGATTTGTTATCAATGCTAGGTAGATTTAAATTCCGCACATCTTTTGGACAGAATTTGGTAGTTCACACGCTTGAAGAAACAAAAATAGGTATTCAAATTGCGTCCGAAATAGGAGCTGACGTGGATATAGTGCGTCTTGGATGTTTGTTCCACGATATAGGAAAAATTGTAAATGACAAAGAAGGATCACACGTAACGCTTGGAGTTGAGTTACTCAATAAATACAAAATTGCTAAAGAGGTTGTAAACTGTGTGGCAGAACATCATGAAGATAAGCCGTTTTCATCAGTTGAATCCATCATAGTGCACATTGCAGATTCTATTTCAGGAGCGCGCCCTGGAGCAAGGCACGAGGATGTTCAGGATTATGTAAAGAGAATCCGCGACATGGAAGATATAGCAAAAGCATTTGATGGGGTAGATGATGCGTACGCATTTGAAGCGGGACGTGAAATACGCGTAATTGTAAACCCGGGAAGATTGGATGATGTGGAAACAACCATTGTTGCTAAAAAAATCAAAGAAGAAATTGACCGTAAATTAATAGTTCCTGGTATTGTGAGAGTTACAGCAATTCGTGAGTTTAGATCTACAGAACCTAAAGAATAATTTTCCTCTTTTTTATTCATATCCTTACTTGACAATTAATTTTTAAGGTTGTATTGTAGAATCAATGCGATTTATTACTTTTGTATCTAATTTTTCATTTGTTTTGAAAGGTGGTGATATATAGTGTCAG
>CAYRYY010000079.1:0-6053 GCA_964428715.1 uncultured Gammaproteobacteria bacterium
TTAATTTTATCTGTAACACAATAATCACAAGTACACCAACCTTTAATACAATCTGCTAATCCTATTCCTAGTAAAGCAATTGCCTTAAAAGTTAAATCATTTAAATAATAATTCTCCGCAGACTCCCCATTAATATAATTAATTTGAACTTCTGAGGGTAAACAAGTTAAACAATAATAATTTCTAACTCCTTCTTCATCACAACTTAGTGGAGCAGGTACAGCCCAATATTCATCAGAAATTAATCTTTTACCAAAACAAGCATCGTACTCTGAACGTTCGCAATCAAAGCCTTGACAACCTTCTGACTCACAAATAAATACTCCCTGATCGCAAGTGTCAATAGCCTCAACAAAAATTTCAACTTCTGTAACATACGTATCAAATTCATGCGGTACACAGGTGCTTTCCTCATCTAGCTCTGGCAACTTGAATAGGTAAGCCCCGCCTGTAATCGTTGCACTAACTGTAGCACCATTGTCAGTAATTTCTACTTCAATGGGGCGTATTTCCCACTCTCTATCTCTTTTAATATCTATTGTTGCAGCACGACGACCATTATTAGTTGTAAAAAATACTCTTACATTTTCTGGGAGTGTGCCATCAGGTAAAATAGGGGCGGTGACTGTGAATGTATCTAAAATAGTTCCAGTACCATCCCCGTTTGAATCTCGCACAAGACTATAAACGCCATAAGTGTCTAAAGATTTAACTCCAAACTCCTTAAAGTGCATTGGCTTTCTAAGTCTTACTGATTTTAATTTTCCATTCTTTTGAGTAAGCCCATAATTAGAAGTATAATTGTGTGCTTCACGTAAAATTTGATTATAAATGGGAAAATAGTTTGCTTCTTGCACAAAAAATAATTCAGCATATTTTAACATTTCCGCTAAATCATCTCTTGACCATTGTGAACCACCTTGCCATGGATGTTGAAGCATACAATAGCAAGAGTCCTTTGAACTTTTATTTTGAGTAATGTTATTGTATCTATCAATACCATTTGCTCTATAGCTTTCCAAGCCCCACCAGTTTGTGAATTGGAGCAAAGGAGTATATGTATTACTTCTCATTTATCACCCCATTTATAAACTTAATGTAGCAAATATACCAGATTGAATTGTAGTTGGAACACCAGAATCACCATAAAATGTAATTGTGCCAGATGGTGTAATTTCAACCCAAGCAGCATAGTGAAATCCGTCTTGAATCATTCCTGAATAATGTGAATTAACTTGTAAATTTGTTGTTCCGCCCATTCTTCCAATTATCTGAGCGCTATTTGCATTATTAACGTCAACGCCAACACCAATAGATGCAGTTGCACCAGAACCACCACCAGCAGCAGAAACAGTTGCTTTTAAAAGTTTTGGATTTGATAAAACAAATTCTAATCTGTTTGTACTTTGCGCTCTTGCATATCTCCAAGTATTAACATTATATGTCCAAGAGTCAGTTGTTTCTATTAATCTTAAGTTTCTTTCAGTATGATTATAATAATTAGAAATAAATCTTTTAAGTAGGCTATCTTCACATTGGCCTATAACGCTTGTGGTTCTGATAGTGCCAAGAAATTTTTTATTTAATTCACCTGTTTTAACATAAATTCCATCTTGTGTTGCTAATGCTGTTGCTCTTGCAGTATCAGTTGACCATGCTACAGATTCTAAAGTTAGAGTTCCTGCATTGTTATATATGAATATATCAAAATTAGTATTTGCAGCTAGTCCCGCTAATGATAAACTTCTTTCCGTAAATGTGTGAAGTTCCCAATCAGGAGCAGCATATAAAGAAATTTTATCATTTATATATGGGGTATAATAAAGCGTTGTTTTTGCTGTTTGATCTGTAAAAGATATGGGGACTCCAGACTCTAATGTTAGTCTGCCTCCCGTAAAAGGTATGTATAAATCAGCGTCAATAACAGCTTCACCACCGCCCCCATTCCCGCAACAACTAACGGGTGTACTTGGGCTTTCTGTTCCTCTGGGCATTTTTTATCCTTTCAAATAACGCTCCGTGAATATTGAAAATGCGCTAATGCTTAATATAATTAATAAAACAAAGTAAATTTCAAAATTAATAAATCTGATTAGCACAAATAAAGATGAAACCCAGATAGAACAACACCAGAAGCAAGACACTAATTCTGATATGCTGTGTACTGAAAACCTATCAAGATTATCTAAAACTTTTGATTTATACAAATCAATTACATCTTCTAAAGAGTAATAATAATTTGTACGATCTTCATTTTTATACATTACATATTTGACGCCTAAGTAATGTCTTAATTTCAATCCTAAATGAAATGGGAGTGCTTCATAAACAATCATATTTGTAAATCTGAATACTGCAAATGTAAGCACGAACAATTCAATTAATAAATTTAAATTAAAGTTCGCTTGCATCTTCTGTGGCCTTTTTCTTAGACCGTCTGGGTTTTAGTTCTTCAACTACAATTTCTTCAACCGCTTGTGCTTCAAACGCAACTTCTGGCACTATCTCCGGTTCTGGAAGTGGAGCATCTATAATTACTGTTTTTGGCAATACTTCTGCTGTTGCCATTTCCTGCATAATATCCCCAGATTCAAGAGCCTGATTAATGTTTTCTTCTTTTACTTCTTTGAACAATAACTTACCACTTTGTCTAAATTTTAAGAACTGTGCGGTGTCCTCTTTTAGAACATACGCAACCATACCGCTTGTGAAATAGTATCTAGCACCACTAATGCCATAAAAAGCAATATTAGCACCAGCACCAACAAACTGAAGCATAAGAGAATTTTCACTATTAAACTTCGATTCTGTTGTGGACTCTGTACTACGCAAAGCAGATTGAGTCATTGAATTTACTAAATTTTGGCTATTCTTTTTGCAACCGCACAAAATTAATTCTCCTTGTTATTTTTAATATATTGGGGCGCTCACATTTTATTGCAAACGCCCCTCACTAAAAGTTAATTAGGTAATGGTCACAGAAACAGATGCATTATCAACACCAGCGCCGTTTCCAGCTAACAGTGTGACAAGGTATGTTCCCGGTGCAGCATACGTATGAGCGGGGCTGGCTTCTGTTGAGAAATTGCCGTCGCCAAACGTCCAATAATAGAATGTCGGGTTGCCTGTTGAAGTATTTGTAAATGTAACCAATGGGTCAGCCTCAACCTTTGTGAATGCGGCGGTCGGGATGACTTCCTGAATGAAGTTAAAGTTGCTCGGTACTTCAGTCGAGGCAACCAAATTCTGCTCAGGATAGTACGGCGACAGCGGGTCGTCACTAATATTGCCAAAGATAGGATCGCAAGCGCCCACGGCGCTACATTCCACCAACGCCACTGTAACTCTGAATGAACCTGATAGCAAGTGTGATCGACAGTAGTCCAAGACAGGATTCTACCATTATCGCTCACACGCATTTCAGCAGCATTAACGGCGGGGTGGTTGGCAGCAGCACTTAATTCTTTCATCTGCAACTTGAGCAACGGAGTGTTACCAACCTGCGGAGTAAGAATATAAATATCTGAGTTACCTGTACCGCTGTTAACTAATTCATAATCATAGGTGTACCAAGTAACTGCGATACCCTGATGATTAAGTGTAATGGCGCGATTCTCATTCAAATCGCTCTTATATTTATTAATTTCTGCTCTAACTTCTGGTTCGTTCATGCGTGAAACATCTCTACCGCAAGTAACGAAGCAGACATAGCAATCAATTAAGCAGCTAAGAGCCTCAGTCGGAATAAGACCAATATGCTGATAGCCACCATTCAGACTTGACATATTAATTCTCTTAGCAGTACGTCTCAGCCAAGCATTAATGTAGTCAAGCAACTGATAACCGTCAGCAGCGGCAACACCGTTAATTGTGACGCCTGTAGCCCCATCAGTAGCACACATAGCCTGTGCATTGTAATCAATGACCGTTGAATCCATCGAAGTGCATTCCTGCCCCGTAATGGTATCATAGCCGTAGGTGATAATGCGTGAAAGGCCGTCATGCTGTCCCGCTGTCAGTCTGTTACCGCTGATAATCTGTCTCTGGAAGTCCTGAAGAATAACGCTTGTTACTCTTGTTAAATCCCAAACATAATCATCATCAATACGAGTACCAGCAATAGTATAAATAGGCTGAGTCTCGCAATATTTTGTAGTAACATCAGTAATATCTCTCACTGGTGAACTTCTGCGTAAGCGACCCCAACCAGCAAGATTGTACTGGCAGAAACCCGCTTCAATCTGTTGACCGGGAGCGCAAGCATTAGTCTGAACACCGGAAGTAGGTGAACCAGCCGCAGCACCATCAGCCGCAATATAGGTTAAGAAGTTAACAACTCTGTTATTCACATTGTCGTTTTCAAAACCAATTCTATCAAGAACAGTATTATAAGCGCCAAACAGCGTAAATGCCATAAGAGCATCATCGGCGCAAAGGTCAAACAAAAGCTGATTATACAGCCCGTCCAAATTAGTAGGCATAGTGAGTTCGTCACCACGTCTAACTAAATTCTTCATAATATCCCTAGAATTACTCATCTTTTTTAGCTCCTAATTTATTTTAGATTAAATTACTTAACTTTTGTTGATGCAAGTTTCTCAGCAAGCATATCATTAATGTTAAGAACAGCAATATTTTGATTATCATTTTTCTGAGTCGGACGGCTAATGGGCTTACTTCTATTCTGGACAGGTAAATCAAGTTCGCCCTGTTCGTCTTTCTTCAGTTTCTTTTCGAGTTCCGCGACTCTTGCTTCCTGATTTCTTAACAGTGTGGTAACAGCTTCAAATGTATCCTTAAAGCCTTCTGAAACTTTATCAGCCACACCTCTTGTAATTGTTTCAAGCGCTTCTGGGGTGATTACAAATTCCATTTTAGTATTATCCTCTACTTCTTCGGTAACTGTTTCTTCATTTTCTCTTGTAATTAAATTGCTATCCTTAATTTCTCTGCTGATACCTTCAACCTCATCAAGAAGTTCTTTGGCCTCATCTTCGTCATTAAGGAAATCTTTCAATACCTGAAAAGCTCTTTCCTTTTGCATTTCTCTACGCTCCTTATATTTCGCTTTAGTAAAAAGATTTGCCGCTGTATTTTCTTTTAATAATGAAATTTCTTTCAACTCACCTACCTCAAAAGTTCTAATTTTAATTCCATCAACTTCGATTTCCTTTCCAGCATCGGTCAAGAAAGCTATGCTGAACCCATATTCGCCAGAATCTATGGCTCGCTCGGCTTTTTGTCCTAATGTGGTAGAAGTATCAATAGTTCCGTAACCAATAAGCAATTCATTGTATCTGAAAACACCTTTTACTTTACCAAATGCAAAGGGTTTTTCAGGTAGGTGGGATAGGGTTAAGTATGCTGAATTTTCAACATAATTTTCTTCAAAATAATCGAATAACTTGGTAGTGTCTATCTGTGCGCTTCTATTAAGTACCGCACTTGCAACTCTACCGTACCAGATGGACTCTGTATCACTAACTTTTCTAGTGACGATGTGTGTTCTGGAAACGGGGGTAAATTCAACTTCCACTTGCTCAACACTTGTAACATCCACTTCGCCATTGAAAGCTGAATAAAGGACTTTGAACAACTTTCCTTCACACGCCACAACTGCAAAATTGTTACCGCTGTTATCTACATAAATATTATCTAAGTAAAAATATTCATCGCCAAAAAATTCTTCAAGGGCTTCATTTAGTTGGGAGAAAATATCATGTACTGATAATGCTCTTTCTTTTTTGAAAAACTTTTTAAATATATTCATTTTTAATAATAACTCCGTTTTAATAATTCTTCTCCCGTTTCAAATAACGTTACAATTCTGCTATCTACAGGATATAAATATTGTGGAGAATTGTGTGTTTTTACAGAACGATATTCACCTTCAGAAGAAATATTGCCAAGTAACTGAACTATCGGCTCTTGATGGTAGTAATTAGCCGCTTCCCTAATTCTTGGATTTTCTTTTGCTAATTCTCTTGCAATCTGAATATCCGTGACTGTTACATCTTCTTCTGTATCTGTCCACGCTTGAGGAATAAAATTTT
>CAYRYY010000080.1:0-6016 GCA_964428715.1 uncultured Gammaproteobacteria bacterium
TGAATCGGCTTATTTTCATCCTGTCTTTTCTGTAATGCTGTATCAACAATAATCATAGGCTTAACTACTTACTTCTTCAAAATCTTTTATGTTTGCGTCTTTGACACTAATTGTTGCAATAGGAATTGGCCAAGGGATATTAAATGCTTTGTCGTTAAACCGTATTTGTTTTTCTGATTCTTTGTTATAAAAGTTGGTTACCATATACATTGCCTCCGTATTGTCTTCAAGTGTTAAAAAACCATGCGCGCATTCTGCAGGAACATACAACATTTTGCGGTTTTCTTGACTCAGTTCTATAGAAAACCATTGTTTGTAAGTGGGGGAGTCAGGTCTTGTATCAATCACTACGTCAAATAATGATCCTTGAATGCACCTAAAAAACTTTGCTTCTGCGTAGGGTTTTACTTGATAATGAAGTCCTCTGAGAGTTCCTTTCTTTTTGCTGTATGACATATTAGCTTGAACTATATTTGTATTAAGGTTGTAAGCCTTTGATTCTTGGCTACAGAAAAGTCGTGCAAAAAATCCGCGTTCATCTTCATGCTTATCGAGTTCAATAATATATAAATCTTTAATTAAAGTTTTTGTAAATTTCATGTTTATTTATTTGTGTAATCTTTTATCTGGTCCATTGTGAAAGATGTAATGTCTTGACCTTCGTAAAACGCTTTATACCAGTCAGCTGTTGTTTCAATAGCTTCTGACACGGTTAATTTAGGTGACCAATGTAAATACTTGTGAGCCTTTGCGGAATCTAACTGCAGTAGTTTTGCTTCATGCGGATTGTTTTTCGCATTATCAATTACCCATGGAATTTTCATACCCAGACTTGCTTCAAGCTCTGTAATAACCTGCTCCACATCTTTAACTTTTTTAACGTCTGGTCCAAAATTCCAAGCTGATGCAAATATATTTCCATCCGTATACAGCTTTTCAGCTGTCATTAAATATCCAGAAAGCGGTTCTAGCACATGCTGCCAGGGTCTTGTGGCACGCGGATTTCTAATAGTTATAATGTTTTTTGAGTATAACCCTTTTATAAGATCCGGTATGAGTCTGTCATCAGACCAATCTCCTCCGCCAATTACGTTTCCAGCTCTCACGGATGCTACAAATTTTCCAGTCCCCTCATAAAAATATGAACGTCTATATGCATCAATTATAATTTCAGCACAAGCTTTACTGCTAGAGTAGGGGTCATGTCCGCCCAGCGCGTCTTCCTCATGATACGGTCTTTCCCATTCTTTATTTTCGTAACATTTGTCAGAGGTAATGCTCACGAGAACTTTGGCTGATTTGCTTAACCTAACTGCTTCAAGAATATGCGCAGTTCCTATGATATTAGTTGTGTACGTTTTTATAGGATCTTTGTAGGACTGTCTGACGAGTGGCTGAGCTGCCAGGTGAAAAATAATTTCAGGGTTATGTTTTTCAAATACGTTTAGTACAGTTTTTAAATCAGTGATGTCACCAATAATGGAGGTCATGCCATCGGCTACTTTTGCTTCTTCAAATAAATTTGGCTTTGTGTTTGGCTCTAGTGATAGCCCAATAACATCAGCGCCAAGCTGTTTTAACCACAGTGATAGCCATCCGCCTTTAAATCCTGTGTGCCCTGTGACAAGTACTTTTTTGTTCTTCCAAAATGAGTGTGTGATGTTTTGAGACATAGTATCTTTAGCTCCACTTTTTCCAAGGAGCATTTTTTGTACTCCACATTTCCTCGAGTTTCATTTTGTCGCGGAGTGTATCCATGTTTTGCCAGAATCCATCATGGCTGTATGCGCTGAGTAGTCCTTTTTGAGAAAATTCTTTAAGTGGTCCTTCTTCCCACATGACTGTGTCTGGCATTTCATAGTCAAATACTTTTGGATCAACTACAAAATAGCCTCCATTAATCCATGCACCGTCTCCCTTGGGCTTTTCATTAAATGCGTCCAACTTAGTTTGACCCTCAGCTAGAGTAAATACACCAAAACGTCCTGGTGGCTGAACAGCCGTCAAAGTAACTAATGCTCCTTCTTTTTTGTGAAATTTAACAGTTTTATGTAGGTCTAGGTCTGTTAATCCGTCCCCATACGTCAAGAAAAATGTTTCGTGTCCAATGTAATCTTTAACACGGCGCAATCTTCCTGCAGTCATAGTTTCTTCGCCTGTTTCAACAAGTGTAATTTTCCAGTTTTCCCCACCATTTCTGTGAATTTCCATTTTGTGGTTTGCCACGTCAAATGTGATGTCAGAGCGGTGGAGAGTGTAGTTTGCAAAATATTCCTTGATAACATTGGATTTATAACCGCAGGTAATAATGAATTCATTGACTCCAAATGAGGAATAATATTTCATGATATGCCAAAGAATTGGTTTTCCACCAATTTCAACCATAGGCTTTGGGCGTACACCCGTTTCCTCTGATAATCTGGTTCCTAGTCCTCCTGCAAATATTACTGCTTTCATAATTTGTTGTGTCTTATAATTTACTCTGATTAGGCACGAGCCTGTATTATCTCATATCTCATAATATTATTCAAATCTAGGTCACTTTTCATGGCTTTAACAAGTTCTTTCCCTACAGCTTTGGGTGTAAAGTGTAATTTAAACTTTTTGTGCCCATTTTCAGCAATCTTTAGGCGTAAATTCTTATCATTTTTTAGCTCCAGTATTCCGTCTGCCAAGCTCTTCCCGTCTGCTGGGTTGCAAAGATATATATTTTCCTTATGTTTAAAAACTTCCCGCATGATTGGTGCATCAGCAGTTACGACAGCTTTTCCAAGCGCTAGTCCCTGATACACTTTATTTGGGATAATTCTGTCAACTGATGGATGTTTTTGAAGAAATCCCAAAAACACATCTCCTGTGGCAAGGGTGTCAAATGCATCAACCTCTGTCATGTCAGGATAAAAAATAACATTTGTAAGCTGTCGTTTGTTTGCTTCTTCAACTGATTTTTCGTATGTATTGCCGCGTCCAATCATTAAAAATTTAATTTTAGGATCAGATTTGCATACCTCAGCAGCATCTAAAATGTATTCAACACCGTGAAGTGGAGTGTATAATCCATAATAAATTACATTAAATTCTGTGGTTTCCTGTTCTTTTGGTGAGTATTTGTATACAGTGTCATCTGCGCCAATTACAACCGTTTTCATTTTTGAATAAGGAACATTAAATAATGTATGAAGATTTTTTTCTTGAAGTTTTGTGTCTGCGATAACTAGATCTGACATTTTGTAGATAACTTTTTCACCAAACTTCATAACTTTTGCAAATACAGACCCCTCTTTAATAAAGCCTTGATCACTTACAAAACCTGAATAAAAAATAACAAGTGGATTAAATATGATCTTTTTTCTGAGTAGTTTTGCAATAGGATATGCTATAAGCACATCAAAATGACCCGGAAAGCCAATGTAAATATAATCACATTCACGCAAGTTCTTCCAGTTTTTAATTATTACTGACAGTATTTTCCATTTTTTTAAGACACGTTTTACTAGATTAAACACCGTCATGTCTTTTTGTTTATCAAGCCTAGTTAGAGGAGTGTGGCTGTTCACTTCTGTGACAATTACACCATTTGTTCTCAAGCCCTTCAAAACGATTTGATTAGATGTGAAATTTCTGTCATATGCTCCAAAGAAACAAATTTTCATATTACTTATGTGCTCCTTTCAATTGCAGGGTTTTTGAAGATCGTGATGTGCTCCATGTGTCACTTGTTATATCTTCCGTGATTGATTTAATTTTCATATATGTAAAGAGTCCAACATAAGAAACAACTCTTATCGGCTCTTTCAGAAATACTAAAAAGATGCTAAGCAGTAAGTCTGAAAGTGGGATTTTGTATTCATATTCTGTTGCGTCCGTTCCGAATATTTTTGAAAGCATATTTTTCGTTTGCATAAATCTAATACTTTGTTTTTTATGATCCTCAACATTTTCAGGAAGTTTATAGATTACTTTTGCACTAGGTACATTTTTATATAAAAATCCATTCCACTTTGTGTACATGTATGAATATGCATCTTCCCCAACACTGTCTTTAAATTTCATCTTTTTGTATAACTGTTTGGAAAATGCGCGAGCTCTTCCATGACAAGTATAGATATTATTTCCATCTTTAAATCTGTTGAATAGATGTGTTTTTATATTCACACTTGTGTGAAGTATATTTTCTACATAGCCCTGTGGGGGAAGTGGTGTAGGGTAAGAAGATGTTAGATCAGCCTCTGACTTTAAGATTGGCTTAATGAGTTTTTCTAAAAACCTTTTATCCGTGATTCGTATATCAGCATTAAGTAATACGAGAATGTCTGAAGATGATTTTTTAAATATGTCATTTTGTCTTTTTGCTTGCCCTTCACGTTTTTTACTTGCAATAAGGACAACATTTTGAGACTTAAACATTTTGACTAAATTATTTGTTTTGTCCGTACTGTTATCAGAGGCCACAATTATTTTGTCAATTTTTGCACTAAACACTTTTTGTTTTAAAATGTCTTCCAGTATGAAGACAATATTTGCCTCTTCGTTATAAGCTGGAATTCCGATTGTGAGTGTAGGTTTTGTTTTCATATGTTTTACATAAATGTTCCAGTTTTTGAAGAAACTGTTGTTTCCCAAATACCATTTCTTGGAGTAGAAGCGTTATATGGGAACTTTCTAATATATATGTTCATGAGCACTGATCCAGTTGTATAAAAAGGATTTATAAAAAAGTATTTGATAATTGATGGAATAAACAGTCTTCTTGGCATGTAGTAAATTTTCATAATTTCAGGGCCAAAAAAGCGTACTAAGTTATTCTTGTCAGTAGAGGTGGATCTTACACCTAAAACTCTCCAGTCATGAAGTGTTCCAACAGTTTTCATATATATTTCAGCCTTTTTAACTAGAAGAAAACCTTGCGGATTTTTTCTGGTTGCTAAAACATATAGTCTGTTCTGATCTGAAATAGTTCCTTTTGGAAAATGTATCTTTTTGCCAAATGACATTCTAACCATGTGAGCGGCCCCCATAAGTGCATAAATGTTATTTCCGTTATTGAGTTTTAATATAGAATCTTCAAACATAAGGTATGAGTAGTTACTAAATTTTCCTAAAAGCGTTTTCTGTTTTACGGGAATAAATCTGGCACAGGTTACGTTTGTTTTTGGATTATCAATTAAGGCTTTAATTAATAGATCCATATAATTTTTGTTTTTTGGAAGTACATCTGCGTCCACTGAGAAAAGAAAATCACTTTTAGTTTTTGCGTATATTTCATTTAGTCTCTCAGCTTTTCCTACACGCATTCCGTCAGAGTAGAGCTTTACCTCTTTATGTGTTTTGGCAAATTCTGCAACGAGTGGGCCAGTATTATCTGTGCACCCATCAAGGATGATAATGATTTTTTCCAATGTATAATACGTTGAACTCTGTTTGTACAGTGTTTTTAAAAGGTTAATTATATTTCCTTCTTCATTATGTGCCGGTATCCCAATTGTTAATGTATTCTTTTTCATATTAATTAATAAGTGAATTTTGAATATGCGTTGCAATATTTGATTCTGTTAATGCAAAGATTCCAGAAAATATTGTTGATTGTTTGGAGTACTTGTTTGATGCTCCAACATTTGAAATGTTGTTTAAGAAATCAGAATATAATGTAACTTTTTCTTTTGCAAGTTTAGAGTCAGTGAGGTGATGCGTTGCGATTGCGATAGAAAGCAGCTTGTATAGCTTTTCACTTTTTTTATCCTTTTTAGTAAATTGAGATAGCTGTTCAATGTATATTTGTCTTGCATTTTTTTCATTCCAATGATTAATTAGGATTGCAATTTGCTCATAATACTTCAGTGTAAATACACATAGTGCAAAATCGACTATTGTTATGTTTTTTTTGTTTTTTATGATGTTATTTATATAAAGGTCTCTGTGGGATAGTTTTAGATTTTTCTCACTTATGAGGGTATTAATATTGATTACAAAAAATGGAACATTTTTTAACAGTGCAGTTGCTGCTGACGGATGATTT
>CAYRYY010000081.1:0-3433 GCA_964428715.1 uncultured Gammaproteobacteria bacterium
GTCTTCGTCTGTCCAAGATGCTACATAATAATAGGTAGTACCAGGGGCTAAATTCTGAATGTCTATGGTGTGAGCAGCCACCTGAGTTGAAGAACCTACCTCGTTTCCATAATCCCCAGAAGATGTTCCATATTTTACAAATGAATTACTGGTTCTACTTGTACTCCATGTGACAGTTGCAGATTTTGTCTTAACCGTTGCAGATACGCTTGCGACTAATTCTGCAGGAGCTTCAAATTTTCCTGTAGGATAATCTGTTACAGTGTCCGATACTGCAGAACAATTATTTGTTGAATCACAAGCTTTTACACAGTAATAATGATCAATCTGTTCAATATCTGTATCCACATAAGAACGTCCGGTAGTGGACGCTAAATACTCAAAATCATCAAAGTTTGTAGTACATGACGCACCTTCAGTGGTCGACTTATAGACCTTATACGTTGCAACCCCTGAGCCTGATGCATCTGGCGCTTCCCATGAAACAGCCAGTTTCCATGCCTCTAGTGCCTTTACGGATATGTCAGCGATGTCTGCTTTCTTTGGAACCCCAGGAGCGGACGTGTCAGCAGTGAATTCAACCGACGCATACGTATTGTAATCAATATTTCCCGCTTCATCTTTAGCAACTACATACATAACATTTACTCCAGGAACTGTTGCATATGCATCAGTGGCCAAATTAGTAGCTGTTAACCCCAGCTCGTTTACATTATCTGCTGTGGGGAGCGCATTAACTGAATAGAAATAGCGCAATGAAGACTGTGAACCAAAGTAAGTTGATGGAACACTCCAACTAAATGAAAATTGATTGACTGTGTTGCTGCTTGGAGATACCTCCAAATCTTCCGGAGCAGAAGGCGCTGTAGAGCTGTAATAGTAAGAAACACTAGAATATGTAGATGGTTTATTGCCTGCTGCGTCAACTGCTCTTACATAAAAAGTTGAAGCACCTGTTCCCCCTGCCATAACACCTTCCACGCTAGTTGCACTCACTCCACATGTTTCAGCTCCTGCAAGTGTAGTTTTATAACAATAACTTGTAACACCAGCAGACGCGTCAGTTGCGCCACTCCATGAGAAATCAAAATCATTCACTGCCGTATACCCTGAAGGGTCAGCAGTCACAGTTGTTGGATTTTCAGGAGCCACATTATCATATTTATAGGTAAATGCCGACCAATCAGATGCCGATACGTTTCCTGCATTATCTACTGTTTTTACCTTTAAGTAATAGGTGTTGCCAGACGTTAAGCTGCTTGCTGTGTAATTTGTTCCGGACTGAAGCGCACCAGATGTACTTGCATCAGCTCCTGAATCTGTACCAAAATATACATAATATCCTGAAATTCCAGAACCTGTTAGGGTGTCAGTTGCTCCTCCCACAGCTTCTGCAGCAGGCCATGAAAAATAAGGAGCAGTATGTGTATACCATGTATTAGTGGTTAATTCAGCGGCTTGGGTTGATGTACTATATGAATCAATATCTGTTGGATTTGTCGGATTTGTTTGATCTGCATAATAACTAACTGAGTAATCAGACACCACTCCTGAGTACACCCCATCCCCTGATGTAAATTCAAATTTCACCTGCAGATAATCATTTGCTGGAGAATTTATTTTATATTCGTATGAATTATCTGACTGCTTCACTTCATTCGTCTGCGCCCATGATGACCATGTATCATTATCTGAAGAGGTACGTGTAGAAATAGTTAGTGTTGCATTATTTGCACTTGCATAATTTACAGTTAAATTTGCAAATTTATAAACTGATCCCAATGAAATTGAAGCTGATTCATAGCTACCGGATTCTTCAAATGAGGACGTATCTGTCTGCATAACATAACTGTACAATCCGTTAGAAAAGGTATTAGTACCAGCTCCTGCCAATGCATAAAACTTATCAACACCATTGCTTGCAGCATCAGCTCCTGCTGTAAAATTAGCAGGTGCGTTCGCAATTATAGACCAGGTGTTAGTAGATATGGTGTATTGATAACATGTAGCAGTGTTTATTGCCCTGCAGGCATAGAGAGTGTCACTTCCTCCATCAACCAAGAATCCATCAGCTCCTATTGTTACTCCTACGGGTAAATCTGCAACTGCCGGATCTGACCAAGTACCTGCATTTATGTCATACCTATAAAATGATATCTGCGAATTTCCACGTACTACATATATATATCCGTCCTTGATAATCATTTCGGCACCCGCGCCAATTGTCCCAGGAGCCACAGCTAATGCGCTGCTCCATCTGCTTCCAGCAGCCGCTTGCGTATCATATCTATAAAAAGATGTGGTACTAGCTCCTCGTAAATAATAAATATATCTACTCCCGTCATACCTAAGAACAACTCCAACAGCCGGGTCAAATGGCGGTGGGTCTAGTGTTTCTTCATACCAATAGTCATCTGCCACGTCATACACAAACAGTCTTCTGGAAAATGAATTTGCCAACGCATACATCTTATTGTTTGTAGAATCATAGGTAAAAGACGCACCGGTCGTAACTCCAATTGGTGCATCTGATAATTCTGTTATTTCACCAGTTGAAGAATTATATTTAGTGAATAAACTGTCAACTCCTCCGCGCAGAATGAAGTAATCATTTCCCGTTCCTCTAGCAATTTGCGCGCCTGTCGTAAATGTTCTAAGGTCTGAGCCTCTAAATATATTATTACCAAATAATCCATATGTTGGAACCTGCCATGACGCCTTTTCTATATTATATGTATAGAAATTTTGAGATGCTCCTCCGCGCAAAATATATAGCACTCCGTCTACATTTTTAATAGCTGAACTCAAACCAAGCGTTGCAGGCGCATCAGCAAGCGTGCTCCATTCCTCTTCTGCTATGTCATACTTAAAGAAAGCGGTTTTCGAGTTAGCAGGCGTGAAATATATAGCATTTGAAGTGCTGTCATATTCAATTTGCGCACCTTCTGCCGCAGCTGCTGCTGGAAGATTTGGTAAAAGCGACCAAGAGTTACCCGAAATACTGTACTTGGCAAAACCTGCATAGCCACCCCCCTGAATTGCATAAATTGTGTCAGAATCACCAAATGCTATATCTCCTCCATTTGTAACAGTATTTACTTGGTGGTCTGTTGGTTGACCAAAATCTGTGTTTGCTAATAAATCCCACACATCTAATTGTGTATCATATCTCATAAACGTATCATCTGCGCTTCCCTTTAATACATATATATATCTGCTACCGTCATAAAAGGAAGACGAACCCCCTGAAATTGCCTGCGGTGCATCTGCGGCTGCTGCATCACTCCATGAATTTCCTGCTATGTCGTATCTCCAATATGATGTGGTGGCTGCACCGCGCGCTGCATATAGATATCCAGAGGGACCGGACGCAAGGGTTCCACCAGTTGTAACCGTACCCGGTGCAACTGCTAATGCAGTCCAGGTATCAGTA
>CAYRYY010000081.1:3443-6006 GCA_964428715.1 uncultured Gammaproteobacteria bacterium
TATACAGCTTATTACTGCTTTCAACATATGCCCATCCGGCACCGCTACTGATGGTAGCTGGGGGAATAGTCAGTCTTCTTTGCTCCCAAAATCCAGCTTTTCCATCCAGTTTAATTTCATCTCCAGATGTGTTTGTGCTCGTCTCCACTCCTCCGCTAAAATCAGCAGTAGTTGACTTAGAAACTGTTTGAGCTGACACTCCACTATATATATATGTAAATCCAGTAACAGCACTGCTTATATTTCCAGAGGCATCCACCGTTTTAATACGCAAATAATATGTGCTATTACTTAAAGGCTTTGTAACCGTATAGCTTGCTGCAGTCTGCAATGCCCCATCCGTCTCAGGGTCAGCTGTAGAACTGGTACCAAAGTATACATAATATCCAGCAATAGACGTTTGTGCATCAGATGCGCCACTCCATGTGAAGTATGGATTGGTGTGCCCATACGTGTTCCCGGTTGTAATAGAAACACCACCTGCTGACTGAGATGAACCCGTAAAACTGCTTGCATTTGTAGGTACAGTCGTGTCTCCAGCATAGTTTATGGTTACATCGTGCAATACAGGCGTTTCTGCCTGTCCAGCTGATGACGTAAGCGTAGCTTTTACCTGAATATATCGATTAACAGGGGACGCAATAGTGCCACTACTTACCGACTGCCAAGATGACCAGGTACTATTATCCGCACTACTTCGCGTTTCATAAGAAATACTGGATGTACCAGGCGTAACGGCCGTAGCAGCAAGAGATGTCCAGCTACTCACGTAAGACAGATCCATTACACTACTTGTCCAGGTTCCGCTTGTGGGATAATTTGTTGCACCTACTGTAAATGTTCGCCACCATAAACTAGTAGCTCCTAATGTAGAGTAAAAATTTCCCGCTCCGTCAGATGCTAACGCTGCTCCATTATACGGACCTTGGTCATACGCAAAATTAGATTGCAAATCAGGAAGCCGCCTCCATTCATTGGTGGATAGCGTATATTCCCAAAAATCAGTTTTATAATACCCTGCCTGGACATACAGCTTTCCACTGTAATAATTCATGTCAGTTCCATAATATGATGCAAAAGGCGTGTTTCCTAAATTACTCCAAGTATCTGTTCCTACCGTGTACTTCAGTAGCTTAGATGTTCCGGCTCCACTGATATAGTACACATCAGTTCCGTCGGTAATCATTCTACTTCCAATACCTGCCTCTGCCTCATCAGGCAAATCCGCAGCTCCCGCATCATCCCATGTGTTCCCCGATATGCTATACCTATAAAATACTCTTGTGTTTAATCCCCTTGTAACATACAAATAATCGCCGCTTCCAGGATAAGCCACCGCAGATCCTGCACCCAAGGTAGCAGGAGAAACGGCTAACGTAGTAAAACTATTACCTACTGTATCATACCTATAAAAAGTGGTCGTGCTGCTTCCCCTTGGATAGTAAATATAATTGCCGCCAGATGCCCCCTTTACTTCATCTCCCATAGTTGCGGGAAATGCAGTCAGCAATGCTGACCATGTTCCTGCAGTTAAATCAAACCTATATAAATTTGTAGTACTAGCACCTCTGGCATAATAGAGATATCCTTGGTTATGAATAAGGTCAGATCCTGTTCCCGGAGCTGCAGGCAAATCCGTATTTCCCACAAACAAATTATTAGCTATGTCATATTTCCACATCTCCTGCGTGGTATTTCCCCTAAACACATAAATATACCCATCCCCACTGTGATATACGTTTCCAACAAATCCAGTTACTTGAGGCGTATTGGTTAGTGTAGTCCATGAATTACCGCTTATGCTGTACCTGTAGTATGTGTTTGTTGAAGAACCCCTCAAGATATAAATATAATCACCATTAGCAGTTATACTTCCATTGCTGTTAAGTGTCGCAGGTACGGCAGTCATAGTACTCCATGAATTTCCTGAGACATCATATCTATAAAATGTGGTTGTATTTCCACCTCTTGGAGTGTAAAAATAACCGCCGCTGTATGTTAAGCTTCCGCCCGTTGAAATAGTCGCAGGCGCTGCGGTTAATGTGCTCCATGTGTCAGTTGCAACTGTATATTTCCAGAAATCAGTTGTTGCAGTTCCACGAAGCGCATAGATATTTGTTCCATCCGTGTTAATAGATGCACCGGAGGTTATTAGATCAGGCAAGTCAGAGAGTTTTGTCCATGAATCATTAGTTATTGAATATTTATAATAATCTTTCTGATATCCTCCGAATATTGCATAGATATTATCCCCTATCACTTTCATATCTGAACCCTGAAACGAATAATGCGGTGCAGGGGCTAAATCTTTCCACTTATTTGTTACAGGATTATATCTTTGAAACAAGTTATCCCCTGCAGGACGCACATAAATATACGTCCCGTCACTCACGACAGATGATTGATCACCAAGGGCCAGTGAAGGTGTTTTCCAAACTTTTGTGCTCCATGAACCTTCTGCCTGAAGCCTTAGCTGACCGGACCTACTGGAAGCCTCTGTACCATTAAAATTTCCTGCTTCAAAGTCAGCCGTGGAACTTTTTGTAATTGAAGCTGCATCAGT
>CAYRYY010000082.1:0-5954 GCA_964428715.1 uncultured Gammaproteobacteria bacterium
GCCCACGCAAAAGACCTTTTTGCTATGCCAAGCGCTGATGAAAGTAATTTATTGCCACGACTTTTTGATTATGGAGGATTTCCTGACCCCTTTTTGAAAAGTGATAGGGAATTTTCAAATCTTTGGCAGGCCACACGCTTAAAACAATTATTTTTTGAAGATATTTTAAGTGTTGCGCAAATTCATGATGTGCATTTAATGGAAGTTTTAGCAGAACTACTAAAAGAACAATCCGGGCAACTGCTTAACCGCTCTTCTTTAGCAAAAAAAATAAAAGTTACCACGCAAACGATATCAAGATGGCTTGAAACGTTAGAGCGCTTTTACTACTGTTTTGCTGTACCTCCTTGGCATAAAAATGTGACGAGATCACTCATTAAAGAACCCAAGCTGTTTCTTTGGGATTGGTCGGTTATCAAGAATGAAGGTAGTCGCTTTGAAAATATGCTTGCTGTTAGTTTGCTCAAGTTCTGTAAATTTTGGTCTGAGCAAGGCAAGCATAATTTTGATTTATACTATTTACGTGATATCGACAAAAAAGAGGTAGATTTCTTAATCACCAAAGACAGAACCCCTTACTTAATGGTAGAGGTAAAGTTATCTGATTTAAGTTTAAGTAAACACTTGTGGCATTTTCAAAGGCAATTACAGGCTCCATTCAATTTACAAGTGACTTACAATTTAAAAGCAATAGAACAAACTTGTTTTAAAGATGATGGTGGAATTTATATTGCTCCAGCAGTAACATTTTTATCACAACTTGTATAGGAACTATGGATATTTCTGCAGGAATGGGGCATTTGGTCTATAAGTAAGACTACATAAAGATTTGATGGGGATTGATTTTGCAATTTTAGCTCAAATCTTTCCCTAAACCTAAAACATCAAGGGGCATTTGGTCTATAAGTAAGACTACATAAAGATTTGATGGGAATTGATTTTGCAATTTTAGCTCAAATCTTTCCCTAAACCTAAAACATCAATTTGAATCCTCAAGATGCCAAATAGTTTTGCAAGTGATAACAACTAAAGTGAAGTTCCACGGTCACAAAAAAGAGCACAAAAAAACAAGAAATTTTTCCTAACTTTAACGTTGAAAATAGTGGTGGAGGAGTTTACCGGTTAGGCAAAGAATGTAGATGTGCTAAGTGAGGGTGGATATGCTGAATTTGCGGAGTTTAGTTTGTGTAAGTTGCTGTGTGGTGTTTTGCGGGGGAGTTTTACAAGGTTCGGCAGCTGTAGATTTGGATGAGTTAGCCAGTAACATTAAGAGGAGTGAGGATAAGGTTAGGGGGCTGATATCTAGAGAGCACAGTGGTAACACGCGGGTTCTTGTTGTGGGTATAACAGGAGCTGGAAAGAGCGCACTTGTCCACAGCATAGCTGGGAGGGATCTTGTCGTAAGAGAGGTTGTGCGTACGGGGAGTAGTGGTGCCTACAGGGAATGGAACATCGACACACCTCTAGGGTCGGAAGGAGAGAGTAAGGCTCATCTCCTTCCAGGTTTTACAATAGGTCATGGAACAGATTCGGGAACGACGATGCCTGGTTTTTGGGCTGATCCAGTGAACCGTTTGGTTTTTCTGGATTGTCCTGGTTTTCTTGACAGCAGAGGAGGGGCACAAGATGTTGTTAATGCTTTTTCCGTAGATCAGCTTTTAGCGCCTCCTTGCCAAATTAGGATTTTACTTGCTTTACAGCAATCAGAGATAGAGGATGGGGCGAGAGGGCAAGAAGCTGCAAGCCGTTTAGAAAAGCTGTGCGGGCTTTTGCCCGATATGGCCCAGTTAACCCAAAGTTTGTGCTTGGTCGTTACCAAAAAACGGGGTTCTCTTTCCACCGGTGATTTACTGGGCAGAGTAAGTGGTAAACATCGTCTTTTTGACTTTCTTGCTAGGAATCCAGAGCGTGTCTTTTCTTTTCCTTACCCTGAGGAAAGAGAAGACGCGTACCGTCTTTTTACAGATCGAGAAAGATTAATTGAACACCTTAGGGATCAGCGTCCAGGTTGGAGGCCTGTGGAGAATCCGGAGCATAGAGTTGCATTGGATGGAGCTGCGCTAGAATTTGTGACCAATGTAAGAGGGCGATTTGGTTCTGCATCTGGATTAATCAAGAATTTTGTGGCCGGTCTTAGACTAGAATACGCTGGAAAGGACAAAGTTTTACTGCAAAAGTGGCGTGACTTTGCTGTCGACTTAAGGGGATTGACGCCGTCTGTGATTGATACTCCGTCGTGTCTTGTGGAGGAGATCAGAAGGCGCCTTCCATCAGGCCAATATGATGAAGTCTTGTCGCAGATTGCAGCAAGTCAGTCTTACGTCGTTTTTGTTTTAAATGTGTTATGTCGAGAGGGTGACATTCCGAGAATGTCGCAAATGTTAACACCCTGTTTGGAGGAGATGCAGCGGGAGCTAGACCTTTTAATACAGAACAAAGAATTACAAGAGAGGGGACAACGAGAGAGGGAGGATTTTGAGTTTAGACTTAGGACTGAGTTAAAGAGGGCTGATGAAGAGGCTGAGAGAAGAATGCAGGAAGTAAAGGAAGGATCGGAAAGAGCTACTAAAAGGCATGAGCAAGATCTGAAAGTTTTTCAGGAAAGAATGAGGAAGGAAAGAGAAGAAGCTGCACAGAAGAGTAAGGATGAGAGGGAAAAGATAGAACAAACGCTGGCGGAGCTTGAGAGGAAGAGAGAACAAGAAAGGTTAGTGGCGGATAGAGATATAAAGAGGGAAAGGGAGGAAGCAGAGAAGAAAATCAAGAAAGAAAGAGAGGATGCAAGCAGGAAGATTTCGGAAGAGATGCAGAGATTCGAAGAAAAAATAAAAAAAGGAAAAGAGGATGCAGATAGAAATTTGCAAGAGCAGCGTAGAGGTGCTGACAGGGTCCTTGAAGAAATGGCTACACAAAGGGAGCAAGATCTGGGGCGGTTGGTTAGAGGGCAGGAAGAAAGAGAGAGACGAGAAAGAGAGGAGGGTGAGGTAAGAAGAAAGAGGGATGCCACTAGAGCTATTGCAAGTGCTATGGTGGATTTGTTCATGTAGTTTTAATGTTAATTCGCTTGGGTTTTGTGGGTGTAAATGGATAGCAACTGGGTCGACGTAGTTGGGGGTATGCCATGGTGAGAAGAAGAAGTTTTTGTAGGATAGAGATGATGCTTTTAGTTCTGTGCTTCCTTATGGCCCGGAATTCCCTGAAGGCAGCAGAGGCTATAGATCTTGATGCTGTGGTTAAAGATATTAAGGAAGTAAAGGGTAGCGTTCAGCTCCTGGTTAGTTCTCAAAGCAAAGATGCTACAAAAGTGCTTGTTTTTGGAACTACTGGCTCTTGCAAAAGTACCTTGATCTACGGCGTAGCAGGTAAAGATCTTGCTGTGAGGAAGGTAATTCGTGTTGATGTTTCCGGAGATGACCAACTTTATAATGTTCCAAGTTACGTCGTTGATGTTTCCAGAGATGACCAACGTTTGCCAGGAATAGTCATTTCTGAAAAAGGTTCGGGAACGACTTTACCCGGCGCCTGGTGTGATGAAGGTAACGGTCTTGTTTTTTGGGATTGCCCAGGTTTTCTTGATACTCGTGGGCCAGCGCAGGATATAGTCAACGCATTCTCAATTAATCAACTAATGAAACCACCGGCATGTATCAAAATTTTGCTAGTTCTTCAGGAGTCAGAAATTGAAGATTCACGTGGTCAAAGTGGAGCTAGGGACCGCCTGAATCTCTTGCAAAGACTTATGCCTCAAGCATCGCAATTACAGGACAGTTTATATTTAATTATTTCGAAAAAAAGGGGAAAGATTTCCGCAGCAGATAGGGTAAGGTCTAGTTCAGGTATTCATCCTCTACTTAATTTTCTAGCAGCGCATCCAGAGCGGATTTTTTGCTTTCGCCACCATAATGAAGAGGTTGGACCCCTTCTGTTTGAGGATAGGGAACGCTTAATTAGTGTCCTTAGAGAGCGCAATGGGGTGATTAATCCGGAATATGCCATTGCTTTGGATGATCATACCGCACTATCTGTGCTGCCAAAAATACAAAGCCGTTTTGGTTCAGTCAGAGATTTGGTAGATATTCTTTTTAGGACACTGCGGACTAGTTATGATGGCAAAGACTTAGAAACTATAAGGAGATGGAGGGATTTTATAGTAACCTTAAGGAGTTTACCTTTGACTGTTCTAGATACATCGGCGCAATTTATTGCTGCTTTTCAAGAAAAACTTCCTTCAGATGCTGAGAGGTATAGGGAAATCCTTTCTGGCATATCTACGAGCCAATCTTTCTCAGCTTTTCTCATAAAAATTATAGGTGCGGCTAGATTGCCTCGCATGTCGGAATTTTTACTGCCGGGTTTGCAAAGTGCAGAGAGAGAATTGGTACTCTTGGTTGATAGTAAGGAAAAAGAGGAAGAGAGATTGAAACTGAGAAAGGAGGCAGATCTAAGGGAAATGAGAGGGTTAGGAGCAAGAGAAGAAGCTGGAAGAGAAAGCATAGCAAGGAGTAAAGAAGAAGAGTATGCGGGAATAGGGAGAGAAGAAAAAGAAAGTAGAGAGAAGGAGGCAAGTGAGGAGAGTGAGAGAGCGCAGGTTTATGAAAGGGTGAAATTAAGGGTTGAGAACTTGCGGCAAGGTGGAGAGGTCCTAACAAGTGAAGGATTCATATACGCTCCCTATTTTGTCAAATGCCAAGGATCAGCACAAAGAGGTAACGTTGGAGCACAATTTTGCTTGGGTCAGATGTTTGAGTACGGTCTGGGGGTTACCAAGGATTATCGTGAGGCCATTCGCTGGTATAGCCTTGCGGCCGAGAGAAGACATGCGGGAGCAGAGCGTAGCTTAGGCATTTTGTACGTGGAAGGGCTTGACATCGATAGGAGTGATGCGAAAGCTTTTCAATTGTTCACACGTGCCGCAGGTAGTGGAGATGTTGAGGCGCAAACTTGGCTGGGTATGATGTACAGAGACGGCAGAGGTACAGAAAGAAATGAAGTAGAGGCTGTGAAGTGGTTTACACTTGCAGAAAGCAGAGGATCTACAAGGGCCCAGGTTGGTTTAGGTCTTCTGTACAGAGACTTAAGTGGTACCGCACAAAACGAGTAGTTGTCTGTTGTATTGTTATCAGGAGCTGTAGAGAAAGGAGATGTGGAGGCGCAAACTTGGCTAGGTATGATGTACAGAGATGGGAGGGGTACTGCACAAAATGAAGTAGAGGCTGTTAGGTTGTTCACGCTTGCGGAAAGCAAGGGGTCTATAAAAGCTCAGGTTGGTTTAGGTCTTCTGTACAGAGACGGCAGGGGTATTGCACAAAATGAAGCTGAGGCTGTTCAATTGTTCAGAAAGGCAGAGGCTCGTGGGGATCCAGACGCCCAGTTTGAATTGGGGTGGGCTCATGAGTATGGCAGAGGTGTTCCCCGTAGTTACGCAGAAGCGATCCGTTTGTATAGCCTCGCAGCGCAGCGGGGGCATGGTGGGGCTCAATGGAGTTTAGGGTCTTTGTATGCCTCAGGTCTTGGCGTTAATAAAAATGATGTGGAGGCTGTTCGGTTGTTTGGGATTTCGGCAGCCCAGAACGATCCGTACGCACAGAAATGGTTAGGGGCTATGCACAGGGATGGCAGGGGAGGTCTTGCAAGAAATGAAGTAGAGGCTGCACGGTTGTTTAGTCTTGCCGCCGAAGGCTTCAGACAAGCGGCAGAAAAAGGAGATCCGCATGCACAGTGTTGTTTAGGTATGATGTATAGAGATGGTAAAGGTGTTACAAAAGACGAAGTCAGGGCGGTACAACTCTTTAGGCAATCAGCAGAGAAGAGTGATCAAGATGCAGAGATTGCGCTAGGCTGCATGTATAGGGATGGCCAGGGAGTTGTGAAAGATGAGTCTAGGGCCGTGCAACTCTTTAGACAAGCGGCAGAAAAAGGAGATCCGCATGCACAGTGTTGTTTAGGTATGATGT
>CAYRYY010000083.1:0-5905 GCA_964428715.1 uncultured Gammaproteobacteria bacterium
TAAAGCTGATACTTCTTTAATTTTTAATGCCGCCTCAAGTGCAGAAGAATATGACATTCCCCGTCCTATTGCAAACATATACGGTTCGCTTTTGAGTGTACGCGCCAACTTTTGAATGCGCGATAAAGACTTTTTGTCCAAAAGTCTGTGTTCTTCCTGCGAAATAGTTTTCACAAAAGAGGTAATCGTTTTTTTCTGCTGCAATTCATATGCGAGAGAAAATATAACGCCTAGTTTTGAAGTGTATGCTTTGGTAGATGCTACTGCTTTCTCAGCTCCAGCATAAAGCAATACTGATACGTCACTCATTCTTTGTATTGTTGAGTTTTTTACATTTACCACTGAGGCAATTGTCGCACCCTGCTTTTGAGCTGCACTCAAGGGCTCAATGACATCTATTGTTTCACCGCTTTGGGAAAAAGCCACAACTAAACTCTTGTCATCAATCTCAGACATTATATGTCCAAACTCAGAAGCTACAACAAGGCGAACCGAAATGCCCACACTTGCCAACGCATAAACACCAGCAAGAGCCGCGTGATATGCTGTACCGGCTGCTATAAAATAGATTTTTTTGTGTTTCCTAAGTAGGTCAGCGAGTTTTGCAATCTCATCTTTATCTTCAACTGACCGCATAAGAACTTCCGGCTGTTCAAAGATTTCTTTGAGCATAAAGTGAGAGAAGTTCCCCAAGTCATCCTGCTGTTTTGAAATTTTTATTTCTTCCCAAACAGGCTTAACAGGCTTGTTTGTTTTGAGTGAGTAGAGTGTAATAGTATCGTCAGACAAAACCACCATTTCTAAGTCCCTTAGGTAAAGCGCAAACTCTGCATCCACCAAAGCAGATGCGTCAGAAGCAATAAAAACCTCAGTTTTGTTTTTCCCAACAATAAGCGGGGAGCCTGTTTTAGC
The DNA here is from genome assembly GCA_964428715.1 of uncultured Gammaproteobacteria bacterium. Taxonomy (GTDB): domain Bacteria; phylum Patescibacteriota; class Microgenomatia; order Levybacterales; family GWA1-39-11; genus JAGORM01. The sequence goes on from CAYRYY010000083.1 coordinate 913, forward strand.
GGCCACTATGACATCTTCAGACACGTCCATGGCAACAATTGCAGATAAACCATGACATTTCCCAAATGCGCGCTTGACTGCCTCCGCAAACGGGTATTTTTTTCTATAATCTTCTATAAGATGTGGAATTACTTCAGTATCGGTATCTGATAAGAATGTATGCCCACGCGCTAAAAGCTCTTCTTTCAGTGTCTTATAATTTTCAACGATGCCATTATGCACTACTGCAATTTTGTGATTACAGTCCATATGAGGATGAGCATTAGAAACGGTTACGCCCCCATGTGTTGCCCACCTGGTATGCCCAATACCAATTGATGATTTAGGAAGGTTTGCGCTCGATGATCCTATTTTCCCTGTATGCTTTTCAGTTGCTAATTTTTTTGAACTAGTGTCTTGCACGGCAATACCCCATGAGTCATATCCTCTATACTCAAGCACCTTTAGACCATCCAAAATAATGTCTGGGGCAATATTTCGAGAACCAATATATCCAAAAATTCCACACATAAATGACGTATTACAAAATACTATAGGAGATTATTCTTACTGTGTGAGTTTTCCTTTGTACCCTAACATTACTGCTAGGATTTTAAAAAACTCTTGAGGCTGACAGCTCAGCCTGAAGGTTTCCGCAAATACTTCCTGATTTCTCAGAAGTCCGATTGTCTTGATTTAAAAACCAAAACCCTTCTTCCTCGTTCCCCGGTGTAACACCGGGACTACACGCTCAAATTTCCAAAAAAAGCCACTCTCCAAGTGTTACTATACTCGCATTTTTTTGTCTTGTCAATTTTTAGGATATAATACACATATGAGCAAAAATGCTTCCGAAAAAGACAACAAACGATCATTATTACCGCATTATTACCGCTTGATTACCGCATGGGTCACAACACATATACTGATTGTAATAATTGCGCTTGAGATAGTTGTTCTAAGTATTGCCTGCATATTTCTTTTTGTTGTGTATCTAGAGTACACAAAAACTAAAATAGAACGTTCGAAACAAGTAATACTGCTTGAAACATGGGAAAACGCTATTGAAAGACACCCAACATATCCACAGGCATATTATAATGCAGCACTCTATGCAGCACGCCTGGGAGACAGTCAGAAAGCAGTAACTTACGTAGAAAAAGCGCTATCTTTAAATGAAAATTATGAACCTGCTAAGCAGCTTAAAAAGTTATTAGTGGAATAGGGGATTACTACTGGAAGATTATTCTTTAGGGGCTTCTTCTTTTGATTCTTCAGCTTTGACTTCTTCTGATTTTTCACCAGACTCTTCATCCGCTCCTTCAGTCTTTCCTTCTTCACCCTCAGCAGCAGCCTCATCTGTTGCAGCAGCAGCCTCCTCAGTAGCAGCGGCGTCGGCAGCCATTTGCTCTTCCATTTCTTTTGTGATTAATTCTCCAATCTTAAATACAACTTGGGACGCGTCAGTTAACACTTCCACGCCTGCAGGAATTTTAAGATCTGACACCAAAATCTGCTCGTCAATTGCAGCTAGAGCTTCCACATTTACCTCAATCTTTTCTGGAAGATCAGTAGGCAATGCTTCTACTTCAATTTCTGAAACTGGCTGCTCCAAAAGTCCAATCTTGTCAGTCACTGCTTTTGGTTCCCCTACAGCCTCGACTGGAATTTTTGCTGAAATTTTTTCTTTCAAGTTAACCTTATGGAAATCTGCATGAACTACTTCTTCTGTGCGCGGATCGTATTGTACGTTTTTAATGAGTACTGGAACTGTTTTGGAGTCTAATTCCACATCTACAAGTCCTGTTTCCTTAGCAATTGAAAATACTTCTTTAAAGTCCTTTAGGGGAAGTGAGATTGCAGTCGATTCAAAATCAGCACCGTAGATGTTGGCGGGCAAAAGACCTTCGCGTCTTAATTTCTTAACCTGTTTTCCTAATACCTCTCGTTTTGTAACCTTTAATTTCTCACGTTTGTTCATGAGTTGTAAGTATAGCAAAAAACACAACAATAATCAAATTTTTAAGCTTGTAGTTTGTGCAGGCATGAAGTATAATAGAGAGATAACGCGCGGGGTAGTGTAAAGCTGCACAGAAGGCTCATAATCTTCTAGACAAGGTGCGATTCCTTGCTCCGCAACACATTTTATCTCCCGTAATAGACTTGATTAATTACGTCCTCAAAGCCTTAACCCTTAATTTAGCTTTGCTTGGTTACTGTAAAAACCTTAACCCCATCATCTAGAAAAATAGTAACGCAGTCACCCAGCTTAAAATCTGCCTTGTTTGTGACTGATGAGAAATAGTAGGCAGGAATTGCCAATCCCAAGCCGTCAACCCCGCCCCCATAGCTAATTTGCCAAACTGCGTTGTCCAGACGCACAATTCTGCCTGCAACAAGCGCCAGCTTTCCTGTTGACTTCGCAACATCTGGAGGCGGGAGATACACAGTAGAACCTGCCATAATTCCCTGAGCGCCTTCATTAAGCGTTATTATCTCACTTACGCGTGTTTCGTCACCCAGCTCTTTTTGCGCAATTGACTTCATACTATCCCCCTCCTGGATAATGTACTTTGCAAGATATTCGTCTTTTGGTATTACTCCAGACTTAGGACAAATAGCCTCAATATCCACTTTTGGATCTGAGCCCACATCTCCATTCTGTACTAGTCCTAATACTGATTCCGCAGGAGTCGGCGATAGCTGCAAGGCTGGTGACACATTCAAAAATTCATTTTTTCCAGCTTGATAAAAAAAGAGACCAACAAATACCAAAGACGCAATCCAAGCCAAGCCAATAAGAGCTGTGCGTGGAGATGCTGAATTTGTTGCTGAACCGTTCATTATGATGAGTATCACGAAATAGCCTTATAAAGTCAATATGTTACTGAAATATGCTCAGCCACTTTTGCCAATTAGGAGGCTCAGGCTCAACTATTTTAGACTGTACTGGCTTAACTCGCTCATCGGCTATAATTTTCTCTCCCTCACGTACTAACCCTAACTTTATACGTGCTTCCTGCTCCACAAAGGCATCTGTCTTAGCCAAGGCTAATCTTTGCTGCAAAATAGTCTCTTGTTCCTTTTTTGAGGCTAGTTCTGACTGTAGCCGTTCAAGAATTTGCGATCTTTCATGCGTGGATAGAATTGAGGATAGTATGTTTCTTACAAGAATTACAAGGGTTATGCAGATAACCACAATAAGCACTTTTTTACTGTGTGATAGAATTACTCTCCTTGACATTGTATACACTTCTTGATATTATAGGCTTTGTCTTTTAAATGCTGGGCATAAAACTGCTCAGCTTGTCTTTTATAGAAATACATGAATACTCCAACAAAAATCCGAGATGCTTATGATAAGTTCCAAGACTTCTTGAAATCAAAGAAGAGGGCATCTGCTACCATATTAGCATATGGCAAGGATATTGACCAATTATTAACCTTTTTGGAAGATCTTGAAAAAAAACATATCCACGAAATTGATAGCACTGACATACAAGCATTTTTAGCAAGCTTATCTGACAAAGGATACACTCCTAAATCCCTTTCAAGAAAACTTAATTCCACGAGAACTTTCTATAGATTTTTAAAGATTAATGAGTACATTACGGATGATCCATCTCTTTTGGTCTCACATCCTAAATATGAATTATCAGCTCCTCGCGTACTCACTCCTCTAGAATATAGAGCTTTGCGCGATGCAGCCTCAGTTGACCCAAGAATTTACGCAATTATTGAAGTTTTACTTCAAACTGGTATCAGAATTGGAGAATTGGCAAATCTTAAGATGGACGATGTTTCAGAAAACTCACTACATATTACGCCCTATGAAGGACATGGCGCTCGAGAAGTTCAGCTTAATAGACGTGCTAAAGAAGCACTCAAGCGTTATCTAGCTGGTAGAACAAAAACAGAAGGAACACACGTATTTGTAACTAAAACCGGAAAACCATTTTTGGTCAGAAACATAAGAGACGCTGTGGAGCGCTATTTCAGAAAAGCAGGAATTGAAAATGCGAAAATTAACGATTTAAGGCACACATTTGTAGCTCATCATTTAAGAAATGGTGTATCTCTTGTGTTCTTATCAAAAGTACTGGGACACAAAAGACTCTCATCCACTGAACGTTACCTTCAGTATATTAAAGACGCAAAAAACACTGACAGCACTACACTTATTGAACTGTAAGCTACCCCTCCTCTTGATTTAAACTCCAATTTGGTGCATATTTATACTATGGAGCAGGAACCCCACCCTCAAGAAATAGAGCCTCAGCAAGAATATACTGACGTACGGACACTTTTATCCTGGACTGCTCCTGGCAGACCATTTAGGAAAAAGAGGCGGGAATTTTATATGTCTGTTCTCCTTATATTTTTCCTTGTTGAGCTTATTGTATTTCTATTTGCACAATACCAATTAATGCTTGCTGTGGCAGCTATCACTTTTTTGTCAATTGTATTGTCCACCGTCCCACCAAAAGATTTTCACTACAGAATCTCAACAGAAGGTCTAAAGATTGAGGATCATTTCTACATTTGGGCGGAGCTTTATGACTTTTACTTTAAGCGTGTAGATGGAGTAGATACGCTTGTGGTTCGTACTGAGGCGTTAATTCCAGGAGAACTTCGCATAACGCTTGGAAACGTGTCAAAAGAACACGCACGTCAAGTACTGATTAATTTTTTACCATACCGTGAAGTGGTGCAACAAACCTTTATGGAAAGATCGGGAGAGTGGCTTTCCAAAAATTTCCCACTGGATCGTGCCTCATAGTTTGTAAATTACCCGTAAATCAACTAAAATACACATACGATAACTTTCCTAGTGGGTGGCTTGCCGTCCATTCGTAAAGATTATATATATTAGCACCCGTAGCTCAATGGATAGAGTACCAGATTGCGGATCTGGCGGTTGGTGGTTCGACCCCACTCGGGTGCGCACAGATTAAAGCCTGGAGGGTTCGCATAGTGGCCAATTGCACGAGTTTCGAAAACTCGAGGGAGCAAT
>CAYRYY010000084.1:0-5838 GCA_964428715.1 uncultured Gammaproteobacteria bacterium
AGTTTTCTCTATCTATCATCCTATATCCTACTCCATGGACTGTTTTCAAAAAACTACTTGAATCAATGCCTAGATGCGCAAAATCTTGCCTAATATTTGAAACAAAACCCTTTGTTAATTCACCTGGTTTATCTACATTCGTATATCCCCAAATATTTTCAACCAATTCACGATTAGTCACAATAGAATTCATCCTCTGCATTAATGTGCCCAATATCTCTGCTCCTGTAGGTGGAACCTGTCTTTCTCCGGAATCAGCTACCAACATTCTCTCTATTTTATTAAAAGTAAATCCTGCTGAATGAGAGTACATTTCCTGCTGCTCCCGAATATCAATTACAACACCTGGGGAAAGTAATCCTGATCTTATTAAACCATCCGCAAAAGACTGAGTATTTTGCCTAAGAAGACGCATGCCTAATTCATGATTAGAAGACCGAAACTTGTCAGGTGATTGTGCCATAGGAAGAATTATTGCTGGGTTTTGTTGGACTTGAAGACTTTTGGCATGAACCAATCAGATGGGGCTTCATCTTCTGTGGGAATAGCTGCGTCACTAGAATTTGCATCTTGAGGCATTGCATCTTGTACTCTTTGCGGTGCAGCATTATTAAATTGAGTATTTTGCGCTGAATTTACTGAATTTTGGGGTTCCTGATTTAAATTTTCATCTGGAAAATTTTGCGCTCTAGGTGCTGGATTCTGCATTTGATTTGAGAATTGAGGATTAGCTTTTGGCTGGAAACTATTCTGACTTATATTTGGCTTCTGTGGTGCGTTTTGCGTTTTATTCAGCATAGAAAGTGATGTGTCTGCTGATTGAGATCGTGCATCTTTTAGGTTTTTTCTAAGTGCTCCTTTTTGCATTAATACTCCAGCCATTTCAAATGCGAGCGGAGAGGTTTTAGCAGATGAAAAATTGTTTGTTGAGTGAGTAATACCATCCAGTAAGTTTTGCGCCACATCAAATTCCATAACTAGTCCTAAATCTATGGCTAATTTTGCAACAATTTCAGAGAGGGATGAATAAGATGGGTCAACAAGTACAACATTTCCAAAAAGTGCATTCTGCACATTATTATCTATGTTGACAACTTGAGCTCCAGTTTCTACCAATCCTTCAATTTCTGCGGGATTTAATACTCCAATGGTAACTATTAACTGAGGAGATGACCCTTGTCTTATAAATTTTACGTCTTTTTGCTCAAACTTAATCCCTTGTTCTGTACCAAACAAATTCACATTTAGCTTGTCCCCTTCTATATTATATGAAACTTTTTCTATTTCCCCTTCTACGTATGGGAATGAAACAGTAAGATTTCTAGTTACTCCCCCAAAGCTCTTTTTTAGCTGATCTATTCCTACAAGAAAGGAATGCTCAACTATGGGGTCTTTTTTTGAAATGATTTGAGAAGACTTTCCAGAATCTTGAAGAATAAGATGTAGTGAGAGTGCAGCTGACAACGAATCTATGGTTTGATTTTCTGAGGCTATAATACCTATTGAAGCACTATTTGAGAGGAGAGATTGTAAATTTGTTTTGTTTTGAGCTATATTATCCATACACTAAAAAGTAGTTTTTACCTACTTCCTTTTATCACTACAGGATAATATCACATCTCCAACCTGAAAGTCAATAATAGGTGAAACGGTAACTCCGCACTCAAGTCCACGCCCAACTTCTTTCACTTCTGCTTTACCACGTTTCAACAAAACAATCTTTGATCTTCCTACTTCAACATCGTCTCTTGTAATTATGACTGGATCATTGAGTGCTAACCTTCCTTCTGTAACTTTTGTGCCTAATATTTTACCCACAGCCGTAGGAAATTCTGCCAAAATTTCACCTCTTCCTCTTATTTTTACCTCTTCTTCTTGATTTAATCCTTGAAAGGCATCCTTCATCTCATCCAAAAGCTCATAAATAATCGTGTAGTTTTTGTAAAAAATACCTTCAGAATCTGCTAAATTCTTTGCTTCTTTGGAAATTCCTACATTAAAACCTATAACTAACGCTTTTAAATCCTTTGCTAGCAACATATCAGCAATGCTAACCTCGCCCTGCCCTTCACTTGCTATCTTAATACCCTCTGGAAGTGAGCTTTTGACAGCATCCATTTCACCGCTCGTTTCAGCTTTCAGGATAATTGATAAGTCTTCCTTCTCCTGATCATCAAAAAATGAACGTAAATCCTGAGACGACATGGATGCGGCTGCAACTTCTTTTTTAACAACTTCAGGACTCTGAGGCTTATCCCACACAAGAGAACCAGTTTCCAAAACCTGAGTTAATCCCAATATCTCAGCAGCATCCCCTGGCTCAGCAATTTTAATAACTTGTCCATTTGAACCAAATAAGGCACGAATTTTCCCTAATTCTTTTTCAAATTTATAGAGCTTTCCGCCTGCCTCAAGCGATCCTTGTCTTACAATAACGGTGGACACAGCTCCACGCCTTTTATCCATTTTTGAATCAATTACAACTCCCATAAATGGGGCATTTTTTTCTTTTTTGATTCCATGCATATCGTATACAAGGAGCACAAGATCTAATAAGTCTTTAATTTTATCTCCGGTTTTTGAAGAAACACCAATATAAGGAACTTCTCCTCCCAGTCCCTCAAGCAAAATTCCTTCACCCAAAATCATTTGTTTTACCTTTTCAATTTGAGCAGTTTCTTTATCAATTTTTGTAATTACCACAATGAAGGGAATTTTTGACTCTTTGATTTTTTCTATAGATTCTTTGGTTTGGGGCTTTATTCCATCATCTGCAGCAACTACTAAAAGTGCTATGTCAGAAGCACTTACTCCTTGGGCACGCATAGTAAAAAATGCCTCGTGGCCTGGTGTGTCAATAAAGGTTACACTACGTTTTTTACCCTCATGATCAATTTCAATTTTAGAGGCACCAATTCTTTGAGTAATTCCTCCATGCTCACGAGACACAACATCTGTGGATCTAATCGCATCCAAAAGGGAAGTTTTACCATGATCTACGTGACCTAGAACTGAAACTACCGGTGGAAAATTGTGGTTTGAGCTTGCAGCTTGTGTTTTTGTATCCATATGTGTGATTTGAATTCCATATGCGTACCAGAAAGGAATATCAGTATTAAATTCTTATGCAGCTTCTTTTACTTCTTCTGCTGGTATTTCACTTGCAGGGGTTACTTCTTCAACGGCTTTTTTCTCTTCCTCGCTTGGTACTTCTGCAATTTCTTCTTCAACTTTTGCCTCCTCAACAACTTCAACAGGCGCAATGTCCTTTACTTCAATATTATATCCAGTAAGTTTTGAGGCAAGTCTTACGTTTTGCCCTTCACGTCCAATTATCAAAGGTAATTCTTCACGAGGAGCCGTCACATGAGCAATTTTTTCTTTCTCATCCACTGCAACTTCAAGATTTTTTGCGGGAGATAATGCATTTGTAATAAATTTAACAGGATCAGTGCTTCCTTGAATTACATCAATTTTTTCAAGCCCATCCAGTGCATCAATTACCGCTTGAATACGTACTCCTTTTTGACCTACGCATGAACCAACAGGATCAATACCTGACTGTTTGGAGGACACAGAAATTTTTGTCCTACTGCCTGGTTCACGCACGATTTTATCAATAATAACAGAGCCTGAGGCTATTTCTGGTACTTCACGTTTTAAAAGTCCCTCAATAAGACCAATGCTTGCGCGGGACACTATAACCTCACGTCCCTTTTCTTCTGAAATTTCCATTATGTAAACTGGCATTTTTTTATTCAAAAAATACTGCTCATTAGGAATTCTTTGAGATGATGGCAAAATTGCTTCCGCTTTTCCAATATCCACTATTATGTTTTGCCCTGCAAAACGCAAAATCATACCGTTCACGACTGTTCCAATTCTTTTTGTATACTCAGAAATGATTGCGTCTTTTTCTTTTTCGCGAATTTTTTGAAGAAGTACTTGTTTTGCTGTTTGGGCTGCAATTCTACCAAAGCCAGGAGGGGTTATATCTTTTCCATCTTTTAAGATTTTTGTTTCACCAGTGTTTTCATTTAAATCAACTGTAAAAACATCATCTTCCTCGTCAGATGGATTATCTTTACGAAAGGCTGCCAATATTGCCCCTTTCATGGTGTCCATGATTACAGAAGCATCCACTCCGCGCTCGGATGCGATTTGATTTAGTGCTAATGCAAATTCAGATCTTTGTAAAACTGCCATAAAATTCTTCCTTTTCTACTAAAAAGGTGGGAAGTAGCCCCACCATTTTTAACTGTAACTATGCCTTATTATACACCATGTGTAAAAACTTAACAACCCATAGGGATACTTGAAAGTTTAGCCAACAATAAGGGATAATACCTGTATGCCTAATATAAAAGGAAAAGCTATTCGTTTCAGAAATAAATTTTTATCTCTTTCATGGAAAAAAAAGATTCTTGCAATTGTCCTAGTTATTATTATAGCAAGCATTGCATTCTCTCAATTTACCCCTAAAGACTCTGGATTTACAACCATTAAGGCGTCTAAATCAGACATAACTGAAGTTGTTTCCGAAACTGGCACAATTTCAAGCTCAGGGACGGTAAGTGTTTATTCTCCAACAAATGGAACTATTAAGGAACTATCTATCAGCAATGGTGTGAACGCAACTGAAGGAGAAATACTTTTTAGTGTTGAGAGCTCAGCCACAGAACAGGAGCAAAAAGCAGCATACGCAAATTATTTATCTGCCAAAAATACATATGACAGCGCTCAATCCTCTCTCCATCTACTCCAGTCTAGCATGTTATCAGCCTGGGATTCTTATAAACAATTAGCAGAAGGGGATAAGTACGAAAATTCAGATGGTACACCAAAATCTGATCAACGCACACTTCCGGAATTTCATATTGCCGAGAAAGAATGGTTGGCTGCAGAACTAAAATACAAAAATCAACAAAGTGTTATTGCTCAAGCTGCTACTCAAATGTCATCCACATGGATACTTTATCAAGCAACTCAAAATGCTATTGTTAAGGCACCAGCAAACGGAACTGTTTCAAACTTATCTATAGGAATTGGAGGAAGTGTTGAAGCAAATACTCCTACTAGCCCACAACGTCCTGTGCTGCTTCTAACCAATCCCTCAACAACTGAGATTGTACTGTCTTTGTCTGAATCAGATATTTCAAAAATAAAACCTGGACAAAAAGCAAAGATAGAAGTCAATGCAATTAGAGATAAAATCTATACTGGTACTGTAACAAGAGTGGATACTGTAGGAGTAAGTGACCAGGGAGTTGTAAGATATAACGCATATATTGAACTTTCAGACGATGACTCTCAAATCAGAAGCGGAATGAACGCAGATGCAACAATCACCACAAATAAACTCTCAAATGTTTTATCAGTTCCTAATTCCGCAGTAAAACCGTATCAAGGTGGTCGAGCCGTACGCATTGAGGATCCTAAAGGAGAGATAAAATATGTTCCTGTAAAAATTGGGGTTCGCGGAAATACCAGGACACAAATTCTTTCAGGAATACAAGAAGGGCAAGAGGTCATAACCTCAATAGACAACGAAAAGCTTAAAAGATCGGGAGGATTCTTTGGAGGTTAAAACATGTCTGTAAAAACTCCGCTTATTGACCTCTTGAAGGTTGTCAAAAAATACCCACTTGGGGACTCAGATTTTTATACCGCATTAAATGGAATTTCTCTACAAATAATGGCCGGGGAATTCGTTGCAATTATGGGTCCTTCAGGATCTGGGAAGTCAACGACAATGCATATTATTGGAGCGCTTGATATTCCGTCTTCTTGTAAGTATTTATTTAAGGGAAAAGATATCTCATCATACACAGAAGATCA
>CAYRYY010000085.1:0-5779 GCA_964428715.1 uncultured Gammaproteobacteria bacterium
CGACCGTTTTACTATTTGCGAAAAGTATCGATGGTGGAACGGGCTCTTTTGCAAGCAGTTTACAGAAACTTACCTTGCATGGATTTAACGTAAAGACTATCGTTTTGGAAAAACCATCAGGTAGAAAGAAAATTCCCTACACATATACAACAGCACATCCCGCCAAATTTTACCCATCCAGCTACCGATTTAGTTTGAAACACTTAAAAACTTTTTTAAAAGAGATTAGGTGGTTTCGAAGTAAAATTGAAATGTATAAACCCGATGTAGTTGTGAGCATGGATGTTCACTGCAATCTTATAGCTACAATAGCAAGATATTTTTTGAGACTTCAAGCAAAACTTATTTTAACTACACACATCAACCTAAAGAACACCATTGACGATAAAAGCTCACATCTCTTGCGCCTCTTAATACATCTAGGAATAAGTCAATTTTATAAAAAGGCAGACCTTAATATTTATTCTTCGGTAAGAATGAAGAACAGTTTTAAAGGCCAGTATGGTCTTGTTTTAAATTCTAGAGTTATTGCATACGGAGTAGAGTCTTACGCAGTTCTAGAAAAAACCAAACCTAGTTCAGAGGTCAAAATTCTAAGTATTGGAAGGCTTGTAGAGCAAAAGGATTTTAATACATTAATAACTGCTTTCGATGAGGTATTCAAGAGGCATAAAAATGTCAGGTTGGATATTATTGGTGATGGACCACTCAGAAAATCCATTCTTAAATTTATTCGTACAAAGAAAGCATCATCTCATATCCATTTGTTAGGATGGCGGCAGAATACTCCAAAATGGATTGAAAAATCAAATATTTTTGTTCTCACATCTAAAAGAGAAGGATTTCCTTACGTTTTGCTTGAAGCTTTGTCTGTAGGGAAGCCAATAATTTCGACTGATGCACCATTTGGGCCTGCAGAAATATTAGACAAAGGAAAATACGGATTGATAACGCCTGTCGGAGATGCAGCAAAGTTAGCTGAAAAAATTGAACTTCTAGTAAAAAACCCCGCACTGAGACGTGTATATGAAGTTAAATCAAGAAAAAGAGCAAAATTTTACCGTGAGAATAAAATGATAGGTGTTTACGCAAATACAATTTCTCGAATTCTAAACCAGAAGTAAGCCGCGAATTCCCCAGAAGAGTACTTGGTATGTTCCTGAGACTGGTGGATTTACTAGTCCCCAGCTAAAGAGTGCCCAGAAAGCGATTATAAATGCCTTTTTTTGAGAGTTTTTTCCTTTCATATTGGCAAGGTCCTGTTTTACAAAAAGAATAAGAATAACGCAAAAAATACTAAGACTTAGGTATCCAGATTCAGCTGCAATTGTTGCAAAAATATTATGAATATATTCCCTTGCATTTCGAATTTCGACTCGTCTTGACTCTGAAAGAGTAACATCTATTTTTGTAACATTCACATTGTCATAGTAATTACCTAGCCCAACTCCAAGCAGGCTGGAATTTGCCATTGAAAAGGCTTGGGAAATTTGCTCACCTCGTTGCGATACAGTATCGACATCCTCAGCTTGACTCTGGAAAGTTAGCCGATCGTAGAAGGAGAAGCCCACAAAGTTAACCAGAAGCATATTTGTTAAGTATCCAATGATAATAGTTCCACCCATAACTAATACTATTATGGAAAAAGCATTGCGTCTGAAAGTAACCAAAGAGCCTAAGAAGCCCACTCCTAATACTAAGACACTCGAGCGAATGTTTGATGCAAGTGCATAAAAAATAATACTTACGAGTGCCACAATTTGCAAAGCTTTCTGATTTAGGTTTTTGTAGAAGGCTGGAATGAAAAGAAAAGGAGTTGCTATTTCGTCAAAGGTTGGAACATAGATTCTTCCTCTGTCTAGGTTTGCTAACAGTAAACTAAAATAATTTTTATATAAAAAGGGTGAGAAGATTGAAAGAAAAAGGGTGGTGTCAAAAAGCATGAGGAACTGAAGCGCAGAATTAAAAAGTACCGAATAGAGAAAAATTGTCACAATTCTGGTGGATTTTGCCCGAAAGTAAAAGAACACAAATAATGAACACAAACCAATAATTAGGTCCTTATAACGGTTCAAGAAAGATACCATATTGATAGCTTCTACAATTGAAATTGATTGGAGAAAGAATAGTAGACCACAAAAGTAGACAATCCTTCTGCTTTCAGCGTTCTTGAAAATAATTTTTTGATTAATAATAAATTCAGCAGTTTTTATAATGAAAAGAAAGAAAATAATTGCACGGGCAAGCGATTGTGTGGTCAGAAAGGAATTTGGGATTTGAGGTAAAAAATAGAAATTTGGAATTTTAAAAAAGAAAATACTTAGCAAGAATAAAAAAAGAAGCATTTTTTGGAATGAAAAGTTTTTAATCATACTACTTAAGTAGTTCTAGTATCGCCTTATCATAGCCCGTGGTCATATTCTCTATTGAGAAAAATTTTGCCCTTGCTAGGCTCATATTTTGATAGTGTGTCATCAGTTTTTTGTTATTTGCAAGTTTTTTAATTGTGAGCGCAAATAGTTTTTCTTCAACTGAAAGAAGTGGATTTTTTAGGCTTTCCATCTTAAGTTTTGAGGTAAGGATGCCATAGGTAGTACCATGAAGAATTTCATTCGGGCCAAAATCACATTTTGTGCTTACAACAGGCAGGCCACAACCCATAGCCTCAACAATGGCATTTCCAAAACCTTCATGGTAGGAGGGAAATACAAATAGATCTGAGGAATTGAGATATTTGTAGATTTTTTTTCCGGCGCTTGGAACAAGAGCAACAGCAGTGGTTAAGTGAAGGCGTAATATTGCTTTCTTGAGTTCATTTCGCTCAATTCCAGTGCCTATTATAGTGAGCTTTGAATCGATGTGTTCATGGTCATTGAGATACTTCACAATTTTTAACAAATGACTATGTCCTTTACGCTTAATAAGGCGTCCAATTGTAATTATTCTTATGCCTTTATGGGCCTTTGGAGTTATAGGTTTTGGTATGTTGAAGCCATTATAAATGACCTTAATTTTACCTTTTGGAACACCAAACTTCTTTTGCGTATCATTTTTCAATCCTTTTGAAACACATATAATTGAATTGGTAAGTCTGAACGAAATCCAAAGACAAACTCTATGGTAGATGCGAATTGGTAGGGCTTTTGTTCTTAAATCTGCATTCATATTGTTGCCGACAATTAACATACTTTTAGTTCCTGTTAATTTTGAGCACAAAACTGTGTAGTAAAAGGTATTATATTCATGCCCAGCAATGAGTATGTTATATTTATTTTTCTTTATAAGTGTAATGAGGTTGTAAATTACAAACAGGCTCAAAAATACTTTTTGAGTCAAAGATAGTGGTTTTCTTTGCTTCAAAAGAGTGGTAATTCGTAGAGAATTTAACTGTTTTCCATACTCATCCTTGTATTCGTTATTATTAATAATTGAAATTATGTCAGTTTTGTAACTACCATGGGGTAAGAAAAGGCTGAGATTGATAATGTTTCTTTCAGCACCTCCATTTGCTAGTGAAGACGTGATGAAAGCGACTTTTTTCATGTAGTTTAGTGCCTAAAAGATTCTTGGATAGTATCAAAAATCAGCTTGACAAAGCAAGTAAAAGTGATAAAATCAACTTAAGGGCTCATAGTAAATACTAAAGGGCAAAAAACACAGATATTTATGGCAAATCACGAATCGCTAGATTCTAATAGTAAGCCTCAAGCTGAGAGGCAGAGTATATTTGACAGACCATTTTCCCGTAGAAAAGTTGTAACTGGTGCTGGTGTAACTGCGATTGGACTTGCAGCAGTAGGATTTGTGGGATGTGGAAGCGAGTCGGATAAAGGAAGCGGTGGTAATGTAACAGAAAATCCAACCCCAACCCCAGAGACAGATTTTAAAGTAGGTGAGGCTGTTGTATTCCTCGATGCACTTCCTAATGGGCTTGATGAAATCACTATTGCAAATGCAATTCCTCAAAATCTTGTAATCAGAAAAGGAAGCAGTCTCGTAACAAAAGCAATGTTTCTGACAGATGAGGGTAAAAGACATGCTATTGTGACTATTACCGATCCTGCCAGAGTCAATTCAACTGGCCAAGAGGAAGTTTTTACAGGGATAATTCAAGACAAGTTATCTGATGACCAGAAGGGAGACGGAATGTCTTCATATGCTGATTTGGTAGGGGTTAATGGAAGTAAATATGAAGTGAAGAATGATAAATCTAGTCTTGAAATTAAAGACGGACATAAGAAATTTCTTCCAATGGTTAGTGTTGACACTGTAGCTGAAGATAAGATTGATGCGGGAATTTTTTATGTAGACCGCGACCCGCTTAAAAAAGATCATCCTTTACTTGAAAATCCTGTGGTGACGCAACCTGATGTGTCTGTTGTTCCGGAGGGTTCTACTTTTACAAAGACAGCTGACGGGAGAGTGGTTGCAAAGGATGCAAGTGGAGCTGAAATAGCACGTGCACGATATTATCCTTGGAAAAAAGAGTGGAAATGGGTAAAAGATCCTGAAAGTGTGAGTGATTATACAATTCGGGAATATGCAGATGCCTCGAATTTCACTTTTGGTCTATTTGATGGAGATATTCGTACGTTATCTGAAAGAGCCAAGGAACAAGGTTTTGGAGAGCTGGTTGATAAAATGGGAAATCATCTTGTATCAGGTGCATTTGATATGCGTGATGTATTTCGTGGATTTACAAAAGAGAGTTGGCGTGGAATTTTAAACGATTGGGAAAAGATAAAAAAAGCATTAGATGCAGGAGATGTACCAAGCGCACAGTATAACTGGGGAATTCCAGATGCAGCCGTAAGTTTTGCAAAAACCCATGGTTTGACAATTCGAGCACAGCATCTTATTTGGGGCGCAGATATTCCTGACAGTCTTTATACTGGTGGTTTTAATTCTGAGGAGTTAACTAAAATATTAGAATTTACGACAAAATCAAGGGTTTTAAGATATAAAGGAAAAATACATGAATGGGATGTACCTGATGAGGCTGCTGCTACAATTGTAGGAGACAATGTAAAAGGCAAATTTTGGTATGACAAATTAGGAAACACATCGGACGGCATAGGGAAGGTTGCAATTGATAAAGTAGCACAATGGGCGAAGGAAGCAGACCCGGATGCAAAACTTGTAATGGTTGAAGATCATATAATTGAAGGCGCTTCTATGCCGAATGCAATTAGCTTTTTTAAGCAAACTGCTACAAAAGCCTTTGAGCTAATGAGTCACTTCAAACAAGAAGGTGTTCCAATTGATAAGGTTGGAATCGAGAACAATCTGTGGATATATGCTGCACCTACAAAAGAACAGATGGTGTCGGTATTGAACAGGGTAAAGGCAATGGGATTTGAATTAGGTTCGACTGAGGCAAATGTTGTTTCATATCAAGAAGACGGTTTTTGGCCAGCTTTAAAAACAAGTAGTCCTGTTCCAAATCCTTTAGAGGTACAAGCAAAAGTTTTTGCAGATTTGGTAGCTGCATATCAAGAGGTTGGTGGGGATTTTGCATTAGGTGGTATGTCTGACTCTACGGTATGGACAGCTGCAAAATATCCAAAAGGAAAAAATACATTATTTGATGAAAATAAACAACCAAAGCCTGCATATTTTGCAGTTAAAGACGTGTTGAAAGCAAAAGTAGTAGCTAATTTATCCTCTTAAAGTCTTCTTTTCTAAAGACCTTGACCTATGATTCGAAACCAAATAATATAAGTCTGTCTTGAAAAGAAATTTTTTCATTGTCGTTGCTGTTCAATTACTAATAATTCTG
>CAYRYY010000086.1:0-3388 GCA_964428715.1 uncultured Gammaproteobacteria bacterium
ATAATGTAATTATTCACGCAAATACGGTGATAGGTGCCGATGCATTTTATTTTAAGAACAGGAAAACACATTTCGATAAAATGATTAGTTGCGGAAGAACAATTACCTTCAACCAAGCAGGGCGAACAATAACAGCGAGCTCAGGAAGCTTCATAACTGATGGATTTGTAGCAGGAGCGAATGTCACAGCAGCTGGATTCTCAAGTAACAACGGGACATATATGATCTCATCCTTAACAGCTACAGTTATAACTCTAACAACAAATCACACTAATCTTTCTACGAGCGCAGCATTGACTTCGGGAACCCTAACAGGAGATGTCCCTTCAAATGGAACTACTTACTATTACAGATTATTAAAACTTGACTCAGCATCATCATCTATCACAAATGCGGCTGGTACAGGTGCGGCAACTACGCTTACGATTCCCTCTGGAAGCTTTAACACAGGAATCGGAACAATAGCTAACTGTAAGGGTACAATAAATCAAAATAAAATTCGAATTCCACAAGGATCAGCAACAAATTTTCTCTCTGGAAACGTGGCTCCAGGAATGCAGATATCAGGAGGCGGAGTTGGGGCAAGCGCTACAGTTGTAAGCATAGATACACCATGGCAAATTACAGTAAGCGTTGTAAATGCTTCTACTTTTGTAAGCACTACGCTTAGCCTTGGAGCTGCAGCCGGAATGTACATTTATGGTCCGGGAATTGCCTGGCCTACAAAAGTAGTCTCCGTTGATTCCGCTACTCAAATTACAGTGGACACCGCCTTCCTAGCTACATTTACAGGACAAACTATAACATTTATGTATGGGAATGAAAGTGAAGAATTTGAATGTCTTTGCGCTGGACCTACAAATGCTGCATTTAATTTTCTAGCTCAATCAGATGACTTTACAAATGCTGCTTGGACTAAAACAAATATGACAGCTACTGCTAATGCGAGAACAAGTCCATACGACATAGGATATTCTTCAAATGCAGCTGTATCTACTGCAGACAGACTCTTAAACACTGGTCCAAATGGCAGGGCTGAGCAAACAATTACCAATCTTAAATCTGGGGATGCGTACAACTTTTCTGTTTATGTAATGACTGATCCATATCCTCACCAAACTACTGTAGCTGGGGAAATTTCAATTAATACTACATCTCCCACCACTCAATCTTTTACTGCAACTGGAGAATGGCAAAGAATAAATGTAAATTTCACAGCGACATCCGGAACGCATACTTTTAAAGTGCAAGTTAACACAGAAGGCGCTTACATTTATGCTGCAACAGCTAATGTTGTTAGAGGCTCCTCTGCCCTAGCACCAATGACTAATACCACCATAAAGCTTGCTACTGGATCTGGTGGTAGAACTCTAACTTTTGCCTCCGCAGGAACAGTACACACTATTACTGCTTCTTCTGGTTCATTTACGACTGACGGATTTGTAAACGGTGACAGTATTATTGTTTATGGCACTACATCAAATGATGGAGAATATGTAGTAACAACTGTCGCAGCTACAGTTTTAACTATTAATACTGCTCAACCACTCGTAGCTGAAGGGCCAATTTCTACCGGAACGATAACCGGATCCGTTTTAGCTGCAGCTGCACAAGAACTATCACTCGCTGCTGCATGGAATAGATCTATGGGAGGAAACGAACACAATCAAGGTATTGAATTAACTATTGCAGCAGCTCCAACCGGAACTCAGTGGACTGAAATTTATTTAGGCACTGCATCTAATTTTACTCCTTCAGCGCTTAATCGTGTTGCTTATGTAGTTATGCCAGGATCCCCCGCTCCATTCAGCCTTTCAATTTCAAATGAAAATGTGATTGATACAGTTACACAAGCTGGACATGGAGGGTTAGCCGGTGCACTCATAACGCTCACGGGTTCTTCAAATAATAAATTCCTAGATTTTACAGTTGATTTTAATTTTTCAGCAAATACCGCTTCAGTTCTTAATGTTCAGAATCTATCTAATAATAATGTCTTTGATGATTTTACAATTAAAAACTGGAGAAATTACATCGCCACTTGGACACCCTATACTTTTCTTAATAATGCATCAGGCGTAACCATGCAAAACTTTAATTTTAACGTATATGACTACCCAATCTATACATCTGCCACCAACTCAGCATTAGGAGTCATCATGAAAGGTGTTGCCGGATCCAACTCTGAACCCCTAACTACAGCAACAACATATACTATTGGCTCAACTACAGATGGTATGGGTGTCGCCTTCACAACAGTTTATGACACCATGTTTCATGAAATGTATACATCTCCAACAGGTGGAGAATTAAGTTTACGTTTCAACGCCAGCGCTGAAGATGACCCACCCTACACCATACTCTCTGGTTCACCTGCCTTCTCAAATAATGGTAGGTTATATCTCAGAACTGCTGGAGATTCAATAGAAATAGAATGGCCATATAGAATTTATGGTGTTTCCAGTTTTAAAGATAAAACACCTAAAAAAAGCGGAGCTGATCTCGGATCAAATTTAGATATTTTAGAATCCCTTTTAGTTGAATATGATATAGATACTGGATCTGGTTATGGAGGGTATCAAGCAGCTACGCCTGCCAATCTTGCAGCAGAAACTGTCTCTACAACCACTGGATTCCTGCTCAAATTAAAAATTACCGCACGCCCTGGAATGCTCTACTCTGGGCAGACCAACAGCTTCGTTGTAGGAGAAACAATTGAAGGAGCTACCTCAGGAGCCACAGCTGTCGTGGATGAAGACTATGATTTAGGTGCAACTGGAACAATCGTACTTTCAAGCGTTACCGGAACTTTCCTCCCAAGAGAACTAGTAAGACGCGCTTCAGATGACCAAGCACGTGCAACAAACGTCGTTACCAACACTCAGTTCGCTCTCTTCCCTTCTTTTAATTCATATATTGATGGTCTTGAAATCTATACCAATACTGTCGGGCCTGGAGATTATCCTGGAAGAACAGTAGATATTATTTTAACAAACGTAGTATCAGGAAGCAGATATTATGTTTACAAAACTTCCGACCTTACTCTTCTCGGATCCGGAACTGCATCTGGCTCTACTGTCACAATTACTGGAGTTGAATATGTATCTGATTTTGGAATCACAATTCGCGTAAGAAAATCTAGCGCAGCACCTAAATATGTGCCTTTAGAAACTCAAGCTACAGTAAATGCTGCAGGAGTAAGTGTATATGTAGGTCAACAGCCGGATACAATCACAACATAATTATGATAGAAAAAGATTTTAAAATTTATCCAAAGAAGAAATTGATTATACATAATCCAAAAGGAACTAAAAATAAATATTCACTTAACGATTTTTATTCATTTCTCCAGGACTTATTTGATGAACCAAAATATATGAAATACGAC
>CAYRYY010000086.1:3488-5713 GCA_964428715.1 uncultured Gammaproteobacteria bacterium
TTTTTACCCATTGACAACATCCAAGCATATAATAGTAATATAGTATTATCTCTGTTGTACCAATACTATGGCCGATACAATCCTAAGCGGTAGGTGGGTGGTTTATTACGAGTCTGAAAATCGTCAAAAAAGAATATGGCGTGACACCTCAGTATCTCCCACAACTACCGATTCTGTTAATGCTTTATACTCTGCTCTGCAGAACCATTTTGACGAACTAGGTCAAATGGATGACGGAGTCCCCATGTCCGCTCAGACCCCTACCGAGTACACAATTGGAATTATTGACGCAGGAGACAAAGATCCTTGGTTTGTTGATAGAACTTCAGTTGAATACTTAACCGGAGGTGCTTTAAAAACAGCTTCTTGGGACAGAGTCCCTACCTCTAACGTAGGTATTGTACGTGTCGCATACACGACTGGAACAGATTTTGACACAACAGATATTGGACGTGACATTCTTCATACCGGTGACAGTGATCGCGGCACAATCTTAGACTTCAACACTACTGGGTCCACTAAATATGTATGGATTAGACCTGATTCATTTGCTGCAGGAAATAATTTTGACACTGGATCAGGCACAATGACCGTACAAAATGATAGCATTAGTCAGATTTGGCATTATGATGACTCAGGCACCACATTTGTTGATGAAACTACTGATGCTAATTCTGCGGGTAATGCAGATTGGTCAATTTTTCCAACTACTGAAGCTACAGATGATTATGTAGCCATTGGATACAGTCAAAAATTCAAAAAAGTAATTTTTGATAATGCAAATGGAACAGCAGGAATTGGCGGAACAGTAACATGGCAATACTATAATGGATCAACTTGGGCATCCCTTTCAGGCGTAACTGATGGAACTACTGGTTTTACAGCGGCTGCCGCAGACGGACAAACCCTCACTTTTACAGTCCCAACTGATTGGACTGCTTTATCTCTTAACGGATCTCAAACACTTTATTATATTAGAGCAATAGTCACAGGAGCTTATTCCACTAATCCTATCTATGATCAGGGTTTTATTGGAGCAACAGGTTCTGTTACTCAGGCAGCAACTGCTGTTTCTGCTGGAGAATCTCTTTGGGCTAACATCTACTCTATCGGTACTATTGAATCAAATACTCACTTATACATTCAGCAAAATTCTTTAAATCTTACAGCTTATAAAGCTTCAACTGACTGGTGGAGTGACGGACATATTGATATTTTAGTAAACGTAAAAGAGCTTGGCACCGAAACAGATGAAGGATACATTAAGGTATTTGCTAGACAATACAGCAAAACCTATTCTTACTACACTGTAGACTTAACAGCCGGAGGACGTAATCCTATCCCGCTTCAAACAGGAAATGACTTAGATAATCAAACAGGATATAAAACAGTTGCTTTTGATGGGGGCTCAGGAACAATAGCAGTTGGAGATGTTATCACTGTTTCAGGCTCGTCAAGAGCAGTAGTAACTACTGTAACAGGAGCAGCATCCGCTACTGGAACTTTCGACTATTACCTAATTGGAGATCCAATTACGGATTTTTCAAATAATGAAGCCTTTACTTCTACTACTGGTAAAGCTGCTGATATTAATGGCTCATCTTCTGATGCCGGACCGGCTGCTTTAGCATCCCCCCCTACAATAACTTTCGGAGGGCTTTCAACAGGTGGATCAAATGATATTGACGAAAATGGAACATCTGAAAACTATTCAGTCACTATAGATGTTAACCAGAATACACTTGCTGACACGTATGAGTACACCAAGTACATTACGCGCCGAGGAAACACAGGCGATATTGACGCTGGTTCTCTTACGATTGAGGGACAATTCTACTTAGGAACAGAATACAGACTCAGGTATTCAGGTTCAGTTACAGGCACAATAGTAGATGGGAATACGGTAACACAAGAAACAAGTGGCGCTACTGGAATCGTAGTAAATCATAACACTACCGATAAAATTATCATGCTTCGAAACACCAGAGGAACTTTTTCAACCCATGCCACATCCCACACCTTAACTGACGGCTCAACAGGCGGAACAGTAGAAATTGATTCAGAAGCTTCTGCTGTTACCCCAGTAGGCGCTGCTCCTTTTGGAACTTTTGCGGGAGGAACATTCTTCGTAGCTACTGGAATAGTACTAACTGATTATCTCACTTCTGAAGCAAATAACTTCCAGCTAAAAACAGATGAAGGTACCGTCGTCGAAGCTCCAACTA
>CAYRYY010000087.1:0-5624 GCA_964428715.1 uncultured Gammaproteobacteria bacterium
TTATACCCATTTGACACCTCGTCCCAGTTTAAACTTGGAGGATTACCTGACAGGTTATAAAAACGCAAAAAGAAACCAATGACGAATATTAAACTTAGCAATAGATATTTGTATTTTTTAGAAATTTGATTCATATGCAGCTTTAATACACAACTCTAAACCCTAAAGACCCATCCTCACGATATATATTTTTGAATCTTTTCTTCACGGGTTCAGGGCAAGTGCCACGATCTACATACAAAGCTTTTGCATCCTTAGGAATGTCTACTGATGCATTCACAGACGGACATTCTATGGGCACAAATATGAACTTTCCAAATCCTTTGTAGTCTGGATCTTTAGGTGAACCTTCTTCTATGTATTTTGCGGGATTATATTGCGAATAAAATAAAACTAACGGATAACCTCCACCTGTTTTAGTAATAACTATTTTGTCGTACGTGTCATAACTCTCATTTACTTTTGACATCATTTCGGCAAATCCATTATTCCTATACCAAGTTCTATGCGCTTTACCATGTATAAAATACTGGTGCAGAAAATATGCTTCTGAATACAGAACTACAAGACAAATTATTATAATTGCTGCCCATTTGATTTTTCTTCTTAAGAAAACTAATACGCCCACAACCCCATACGCGGCTACAAAATCAAGCATTGGAAAAAGCACAATTGCCCGCTGCAGATTGGGAATATCGTCGATTGTTAGGGCGGCTACAATTGGCGACAAAAGGATCCAAATCAATGGGAAGAAGGACAGCCTGGTTCTTTTTGCCACTAAAAGAAGCGCTCCAATGAGTAAAAATGGTGCCTGAAAGATATGAAGCAACCCCATTCTATCAACCTCATACCAATTTGGAAGACCACCGCTTATAAACAAAAAGTCTCCGCTAAAATATTCTAAATAATTGGCAGTGTAATCAAATCCAAAATTGACAACCTTATTGTGAAAAAAGCGTGCGCTCAGTGGCCCTACACCAAATGTCCCATCTTCTCTATACTGCTCTGCTAACACAAGTTGTGTTTCTGGATGAGAAAACACATTTACCTGAGTAAATCTTCCCGCACCACCTTTGATTAAAAATACAAGACTAAACGACGCAATACAGACCAGAAACAAAACTGTAGCATAATAATATGTATAAGTTCTGTGCTTTTTAAGCAGCAAATTCTTATAAAACAAAAGGGTTGTTGCAATAAACATCAATGGAACAAATACTCGTGGAGTATGGTAGAAAAAGAAGCTTGAAATTAAACAAATTGCAGCAATTATAAGAGTTTTTCTAGATTGATTTCCTAAACTTTTGAGTAAAAAGTAAAACCCAGCGATGATTAAAAAAAGTGCTACTACTGTTTCTGCACTTGCACGGGATAACACGGTATGCCAAGGAGCAATTGACAAAAATAATGCTGAAACAAGTGCTACTTTTCTATCTTTACTCAAATACAGGGTTAAAAAATAAAACGGAATAATTGAAAGAAGTCCAAAAACTGCTCCGGGAAGTCTAGTTGAAAATTCGCTTAATCCAAAAATGGCAACTGGAACAATAGCCAAGAAATGATACCCTGAGGGCCTATTGTCTCCAAAAATATCTACATATAATGGCAAAAATTTCCCTTCGTCAGATTTGCCTGTTTGCAGCAATGAATATGCATTATAACCAAGGGACGCCTCATCAATCTGAAACCCTACAGGAAACTTACCAAGTTCATATAGTCTTAGCATAGCCGACACGCACAGCAATACAGCAAGAATAATGAGAATTGATTTATTTTTTCCGATTTTTTTGAGCATGATGTTTTACAAGCGTACCAAACAATATAGTGAATATCAAACCCAAAAATGTACCCACGCTAATCCATAAACCAGTCCTGAATGACATGGGTGAATATTTCACAACAACTTCATGTGTTCCTTTTTCTACAGGAATTGCTCGAAATGTATAATTAGCAACCATAACTGGCACCTGCTTCCCATCTACGTATGCTACCCACCCAGGAAAATATGTGTCTGAGATAAAAAGCAACTGGTCGGTATTTGAGGCAGTTTTAATCTTAATCTCATTCGGTTTGTAGAAAACAACCTCTGCGCTACTGCTTGAGTCTTGCCGTATGTCATAACCAGATAGCTCTTGCTCAATAACAACCAGGTTTAGTGGGTTAAATTCTTGGCTAAACAATCTTTTAATTATGTCATTTTTATCTTTTACAACTTCATATTGACCATATAAAGAAACTCTAGGAAGTGATTTTAAATTCTCATAAATTTGCCATCCTCGATCTTCAGATATTAATTTATAATCTCTTTCATCAAATGCGCTATCTATACCTAGATCCTCTTTCTTGTTCAATATGTACTTTGTCCCAGTTATATCGAGTGCTCTTTTCCGATTTGCATTTTGTTTTAAGTCACTCGTGCCATATCCTTTATAAATATTGGCAACAGACCTGGGAACTTCACTTGGAATTTTCCCATTTTCAGAAGCTGACAAAAATTCTCCATACCTTTTACTAAACAATGCATCGTATCCGTCAGTTGCGTACGTTTTTTCTATAATTGCAAAATCGTTGTCAATGTAGGCATTTCCATATCCCCATGTCCTATCTATTCCCTGAATACTTCTTACTTTTTCACTAATGTTTGTTTCAGGATACACATAAGATCTAGGGACAAATGAATTAAATTTTTGAAATGAATAAAACAGCTCAAATACTGTAAGACCAATGATAAGTACTGCAATTATGTTTCTATTAAATCTAGTAAATATGCCCAGTGCCCCTAATATCAAAATGCCTGTTGGAAGTATGAGATTGCGTCTTGAAATAAGAAAATTTTGATCCGGAATTAGATACACAACACTCCACAACCCAATAAAAACCAGGGCTGTTATTCCTACTATACTTATGAGTATTTTTTTCTTTTCCTGCTTGTAAAAAAATCCATCAAATCCAATGGCTGCCAAAACGCATAAACAGAAACTCACAATAGACAAAACCCGCGTCGGAATGCCCGTGGACAAAAATGGGATACCAATGCTCTGAATATATGTAATGGGAGGAAGCGATAAGCATGACAAAAACAATATTCCAGCCGAAACGGAAAAAAATACTCTAAAAAATGTTTTCTTTGTAAATAGTGCAAAGAATGCAAATATAATTGTCCACAATCCCACATGAGATGCACGTTCGAGTGTTGAGCCTCCCCTTAAAAAGTAGTTGTGAGTCGCAGGGTTTCCAAAAAAGTCAGGAACAATAAATGTCAGCATGCTTTCAAGCGGTAAAAGTCTTTCAGTCAGATCTGTATATGAATAGTTTCCTCTTAACGATAGGCTTACCAATTCATAAAGAGGGAGAAGCTGAACAGCTGAAAGCACCAAGCCTGCAATTAAAGACAAGATCAGTAATAGGTATAATTTTATGTTTTTCTTTTTAGATACAAGAAACTTGGATAAAATGTATACACCTGCAAGAATATACATATACATAGTAAGCTGAATATATCCTGCAAGAATAGAACCGCTACATGAGATAATCAGCAGCACAAACCAATACCATTTTTGTTTTTGTAAAATCTTCTCAATGGAAAACAGTATGAGAGGTAAAAATGCAAGTGAGTGTCCTACGTTTCCGTATTCTCCCCATACTGTTAAAAAAGCGCAAAAAGAAAATGACACTGCTCCAAAAATACTCGATAATTTTTGAAGCCCTATCTGACGCAAATATAAATACGAAAAAATCATGAGGAATACGTATTGCAGGATTATATATATTGTCCATGCATCAACAAATGGGAGGATAAAAAAGAGAACATTAACTGGATATAAAGTACCAGACTGAAGACTTGCGAAATGCGGAGTTCCTGAAAATACATATGGATCCCAAAGAGGAAATTCGCCAGATTTGATACTCTCTATTGAAAAGTGTTTCCAGGGGTATAGCTCCCGAATCACATCTCCTCCTTGTCCTTTATGCGGCACACTCCCGGATGCAAGTCCTAAATTCGTATCAGACTTGTATGGTTCATAATTCCCTAAAAGTAAATCTCCAGGAAAAGGAACCATACCAAAAAATATACTTTTATAGAAAAAAATTAACGGAATAACAAAAAACAAAGAGAGAAAAAATAAATTCTTTAAACGCATGATTATGGGTTTACTTTATAAATTGAAAGGTTTCTGTCCCCTATTCCTTTTTGGTACTTTGCAACAAGCGTAACAGGCCAACTTTCAGGTGCGTCTTCATAGTCATTAAATACATAATACACAGGAATTATTTTTGCCATTTGTTTTAAATCTTCAGGAAGTTCTGAGGGAAGTGGATAAATGCCTCGCGTCTCAATATTTGGATTGTCACCCAAATATATTTCCATAGCATTTGTAGGAAGACTTCCAAATGTTCCCTGGGTTGCAACATAGATTTTCCCCTTTTTAGCCTCTTGCTCAAAATAGGAAACCATTTGATTGACTCCCCCACCTGCTGGCCAAGAATTAATATATTGACCTAGATCTGCTTGAGGAATTGGAGCATGTGTGAATTTAAAGATTATAAAATAATCCGCAAAAATCATAAATGATGCGGCAAGTAAAAGTATCAAAACACTTATAAACCTATTCTTAAAACGCTGCATAAGCATATAAACAGCATACGAACCTAATACGATTGCTGGAACTGTCATGAAGTAAATAAATCGCGGATACAAAGTTTTACCAAAAATTCCAAGGGCTACAAAAGGCGCCATACTCCAAACAAAAAGTAATAACTTTTCTCTGAAATTTTTTCCTATAAAAAATGCGGCTAATGCAAAAATAAGAAATGGAACAGTTACATATTTTATGTACCATCCAATAATCGCGTTAAAGTTCCCGTATAGGTATTCAAATGGATGCTTTATCCATTCCGAAAACGGATAAACAAATAGTCCGTTTTTTTCATCAATAATATAAAAGAATGGAGACAGTCTGAGAACTGAATACATTATGTACGCAACAGCACTAGCTATAAGGGCAAATATAAACCATTTAGCAAGTCTTGACATGATTTGTTTTTCTTTGAAATTGAATAACAACAGCGAAAAAGGCAAAAGGTATATAGCAAAAAACCCAGAAGTTTTTGTAAGTACCGCCAGTCCAATTGCAACGCCAGTCAGTATTGCAACGTCAAGCCTCATGTATCTGACAAGCAATACCTCCATGTATAACGCCCAAACCATTGTAAATGCTACTAGTGCATCGTACATAGCCATGCGGTCCATAACTAATGCGAAAGGAAATATTATAAAGAATAAAGCAGTAATATAGCCTATTGTTTTTGATTCTAAGAGTTGTCCAAATATTTGATTTGCTACACTTCCAGTTCTTTTCTTTTTAAATAACTCCATTGAAAGCATAAATACTCCTATCATGGCTCCAAAACCAGCAAAAACCGAAACAAGACGAGATGCCAAAAGGGGATCTGATACAAAACGCATGATATTCATAGATATCCATATAAAAAGCGGCTGTTTTCCGTCTGTCAAAGAAATAAACCTCCAGGCAGCGTCTTGCCTTGCAATCTGCCCCCACCGCACATAAATTGCTTCGTCAGTAAAAATGGGAAGACTCATGATATTTGTGAGCCGAGTTAAA
>CAYRYY010000088.1:0-5620 GCA_964428715.1 uncultured Gammaproteobacteria bacterium
ATTAAAAAAATTAGCAGAAATAGCTGACTGGTTCGACACACAAGAAGAAGTCGATGTTGAGTTAGGACTTGAAAAAGTAAAAGAAGCATCTATCCTCATCGCAGAAAGTAAAACCCGACTCAAAGAAATCGAAAACGAATTCGAAGAAATCAAAAAAGAACTAGACCCAGAATTGGAAGCAGACCCGTTAACTTAGACCTCGAATTAGTACATGAAAATTAATAGACAGCTAATCATTTCATTTGGTACGTTTTTAGTGGTACTCGCAGGCTTTTTTGTCTATATGCAGATGAGGGGTGAGGGTTCAATATTACCCGGTATCCAGACAAAACCTAATCCTCAACTCACACAAAACCCACGAACCACAGTCACACCACTTCGTTCAGAGAATATTATTGTTACAGCACCTATCCAAAATAGTGAAATCACCAGTCCTGTGATTGTCCAAGGAGAGGCAAGAACTTTTGAAAATTCAGTTACTGTTAGAGTGATCACAGCAGATGGAAATGTACTCACAGAAAATTTCACGACAGCCAATGCGCCCGACATAGGTCAATTTGGACCATTTGAAATATCTCTCATCTTTACTCCACCAACAGAAGGCTCAGGATTTATAGAAGTCTTTCAATATTCAGCAAAAGACGGAACGGAAATAGACAAAGTCAGAGTTCCAGTGACTTTCGCAAAACCAGGAAATGAAATGCCGATACAGATATTTTTTAACAAGCAGAACACCGCAGAGTGCGAAAATGTAGTCGCAGTCACCAGATCTATCCCCCGCACCCAACAGACAGCACGTGCCGCAATCGACCAGTTGCTCATGGGCACAAGCCAAAGCGAACAACAGGCGGGATATCTGACAAGTATAAATAGTGGCGTACGAGTCCAGAGACTAGTCATCCAAAACGGAGTAGCAGAAATAGATTTCAATAATACACTTGAAAACGGAGTTGCCGGCTCCTGCAAAGTCCAAGCCATCAGATCCCAAATTGAGCAGACTCTATTACAATTTGACACAGTCCAAAGCGTAAAAATCTCCATCAACGGCAGAACAGAAGGCAGCCTCCAACCATAGTCCTATTTTAAGTTTTATATTTTACACTTTACATTTCCTAAACATCTCCTCCCTTCGTTGTATCTCCTTACATTTCAAGGTATAATTCAGATACAAAATGGTGTCAATAAGTGAAGCTAAAACACGTCAGGAAATTATCGATCTACGACTTTTAAAAGCGGGTTGGGATGTTAATATCCCATCTTTGGTAACTTCAGAGCTAAATATCTGGGTTGGTTTGCCTGAAGGTTTTAAAGAGCCTGAGAATAAGTACCAAGGTTTTCAATTTGCTGATTACGTATTATTGGGTGAAGATGGATACCCACTTGCTGTCGTAGAGGCAAAGAAAACTTCGAAAGATGCACGTATTGGGCAAGAGCAAGCGCGGCAGTACGCGGTTAATATCCAAAAGAATTCTAGCAGAGAAATACCTTTTGTTTTCTATACAAATGGTAATGATATATTTTTTTGGGATACTGAAAAGTTCCCACCAAGAAAAATTCATGGTTTTCCTACAAGGAAAGATCTTGAAAGAATGCTTTTCTTGAGAAAGAATGAGAAGCCAATGTCCCAGGAACTTATTAACAGGGATATCTCCAGTCGTCCATATCAGATCGAAGCAATTCGCTCAGTATTTGAAAATCTTGATAAAGGGAAAAGAAAAGCATTGCTTGTCATGGCTACTGGAACAGGAAAAACGAGAACTTGTGTATCAATGGTTGATGTCCTAATGAGAACTAATAGAGTTCAAAGAGTATTATTCCTTGTTGATCGAATTGCACTCCGCAACCAAGCATTAGACGCCTTTAAGGAATATCTCCCTAACGCCCCAGTATGGCCTAAGATCGGTGAAACAGAGATAGCAACTGATAGACGAGTTTATGCTGCAACTTATCCTACAATGCTCAACATTATCGAAGACAAAGACTGCCCATTGAGTCCTCATTTCTTTGACATGATTGTTGCAGATGAAAGCCATAGATCAATTTACAATGTTTATAAAAATGTCTTTGATTATTTTGATGCAATTCAACTAGGGTTAACCGCTACACCAAAAGATGCAGTGGAGCATAATACCTTTAGCTTATTTAATTGTGATGATGGAATTCCAACCTTTGCATATTCATATGAGGAAGCTCTCAACAATAAACCACCATATCTCTGTGATTTCGAAGTATTAAAAATTCGTACTAAGTTCCAGAAAGAAGGAATTCGAAAGAATAACATCTCACTTCCTGAACAGCAAAAATTATTAGCTGATGGGAAAGAACCAGAAGAGATTAATTACGAAGGAACTGACCTTGAAAAGAAAGTTACAAATAGAGGAACAAATGCATTAATTGTGCAGGAGTTCATGGAGTCATCAATTAAAGACGAGAGCGGAACTCTACCAGGTAAAACAATTTTCTTTGCTATGACTATGAAGCACGCCAGACGTTTACAAGAAGTGTTTGACGACTTATACCCTGAGCATAAAGGAAATCTTGCAAAGGTTATTGTATCTGATGATCCTCGTGTCTATGGTAAAGGTGGCCTACTTGATCAGTTTACAAATAGCGATTTCCCAAGAATAGCAATCAGCGTTGACATGCTTGACACTGGTATTGATGTCAGGGAGTTAGTAAATTTAGTCTTTGCAAAACCTGTATTTTCCTACACAAAATTCTGGCAAATGATTGGCCGTGGGACAAGACTCATTGAACCAAAGAAAATGAAACCTTGGTGCAAGCAAAAAGATAAGTTTCTAATTATTGATTGTTGGGACAATTTTGAATATTTCCAAATGAATCCAACTGGAAAAATTCAAGGACCAGTAAAACCAGTTCCAGTTAGATTGTTTGAAGTAAAACTTGAAAAACTTTCAATTGCTCAAACCCTTGAGAATGACCAGCTTATACAAGACTCTATTCAAAAACTTAAAGAAGATGTCGTAAAGCTCCCTCAAAACAACGTAGTCATTCTCGATGCTAAGAATACTCTGGATACTTTAGATGAACAGTTTTGGGCAAGGTTGACTGAAGATAAGCAACTATTTCTTCAAAAAAATATTGCTCCTCTCATGCGAACTCGCACAGGAGAAGACTACAAGGCAATGAGTTTTGAGATAAAGGTTATCCAATATTCAATTGAGAAGTTAGATGAAAAAGAAGGACAAGAAAAGAAAGTTGCTACTCTTGAAGAAGTGATCATTGAAATGGTTTCCGACCTTCCTCTTACAGTTAATGTCGTGGCAAAAGAGAAAGATCTTATTGAGGCAATTCTTCATGGAGGATACTTATCTATAGCTAAAGAAAAAGACCTTGATATTCTGATAGAGAAAATTGCTCCACTTATGAAGTATCGAGAAGAAGGTATAAAACCTCAACAGGACGCCTTCGACCTGCGTGATATTACATCTGAAAAACAATATATTAAATTTGGTGCAGCAAATGAGCGAATTACAATTCAGAAGTATCGGGAAAAAGTAGAAGCACTGGTTAAAAAATTAGCGGAAGAAAATGAAACGCTTCGTAAGATAAAGAGTGGCGAGAGTATCACGAGCGAGGAAGTTGAGGAATTAGCTGAAACTCTTGCAGAATATGAACCATATCCTACGGAAGAGAATTTACAAAAGGCATATGACGCACGAAGAGTAAGCTTCTTAGATCTTATCAAATACATCATGGGAATAGGCGGATTAGTTACCTTCCCTGAAAAGGTATCTGAAGCATTTGCTGAGTTTATTGCTGATCACAACACCATGAGCGCAAAACAGATTCAGTTTTTGCATACACTTCAGACTTTCATTATCGAAAACGGACAACTTACTAAACAAGATCTAGTAAGAGAGCCATTTACCAAATTGCACGAGAATGGCTTTTTAGGATTATTTGATAAGCGCATGCAACAGGAGATCTTGCAATTTACTGATCACATTTTTCAATATGCTTAATACAACAATAAAATCATCTATTGATCGCCTATGGGATAAGTTCTGGAGTGGTGGCATATCTAATCCACTAACTGCAATAGAACAGATATCTTATATTCTCTTTATGAAGCGCCTTGATCAAATGGATCTGAAGAAAATGCAGGACGCAGAATTTACAGGAGAAGCATATAAGTCCATATTTAAGGACAATGAGGATTTGAGATGGAGTCATTTTCGACATATGGAGGGTGGAGAGATGTTAACTCATATTCAAGCTAAAGTTTTCCCATTCTTAAAAACTCTTAACTCTGAGAATAGCTCTTTCGCAAAGCATATGGGTAATGCGGTATTTATTATCTCAAAACCTTCATTAGTTGTTGAAGCAGTCAACATTATTGATGAAATATTTGAAGAAATTTCAACTCAAGAATTAAATGGACAAGGTTTTCAGGATACTCAAGGGGATGTTTACGAGTATCTTCTTTCAGAGATAACGAGCGCAGGAAAGCTTGGGCAGTTTAGAACTCCAAGACACATAATTCAGCTTATTTGTGAATTAGTTGATCCTAAGTTGGGTGATACAATTTGTGATCCAGCCTGTGGCACAGGTGGGTTCTTGCTTGGTGCATATCAACATATTCTCACTCAGCATACGAGCAAGGAGCATCAAAAAACTGATGAGAATGGATTAACCAGAGGACTTCTTGGAGATAAGTTAACAGACGAGCGTCAATGGGTGCAGTTAAAAGAAAAAACATTCTATGGATATGATATGGATGACAGCATGGTTCGTATCGGGCTTATGAATTTAATGATGCATGGTATCGCTACTCCCAATATTGAACAAAAAGATACTCTTTCAAAAAAATATGATGAGGATAATTTCTATGATGTAGTTATGGCAAACCCTCCATTTAAAGGAAGTATCGATAAAGGGGATATCAATGAAGGCTTATTGCTTCCTACCACTAAAACAGAATTACTGTTTATCAATCGTATCATCAAATCTCTTAAAATTGGAGGACGTGCCGGGGTAATTGTTCCTGATGGAGTTCTTTTTGGTTCTAGCAATGCACATAAGCTAACCCGAAAAATGCTTTTAAATGAATGTGAGCTTCAAGGAATTATATCAATGCCAAGTGGAGTATTTAGACCATATGCAGGAGTACGTACTGCAATACTAATATTTGTTAAGGGTGGAGAAACCGAAAAAGTTTGGTTTTATGATATGCAAGAAGATGGATACAGTCTTGATGATAAGAGAACAAAAATTATTAGCAATGATATTCCAGATATTATTCAAAAATGGAAACAGAGAAAGGAAAATATGGAAAGTAAGCGTTCAGACAAGTTCTTCTATGTAGAAAAGCGTGAAATTGAAGAGAATTCTTTTGACCTAAATATAAATAGGTACAAAATAGGTGACTATCATGAAGTTGAGTTTGAAAATTCAGAAGTAATTATGAGAAAAATCGAAGAACTAGAGTATGAGATTACAGAAGGTATATCGAAATTAAAAAAAATATGAATGTAAAATTGGGTGAAGTAGTAAAAATTCAGAAAGGTAAAAAAGCAAATTTAATTCCTAGTGGAGACCAAAATAATAGTGTTAGATATATTCAAATTGATGATTTAAGAAACGATAATAATCTTAA
>CAYRYY010000089.1:0-4394 GCA_964428715.1 uncultured Gammaproteobacteria bacterium
TGGTTTTGAGGTTGAATTT
This sequence comes from uncultured Gammaproteobacteria bacterium, assembly GCA_964428715.1. Taxonomy (GTDB): domain Bacteria; phylum Patescibacteriota; class Microgenomatia; order Levybacterales; family GWA1-39-11; genus JAGORM01. Next base: position 20 of record CAYRYY010000089.1, read on the forward strand.
ATAAACCTTGAACAAGAAGCTGAACAAGAAAATGAACAAGAATCAACTCGCGTCATAACACATCTTGACAGGATTAGGAAAATCGCTGGCATTAGCACGCGCGCAAAAGTCGTATCACAAAATAATTTTCCAAGCGGCACAGGACTATCATCTTCTGCTTCCGGGTTTGCAGCATTGACAGTTGCGGCAAGCATGGCGGCTGGACTAAATCTTTCTGAAAAAGAATTATCTATTTTAGCGCGTCTTGGATCAGGATCTGCATGCAGATCTATCCCTGATGGATTTGTGGAATGGCTTAATGGTGAAACGAATGACACCTCATACGCAATTTCTTTATATCCGCCTTCTTACTGGGATATTAGTGATGTTGTAGTTATTGCAAGCAATGAAAAGAAAAAGGTTTCAACGACCGAGGGACAAAAATTATCCAACACAAGTCCTTTTTACAAAACACGACAAGAATACATTGGTAAAAAAACAACTCTTCTCAAACAATTCTTAAAGGACAAAAACTTTACAGAATTTGGAAAAATAATTGAATCTGAAGCACTTGAGCTTCATAGCATTATGCTAACTTCATACCCATCTTTAATTTATCTACTTCCAAATACCGTCCGCATCATGCATGAAGTGAAACGTATGAGAGAAAATGGCATAGAAGTATATTTCACGCTTAATACTGGGCAAGATGTTCATCTTATTTGCGAGTCAAAGAATGCAACGGCAGTTTCTGAAATTGCAAAAACAATTGAGGGAGTACATGATACAATAGTTAATCTAGCTTCAGTTGGCACAAGAGAATCAGCCAACCACCTTTTTTAATATATGAATACAGACGATCAAATATTATTTGTAGTTGATGAAAATGATAATTTTATAAAATATGAAAATAGAAGAACATGCCATTTGGGGAATGGTGTACATCATAGAGCGTTTGTTGTGCTGCTTGAAAATTCAAAAGGAGATGTGCTTCTTCAAAAAAGAAAGCACAAATTATGGGATAACTTTTGGGATACAACGGCAATATCACACCCTCTTCATTTAAAAACAGGTGACGAAAGTTATGAGACAGCTGGAAATAGAGCCCTTAAAACAGAGATGGGCATTCCGCAAATAAAGCTTAAAAAAATAGGCGGATTCAATTATTTTGTACCGCATGGAGATAATTGTGAAAACGAATACTGCGCTATTCTGACTGGTGTTTATAACGGCGAGGTAACTCCCAACCCAGATGCTGTGTATGCATATAAATGGGTTTCAAAGAAGGAGTTTGTACAAAAGTGTCTATCCAATGATTCATCTTACGCACCATGGGCAATTTTAACAGGCGATTTTTTACATAACCAAACACAATGAATATACCAACACATGTAGCTTTTATAATGGACGGCAACAGACGATGGGCACAAAAAAATAAACTCGCACTTTTTTTTGGACACAAAAATGGGGTGAAGCAAATAGAAACAATAACGGAACATGCAGGAAACAAAGGAATAAAAGTAGTAACATGCTGGGCATTTTCAACTGAGAATTGGAATAGACCGCAAAATGAAATACTAGAACTAATGGATGTTTTTAGGGATGCACTAGCTGACCCCATGGTAAAAAGACTCTATGAGAATGGAGTAAAAATTCAAATATTAGGTGATCTCTCTTCATTCCCTTCAGACATCCAAAAAAGTGTCAAAGAAATAAGGGAAAAATCAAAAGATAATACAAAGCTTACCCTGAATATTGCGTTGGGCTACGGTGGAAGAAAAGAAATAATTGACGCAATAAACTGCTTACTCAAAAGTGACAAGAAAGAGATCAATGAAGAAGAATTTAAATCATACCTATATACCGGAACGCAGCCAGATCCAGACCTTATTATTAGAACTGGTGGCGAAAAAAGGCTATCCGGATATTTACCGTTTCAAAGTGTTTATTCTGAGCTGTATTTCACAGATACATTATGGCCAGATTTTAACGTTGAAGAATTTGATAAAGCATTGGATGACTTTGCGCAAAGACAAAGAAATTTCGGCACATGAAAACAATCATTTTTTCAGATACCCATCTTACCACCACTTTCAAAGCTCGAAAATATAAATTTCTTGAGGGAATTATAAAAAACGCGGATAAGATAATCATCGCTGGAGATTTTTGGGAAGGAAAACTAATTACCTTCCAGGAGTTTATAAATTCTGATTGGAAGAAATTATTTCCTATTCTTAAGCAGAAACATACTGTGTATGTATACGGAAACCATGATAAACGCAAATATTCTGACAAACAAGTTAATCTTTTTTCAGATCAGCAAAATGAAATATATACATTTAAAGAAGGTGATAAAACATTTATTGTGAAACACGGCGATACAAAAAAAATAAAATACTCTCTCATTAAGAATCTTATGAAAACGACTAGGATGTCAGAGGTCTTTTTTATGAAACATTTCCATGAAGACCTGGAACACATACTAACAAAACTATTTGGACCTCAAATACTTCAAGTTTTGTTTAAAAAATACAACACAGTTATCAAAGATTTAGAAAAAAATGAACTTTTAGAAAATGAGTATGTAATCTGCGGACATACCCATGCTGCAGAAATTGATTTAGAAAATCATTTCATAAATACAGGGATTATAAGACACGGAATAGGACAATATGTTGAAATTGAAAACGGGAATATTACACTAAAAAGCAAACAATACTAAAATTACCTTCTTGGGCGTTTTGAGGCGTAAGAACTTCCGAATTCATTTCTGATTCCTCCTTGAGCGTCATCACGTCGTGGTCCTTGAGCACCACCGCCACTATTACTTGATCTGCCACCACGTCCAAAACTTCGTCTCTCTCGACTTTCAAATCTTGGCTTATCGTCTCTAGGTCCTCTGTCTCCGCCACGATCTCCGCCACCATTATTTCCGCCTTCTTTCTTTTTTTCTGCATCTTCTCCAAAAAGCATTGATAAATTAACGCGTCCCTGATCATCTATTTCTTTAACTCTTACTTTAACTGCTTGTCCTAAGCTCAAAACGTCTGCTGGATCTTTCACATAATCTGTTGACATTTCGGACACATGAACCATTCCTTCTTTTCCAGGAAGTATTTCAACAAATGCACCAAAGTTTAGCATTCTTTTAACTGTCCCCTCATACACTTCATTAGGAGACACTTCATGAGTTAAACCTTCAATCCACTCTACTGCTTTTTTAACTGCTTCTTCGTCTACTGCTGAAACACTTACACTTCCATCATCTTCCACATCAACCTGTGCACCAGTTGTAGCAATAATGTTTTTAATCATTTTGCCTCCAGGCCCTATAAGCCCACCAATCTTTTCAGGATCAATTTTAACCATAGTAATTTTTGGAGCATATTGTGAAACTTCCTTTTTAGACTCAGGAAGCACCGCTAACATTTCTTTTAATACGTCAAGTCTAGCATTTTTGGCGTCTATTAATGTCTCTTCTACAACCGCATCTGTTAGCCCTGCAATTTTTGTATCCATTTGGATTGCAGTAATTCCTTTTGCTGTTCCAGCAACTTTAAAATCCATGTCTCCAGCAAAATCTTCAAGACCAATAATATCAGTTAACACAACAGACTTGTCATCTAGTGTCATGAGTCCAATTGCAATTCCAGCAACAGGAGCCGAAATTGGTACCCCTGCATCCATAAGGGCTAGAGTTGAACCACAAACTGATGCTTGAGACGTAGAACCGTTAGAACTCATGGTTTCTGAAACTACACGAATAGCATATGGGAATGTTTCAGCGCTTGGAATAACTGGCTCCAGCGCACGTTCTGCTAGTGCTCCATGCCCAATTTCACGCCTATTAGGACTCATCATGCGTCCTGTTTCACCTACTGAATAAGGAGGGAATGAATAGTGATGCATATATCTTTTCTTTTCTTCACCTTCAGGAGACTCTATAATCTGCTCCATTGAAAGTGGTCCAAGAGTTGCAATTGACAATACCTGAGTCTCTCCTCTTGCAAATAATGCTGAGCCATGAACACGTGGAATAAGTCCAACTTGTGCTGAAATAGGTCTGATCTGCTTAATCTGTCTTCCATCAGGACGCTTTCCTTCATTAACTATCATTTCTCTTACTGTTCTCTTAAATACATAGTCAACTCCTGCTGCAATCTTTTTCTTGTCTAGGGTCATTGGAGTTCCTGCAGCATCCATCTTTTCCTTTTCAGCATTAAAAATTTCATCAGCTATTGTTCCTAACTCTCGTCCAACTTCCTTATTCACTCCTGCTGCAATAAGCGCGTGCATCTTGTCTTTATAATTTTCAAAAACTAATGTCTTTACGTCCTCTAGCTGTTCGTCTTTTGAAACTTCAATTTTTTCAATTCATACCTCTTTTAACAAATCA
>CAYRYY010000089.1:4404-5614 GCA_964428715.1 uncultured Gammaproteobacteria bacterium
TTGCAATAATTTTTGCATTGGTTTCTTTTGCGAGCTTTATTCCCTCAGACACAAATTTTTCCTCGACTTCTTTTGCTCCCGCTTCAATCATGATAGAGCGATCATTAAGCGACGAAACTACTAGGTCAAGAGATGAATCTGCATATTGAGTTTCTAGAGGGTTAACAACTAATTCATTATTAACTAAACCAACTCTCATAAATCCAATAGGACCAGCCCATGGAATTTTGGAAATTGCCAATGCTGCTGAAACAGCATTAACAGCAACTATATCTGGGTCATTTTCTAAATCAACTGACAAAATATGAGCTACTACTTGAACATCTTTTTTAAGTTCTTTAGGAAAAAGTGGGCGAATAGTGCGGTCAATAACACGTCCTGTTAAAACTGAATCATCAGTAGGTCTTCCTTCACGTTTTACCCAACGTGAGCCTTTAATTCTTCCTCCAGCATACAGTCTTTCAACATATTCAACTGAAAGTGGGAAATAATCAAGAGTGGTGTCGTTGGAGCCCATGGTAACAGTTGCTAAAACTGTAGTGTCTCCCATGCGGGCAATAACTGCTGCAGATGCCTGTTCGGCTACAATTCCTGTTTCAAAACTAAGTGTACGGCCGTTAATATCTAGCGTTGTTTTAAATTTTTTCATTTTTTGTGGTCAATTCCGTGGTTTTTAAAGTTATATCTTATTATTTAATATACGGGGATATTAAGCAAGACCAAATTTTTGACCAATTCCTTCTGCTCTTTTTTTATCCATTTTGAAAAGGAAGTTAAAGAGTCTGCGTCTTTTGGATAACATATTAAGTAATCCTCGTCTGCTGTGTGAATCTTTTTGGTGAATTTTTAAATGACTTGCCAACTTTTCAATCTTGTGAGTTAAAAGTGCAATTTGAACCTCTGGAGATCCAGTGTCGCCATCCACGGTTGCGTGCTGTTTAATGATGTCTTGTTTTTCGTCTGTTGAAAGTGCCATTTGTGTAATTTATCGGATTATTCTGGAGAGCCCGATGTATTTCTTTTTAATCTACTTTGTATTATACCAGACCCCTCTTACATTTGCAATCAATTACAAAAAAGTGGGAGATAACTAATAGCGCAAACTATTTTTTCCAATCCCACCCAGATTCCTCAAGATAGAATCTCTTTCCTTTTCAGACATTTTTGTAAAATCAACCAGCATATATCCCACTCCTTGCTTGTTTAAAAT
>CAYRYY010000090.1:0-1244 GCA_964428715.1 uncultured Gammaproteobacteria bacterium
TTTTTATAGGCAGGTGGCAGCCATTTCATAATGGTCATAAATATATCATAGATAAAATGATTGCCAAGGATAAGGAAGTATGCATTGCTATCCGTGATACCAAAATTTCCGATGCCAACCCATTTACGGTTTCGCAAAGAGAAGAGATGATAAGGAGAATCTATGGGGAAAAAGTAAAAATAATTACTATTCCAGATATTGAAAGTGTGAATATTGGCAGAAATGTAGGATATGAAATTAACCTCATAAAAGTTCCAAAAAAAATAAGCAATATTTCGGCAACCGCAATTAGAAACGGTTCTGCGTTTTCACTCCCTGACGAGGTCTCAAATTATCTATCGCTTTTCAAAAAAACAATCTGGTTTACGGGTTTGCCGTGTTCGGGTAAAACAACAATCGCTAAAGAATTAAAAACAGAACTTAATAAGAGAGGATTTAATGCCGTCCATTTAGATGCTGATGAGCTGAGAAAAACGATAAATTCAGACTTAGGTTACAGCGATGAGGACAGAATGGAGAATATTAGAAGAATTGTTCACATCGCCAAGCTTTTTAATCAAAACAATATTCCTGTTGTTGCCTCTTTTATAACCCCCACAAATGAAATGAGAGAGATGGTTAAAAATACTCTTGACAATCCTTTTTTGGTCTACACTAAATGTAGTCTTGAAGAATGTAAGAAACGAGATTCTAAAGGTATGTATATGAAGGCCATTAAAGGAGAGTTGGGGTATTTTACAGGGGTATCTGCGCCTTTTGAAAATCCAAAAGAGGTTTTTACAGTTGATACAGAAAAACATCAGGCTTACGAGTGCTGTTTAAAAATAATGAAAAAATTGGATTATTTTGATTAATTAAGGATGTTTGCATGCATAAGTTTCTTGTGCTTAATAATGAAAATCTGATAAATCCGTAAGTGGTAAGACTTCTCCAGCTTTTGCCTTTCCCCTCCTGGTAAGTGACTTTTTTAATACTTTCAACATGAATCTCTGGCTCTCATGCTTATTTTTAGTAAGGTTGTTTTGATGCATGCGGTATAAATACGTTATTTCGTTAAGAGTAAAAAAACGAACTTGTTTTTCCTTAGCGCGCATAAACCAGTCTATATCTTCTCCAAGAGACAGTGTTTCATCAAAAAGTCCTACTTTTTCAAATACCTTTTTGGCAATAACAGCACTGCCGATTATTCGTTCCGGCCAGACTGGTGGAATTGCTTTATATGTATACTTGCCATGTACCTTTTT
>CAYRYY010000090.1:1254-2418 GCA_964428715.1 uncultured Gammaproteobacteria bacterium
CCATGTGTCCAACTGTTAACTCAAGTGCAAGAGGCATCAGAAGATCGTCATCGTCAAGAAAAGCAAGGACATCTCCTCGGGCGCGGGCAATACCAGCGTTACGTGCTGCTGCCGGACCACTATTTTTTTGGTAAACATAGTCTATAGGGTAGCCAGATTTAATAATAGCTTCCCGTGTGTTGTCTGTAGAACCATCATCAACCACAATTATTTCAAAAGGCTGTTTTGTTTGACAGCGCACACTCTCAAGAACATCCAGAAGGAACGCAGAACGGTTGAAAGTGGGAATAATTATGCTGACTTTAGTGTTCATTTTTTAATATTTTACGGCGGTCAAGTGACTTTTTCAGTATATGAACGTAATCTCTAAGTTCTGCCCGATACATTATGCCCATATTGTTTTTGTGAATCCGTCTTTCGTATATAATATTTGGTAAAGTATAACTTTTTAGTTTCAGCTCATACGCGCGCAGATACCAGTCAATAAAATCGCCCAGACGCCATTTTGTCTCAAATAAGCCAACACGAAAAAAAGCTTCACGTCGGATTAGCATCGTGCCTTTCATCAAAGATCCTTTGGTAAAACTTTGAATTGTCAATTTTTTTCCGTTTGTATCCCTAAACTCGCGTACACGACCAAAAACCATATCAAGAGTCAAATCTTTTTCAAAACACGCTAGCTGTCGTGATATCTTTTTTTTAAACCACAAATCGTCTGCATCTAGAAAACTGAAATAGTCTCCTTTTGCAAGTGAAATACCATGGTTGAGAGCTGCCCCCAATCCTGCATGCGTTTGGTATACATAAGAAAGAGGGTACGACTTTGCGGTTTTTGCACTGTTGTCAGTTGACCCATCATCTATCACAATAATTTCAAAATTTTTATAATCTTGTGCGATGACACTCTTAATGGCGTCTGCCAAATATTTACCACCGTTGTAAACAGGAACAATAACAGAAATAAGCGGTTTTGAAGTGTCCATAAAATTAAGATTCCTTTAAAAATTTCAAAATTACCTGCGGAATTTGGGACATTTCAGTACCCAATTCTAAATGATAGGCAGGTACACTATGAATGATTTTTATCAATTCCTGCACCAGGTGAGGATCCGTCTGTGGTAATTGTACAACAGTGCTTAAAATGAGTGCATGAATTGCATCCTT
>CAYRYY010000090.1:2428-5587 GCA_964428715.1 uncultured Gammaproteobacteria bacterium
TTGTTGTATTTAAACTGCTTGTGACATGCGGTAAAAATATCGCGCGCAGAGGGAATTGTGAAATTAATTTTTCCCGCCACATCTGATTGAGGAACATAACTGCTTTTTCGCGTTTTAAATCAGACCTATTAACAACGGAGGGAATGAGATGAGGCACTCGCCAAAGAGTCTGGCCATGGAGTCTTGCACTCGAGTACAGTGAATATGCTGTTGGGTTAGACCCTCCAGTAAGGAGGGTGCAGTTATCTGCCGCATAAAACAACTCCGAATTGAGACAGCTCAAAACAGAGGTTGATTTTCCACTACCGCCTTTGCCTGCCAAAAGTATACCCCCACGTGGAGTGCCCACTGCACCCGCGTGAACCAGATATGCACCTTTAAGCATTAAAAATTTGTGCAAAATATTCTGGAGAGGTGAGGTTAATTCATCAAAAGGTACTTTACGTGCGTCTGGAACCCAAAAAAAAGCAGTTTGAGAAGATGCATCATATACGTTCAAGATACGCTTGAATGCGTTATATGTCGTGTAAATCTCGTCAGTGTTAAGTAGCTTAGTAATTGACGATTGTTTTCTACTTGGTAAGTCCACCCATGGAAATGGTTGCATTACAGAGTGAGTCGTTTTGTCATCCCAAAGAAATATAGTTAAATCAGGATTTTGACTCTTGGCAATTTCCAAATGCTCCAAAGCAGGTGTCATCTTATTGACTAGCTCTGGACTTGCAAACCGCATGTGAACTTCACATGGCCCGATTTTAAAGTATCGCTCTATTACACCGCTATTAAGAGTTGCCTTATTAAATGTTTCCCGCAGATCATTGAGGAAAGTATGATGTAGTTGCATTTTTTTGCGTTTATTAAGGATTTTTCCTTTTTTTGTTGGGCCAACCCTTATCATAGGTATCGTGAATGGGGTCTAGGAGCAAAATCGACTGCATATCAGTATATTTAAGCAAAACAGGTGTGGGAAATTTTCTTTTTACCTTTCCTTTCACGCGAGATAGGGATGTATTTTCATTAGATTCTTTGATTTCTAAAAGAATATGCTCGGATTCTAGCTCGTCGATAAAAGGGATTATAGACTCTAAGATTTCATTCGAAGAATATGCGCCGCTTTTGGATAGACTATCAGCAACCATAGTAGCTGATGAAATTTTTCGATTCATCAGCTCATCCCATACCTGAACAGCCTCATTTTTAAGTTGGTAATAATTTCCCTTCTCAATATCAAGTAATATTACTTCTCCGCCAATAGTATCATAAACAATATCGGGATTGATTTTAAATTTCCTCATATTAGATATTCACTTTCTCGTATAGTATCATAAAATTAAACACGTACCTTGTCAATAATTTCTAATAAAAGCTCTATAGAGTAGAATGCTATATATGGCAAAAAATCGATTATGGTATCCCACTTCCGAACAGGAGATTCTTTTAAAAATTAGTTTAGCTGATAATAGAGAGGAGGCACAATCACATTGGGAACAATGGAATAGCAGAAACAGCATTTTCCATATGCAAAGTGAATCATATCTCCTTCTACAATCAGCAATTTCTAATTTGTTGTCCCTTGGAGTCCCGATTGAGCCGAAACTTAGAAATATTTCCCATAAAACGGCAGTAAGAAATCTGATAGTAATCCGAGTCGCACAACTAATCGCCGGGGAATTTTCAAAAAATAAAATACCTCTTTATGCCCTTAAAGGACTTGCCTTGTTTGCCTCAGGTATTTATGAACACAGTGACATGCGAGCGATGCATGATATTGACCTCTATGTCAGTGACCATTACCACAAAAGGGCCTTAAAAATTCTCTTGTCTGCAGGATGGACCAAATCAAGCGAGGATGGCCATTCGGTTGTCCTAGCTCAACAGGGTTTTCCCGGCAAGCTAGACCTTCACCGCAAACCGTTATGGTTTAAACTCACTCCAAGAGTTATTGCAAATATAGAAAAAGATACCGAAATATTTTCGTTTAAAGATAATCCCATACGGATAATGAAACCCGAACTTCAGCTTGTTCATATAATAGTTCATGGGGCACGCTGGGGAGTCAATGATTATAGTTCTAACACCACTACGGGAGCACCACATTTGCGCTGGATTATAGATGCACATTATTTGATAAAAAAATACCACCTTGATTGGCAGTGTGTTTTAGAGTGGGCAAAAACCTTTGAAGCTGTAATTCAGGTTAAAGATGCACTGGAGCTTTTGCAGCGAGATTTCAAGATCGCTATACCGTCATCTGTAATAGTTAAGTTAAAAAATATACCAAAAACACGCACTCAGAAATTACATGCAAAATACAGCATGGCTTATAAGACTCCGAAATACTTTAAAATACCACGCAGTTTACAGGCAAGTTTTCATGCCTGGCTACTCCAAAACCGCACACCTGAATATATCAATGCTCTTACACCTAGTGCATATATAAGAGAATTTGGAAAATTTCTAAAAGTGGGGTTTTCTTTGGATAAAAAGCAATCGATTCCTGCATTTATCATCAAAAAAATTCTTTCCAAACCAAAACTGTTATTTCCGTAATAATTAGTATGGGTTTAATCTTAGTGCCCGAGAGAGGACTCGAACCTCCACGTCTTGCGACACAGCGTTCTGAACACTGCGTGTATACCATTTCACCACTCGGGCGTAATCAATATTATACAAAATACAGTTTGATTATGTTGTAACTAGTGTGTTTTCTTGACACAGCAGTAATTTTTGTGCAATGATAAAAGCCGTGGGATTGTTTTCAAAAACACATAAAAAAGAGGCTAATCTAGATACGGACGCACATGTTTCTTCACTACCTGATATAGTGCTGCACACAAAACAGGTTGGATTTAAACCGCGCAATTTTTTGCTCCTTGGAACGTACCTTATGTTGCTTCCAGTAGTTCTTTTGTCATTAGTAGGGTACTATCTCATAACCCTTAATATGTCCTCACAAAAACCTCAGCGTTTAGCCTCAAATGCTACATTTCAAGCCGTTCCAGAAGTCATAACTTCTACCACACACACAACACAAGAAACAGAAGCAAGAGTTGAAACACTGAAAGAGTTCTTTAAAAGATACGACTCTCCTCTAGAGCCTTACGCACAGCACATTGTCAACATGGCCGACAAATATAGCCTAGACTGGAGGCTCATTCC
>CAYRYY010000091.1:0-5516 GCA_964428715.1 uncultured Gammaproteobacteria bacterium
TCAGCTATGAGTCCAAGGCCTATTCCCAGGCATAAAAGTCCAAGCAGCGAAAACTTGTTTGTTACCAATTTTACGAAAAAGACGATGGATACTAAGATCAAACCTACAAAGAAGTGATGAATTGGGACATTGAATATATAAAGAACGGGATACTCATTGAATACGCTGAAATATTGAAACGACCAATACCTAGTCAAAAGGATGGTGATCCAAAAAGACAAGAATACTATGAAGACATCTTCACGAGCAGTACTAAGTTTCATATAAATAACTTCCTTCATATTATATGCTGAAATTGAGCATATATCAAACGTTAGGCATAAAAATTCTTTCTTGACAGGGTAGAGCGCACAAGTATATACTGGTTATCTTATGTCAGCAGTAACAGTTTTTACAGACGATACATTTGAAGCAGAAGTATTAAAATCCCAGACTCCTGTACTGGTTGATTTTTGGGCTGAATGGTGCACTCCTTGCCATATGTTAGCACCTACCATTGACGAATTATCCAAAGAGTACGAGGGAAAAGTAAAATTTGGAAAGATGAATGTAGATGAGAATATAAAAACACCTTCCACGTTTAGTATTATGAGTTTGCCTACAGTAGTTGTTTTTAAAGGCGGCAAGCCTATGGGAAGTGTTGTGGGAGTTCAAGGAAAAGAAACTTTTAAGAAAGCACTAGACGAGGCTCTTGCTGCATAATTCCCCTTTAATAATGGATACAATATATGACGTAATTATCATAGGTAGTGGGCCAGCTGGTTTAACTGCTGGAATTTACACGACCCGCGCAGACTTAAAAACACTCATCATTGCAGGCCGCAAGTGGGGCGGTCAGCTTATTTTAACCACAGAAGTTGAGAATTTTCCAGGTTTCCCAGAAGGTATTATGGGTCCAGAACTCATGACAAAGATGAGAAAACAAGCTGAAAAGCATGGCGCTGAGATTGTTGATGCTAATTTCGTGTCTGGGAATTTCAGTAAGAAACCTTTTACCGTCACAACTGATGATGAAAAGACCTATTCTGCAAAGTCTATTATTGTGGCAACCGGTGCTGAAACAAAGTGGCTAAATGTTCCTGGAGAAAAAGAAAAGATTGGGAGGGGCATATCATCCTGTGCTCCATGTGATGCAGCGTTTTATAGGGGTAAAAATGTCATAGTTGTAGGTGGAGGAGACAGTGCAATGGAGGAAGCTGAAGTGTTAACTAAATTTGCTCAACATGTGTGGTTAGTGCATAGAAGAGAAGAATTTAGAGCTTCGCAGATAATGCAGAAAAGAACCTTTGAAAATCCTAAAATTACTGTAGTTTGGAATAGTGTCATTACTGAAGTTTTGGGTGATCAAAAAGTAGAAAAAGTAAAAATTGAAACAACTGGAGACAAAATTAAAGTGAAAGAGGGCGGGAAAGACGTGGAAAAATCAGTAGGAGATATGGGCGGCGCACCACTTGAAAGCGGCGAGAAATTAACGTGGGAGTTTCCGATTGATGGGATATTTGTAGCAATTGGGCACACGCCTAACTCCAAGATTTTTGACAACATAGAAACAGATGAAAAAGGCTTTATTAAGACTTTTGACCACACCAGAACTAATTTAGACGGAATATTTGTGGCTGGAGACGTACATGACAGCGCATATATGCAGGCAATAACTGCTGCAGCCTTTGGTTGCATGGCAGCACTTGATACCGAAAAATACCTCAGAAATCAGGCTGTTTAGCTTGATAAGACATCCATAAGAGTACTATAATCTCCTTTTTATGGGAAAACCAATAGAAATAGTCGGCAGAAAAGTACAAATTGGAGACAGATTAACTGTAAATGGGCAGCCAAGGCATGTGCGCGGATTTTATAATAATCTTCCAGTTGCTGGAGTTTTATCTGGCTCTGAGTTAGAAGGTGCAAGAAGTGTTATGAGATCCTTAATTCCCCTTTTGAGTGACCATGATAAGCTTAGGGAGATAATTGAGGCAGGAAAGGTGAGGCGGGGGACGAATGATGTCTTCAATGTGTATGAGCACGTAGTGAGAAGATTGGTAATAGGTTCAGCAAAAGAGCATGTTGCCGAAAACAAAAGGAAAATTGCAACACAATTACTAGAAGGTGTGTTTTTCCTGCAAGGTTCTAGAAAGACAAGTTTTAAAGATTCAGATTTCATATCTGAAGGTAAAACTGATGACGGTCAATTATTTTTGAAACGCTGCCCATTCTCAGGAGTAGCACGGATGATAGCAGGTGCAACATATAAAGTAGTGCATGAAGATAAAGACTAGACGTTGTTTCTAGACACCGCTCGTATAAAATATTATGTCGAAGGAAATTTCAAGACCAACATATTCAAGAAGGAGGTTTGTTAAGGATGCGATTCTTCTAGCAGGTGTTGCAACGGCTTCATTTGCCGGATTGCAGTGTATGCAAAACGAGAAACAGTCTCAATCTCGAGAGAAAAAAACTCCACAAGCGACACCAACTTCTGTAGTGCCTGTTAACACGCCACAAACCTGGTAGCTACTCAATTTGCACATTTAGCTTCAAACGGATATAATTCACGCATGGGTAATTTAGAAAAAGGCTCTACATTTAAGGATGGATATAGGACATTGACGGTTACGGGAACTTATAGGGATGGGAGTTTACTCGTACGCACGATTTCTAACGAAAGACTTAAAGCTTTTAAAAAGGCAACAGTCAAGGCAAATGAGTTATTAGGAGACCATAGCCGACTAGTTGCTAAACTTATTTCAATTAAAGATTCAGGTGGATCTGCTTATTTTCAGGCCACCACTGATCTTGCTGAATCTATGAAAACCGAGCTTGCTGAGGCTGGCATACAGTCTTTCCCTGTTGGGCTTGATAATGTTGTGGCACAAGTCTTTGCAGAAGAGCATGAAGGCCTAAAATCCACCGAGGATGCATTTGTGGGTGTTATGCGCACAACGCCAGATGGAGTTAGATACAGGGTAAAATGTCCGTTTCCGAAAACTTCTTTAAAATGGGTAAGAACAGCACGGGCGGCTTTGCAGGAGGCTTCAAGAGCAAGGACTAACAATACTCATAAGTAGATGATATTTACTGCTTGACAAAGCCTCAGATTATGGCTAAAATAGTCTTTACCTTTACAGGAAATCGAGCTTACTTTATGACGAAAAACAATATCTAACTTCAATACATACCCTCAGCGGTATCCCTATTGCGCAGTTTTTCTCTTACGATTTCCCTTATTGGTTTGAAAATTTTCTTGTTTGAGACCGCTTTACCAGAGTTTAACTTGGGTAAGCAGGTTTAAGTATTGCAATGAGCGAGGCTTAAAAGCTTCGCAATAAAACTTGGGCCCTTAGCTTAGTTGGTAGAGCGTCGCATTTGCAATGCGAAGGTCAGGAGTTCAAATCTCCTAGGGTCCACAGAAGAATTTTAAGAAAGTAGCGCAAGAATAGAGGGATACAAACAGTTTTTAGTTTCGCATGTTGGTTCCTCGTCGGTGGAAGTGCAATTTTACTTCCCGGCGAGAAACGAATATACGAGACAGTTTATAGCTCATTAATAATTGGGAGAAAACACATTCATGTCCAATGAATGTGAATATATACAAACGGTTCCGTTAAAGTGCATTCGTGCATTTTCAACGGAATTATACAACTAGGTCAAAAACTCCTCCGCTCAAGTAATCGCGGATGCAGGAGTTCTATGTTCCAGCCGGGGCATAGTTTAAGTTATTAATGGATTAATAAACGTCCACCCAGGGGGTGGATTGGTTTTTTAGAATCTACGCTATTTATTTAATGCTAATAGTGGATGCCTAGGAAGTGTTGACCGAAGAAGGACGCATATGGCTTGCGAAAAGCACCGGGGAATGGCCTAATACATTATGATCCGGTGGTGTCCGAATGGGGAAACCCACGTATTTATACGTAGCTTATTGTAAAGTTAGGAGCCGCAAGGCTTTTATATAGTAATAAGCGGGGTACCGGACCAACTGAAACATCTAAGTAGTCCGAGGAAAAGAAATCACAGAGATTCCGTCAGTAGCGGTGAGCGAAAGCGGATCAGCTCAAACCATATAGCAATATATGGGGTTGTAGGAGAACTTGCTTAAATGCAAAAGAAGTCAAAAAAGAAAATTGTAGAAGAACACGTTGGAAAGCGTGACCAAAGAGGGTGACAGTCCTGTATTCGAAACGATTTTCTCTTCTTGTTAATTCCTGAGTACCATGGGGTACGATTAAACCCTGTGGGAATCTGGGGCGACCACGCTCCAAAGCTAAACATCAACATTTACCGATAGTGAACTAGTACCGCGAGGGAAAGGTGAAAAGCACCCCGGGAGGGGGATGAAAGAGTACCTGAAACTATTAGCTGACAAGCAGACGAAGTGCGATTTATCGTATGACGTCGTGCCTATTGAAGAATGAGCCGGTGAGTTTTTGTATTGCGCTTTGTTTAAGGGCAATTTTGTCCGGAGACGTAGTGAAAGCAATCCCTAACTGGGATATCTTGCGCATTGCAAAAGACCCGAAACCAGGTGAGCTAACCATGAACAGGGTGAACCCCGATGAAAATCGGGGGAAGGCCCGAACTCGTGATCGCAGCAATGATCTGAGACGATTTGTGGTTAGGGGTGACATACTAAACGAACCTGGAGATAGCTGGTTCTCCCCGAAATATATTTTGGTATAGCCTTATGAATGTTTACAGGGGGTAGAGCACTGAATGGTCTCTGGAGGAGCAATCTTTCAGGATCAATCAAACTCCGAATACCGTGTAAACTTAAGAAAGAGTCAGACTTGCGGGGCTAAGCTCGTGGGTCGAAAGGGAAACAGCCCAGACTCCCGTCTAAGGTCTCTAAATTTAAGCTAAGTTGATAAGGAAGTCAGTATCCTTGGACAGCTAGGAGGTTGGCTCAGAAGCAGCCATCCTTTAAAGAAAGCGTAACAGCTCACTAGTCTATACAGGATGTTGGCGCCGGAAATGATCGAGGATTAAGCTTAATACCGACGACGGAGATTTGATTCCGATTTATCGGAACAAGTGGTAGGGGAGCGTCGTAATTGCATTGAAGCTGTGGTGTAAACCATGGTGGAGTTATTACAAGTGAGAATGCCGGCATGAGTAGCGTATGGCACCTGAGAACGGTGCCCGCCGAATATCCAAGGTTTGCTGCGCAATGTAAGTCAGCGCAGCGTTAGTCGGCTCCTAACGGTGGCCCGTCATAAAGCGCGGGGTAACCGGATGGACAAGCAGTTAAAATTCTGCTACAGGAAGTGAAGCGTTATTACCTAAGGATGGACAAGGGTGGAAAGGATCATCCCGTATATCGGGGTCTAAGTCATGAGATTGTTTAGATTGGTAAATCCGTCGAGACATTAAGATTAAGTGACAAATGCAAGTTCAAAATCGCAAGAAAGTAGAGCAAGGATCGTAAGTTTCAGCCTTCGAGAAAAGATTCGTAGGGAGTTTCATTTTTTGCCGTACCGCATAACCGACACAGGTGGATTGGTCGAGTAGACTAAGGCGAC
>CAYRYY010000092.1:0-1232 GCA_964428715.1 uncultured Gammaproteobacteria bacterium
TTGTGTTAGCCGTCAAAGGAAACATTACCATTAACCCTACCGTTGGACGAGTACACACTGACACTACCTCCTCACTGGATGGATACTACACAGCTGAAGGAAGTATAATCCTTCCAACTGGAGCCAACTGCACTGCTGGAACTCCTGACTTGCGTCTCAATGTCTCAGGAGCACTTGTTGCCAACTCACTGCGTCCATTTGCAACAGGAGGATCAGGGAGAATACAGAATAGCAGGACACTCTGCGGACAGAATGCAACCTACCCAGCACTCTTTGTGTCCTCCAGACCAGAGTTTTTGACCCAACTCTCTGACTTTTACAAAACCACCTACAAGACCTACCGGGAGGTGAGTCCGTAACAGGTTTTCACTTGCTGAAACTGCCGCTTTGTGGTAAACTACACAGATATGGCATTAGTAATCAGATTTGCAAACGCAGGAAGACGCGGAGAACGCAAGTATAAGCTCGTGGTTTGTGAAAAGAGAAGCAGGCGTGACGGACGCCCTGTAGAACTTTTGGGAACCTATGAGAAACGTGTAGGAAACGTAGTTACCAAAGACATAAACATGGAAAAAGTACAGGAATGGATTAAAAAAGGCGCATTATTGTCAACTGGCGCTAAAAAGGTACTAGAACCCAAAAACTAACCACCATGCAAGAACTACTCACCTACATGCTTGATTCCATTATTGAAGGAGAATATACCGTAACAGAAGAAGACCAAGATGGATTTATTGTATATAAAATTTCAGCACCAAGTGACCAAATAGGACGTGTTATTGGAAAGAACGGAAAAACTATTAATGCACTTAAAAATATTCTTAAAGTACGAGCTGTTAAGGAAAATATAAAAGTTGATATCCAAATCGCTGAATAGTTTTTGTTTTGAGCCTTAACCTCAGAGGCTTTTTTATTCATGCATATCTCAATAATTACATTGTTTCCCGAAATGTTTGACGGAGTACTAAACCACTCAATTCTCAAACGTGCAAAAGAAAAGATGTTAGCCTCCTACACGCTCATTAACCTACGGGATTTTGGAGCAGGGAAGCACAAATCAGTGGATGATAAGCCATACGGCGGAGGTGCCGGAATGGTTTTAAAAGTTGACGTAATGCACAATGCAATTCAAAAGGCAAAAAAAAATAATCCTGAGACAAAAGTAATCCTCCTTGATCCTCGTGGAATTCCTTATACCCAAGAAGTGGCTGAAAAACTGTCCAGTGAGAGTA
>CAYRYY010000092.1:1242-5487 GCA_964428715.1 uncultured Gammaproteobacteria bacterium
TAGCATTACGCTTATCTGCGGACACTATGAGGGGTTTGATGAGCGAATTAGAAAGTACATAGATATGGAAATATCAATTGGAGATTATGTGGTAACAGGCGGCGAGATACCGGCCATGGCAATCATAGACTCTGTAGTGCGTCTTATTCCAGGAGTGCTGGGGAAAGAGGAATCTCATACTTATGAGTCTTTTTCAGAATCACAATCAGGAAGAATTTTAGAACATCCTCAATACACAAGACCAGAAGAGTATGACAATCAAAAAGTGCCAAAAGAATTACTTTCAGGAAATCCTAAAATTATAGATGCGCACCGAAGCACTGCTGCGCAAACTATCACAAAGACTAAGCGACCAGACCTGCTTACCGATTCAGATCTGTAAGAGTTTTTTGTTCAGCTGCGTTTAATGACGTTATAATTTCAGCGTTAATGAGTGCTAAGTTATACGGCATATAGTAAAAATTAAGATCAATATCTGCATCATCCTCTGAAATTCTTACCTCTGACATTGTGCTAATTGGAAGTTCTGTAAGCAATCTATTTGCAAATGACTTAAAGGCTACCTGATCCATACCTGACAACTTCACATTTACCAAAATTCTTTGAGGAACACCTGGTGCTAATGTCTCTTTTCCTAAAATGTCACCTACTTGAATAGAAAATGCTTTAAGCTCAGCTCCTGCATCAGTTGCGGCTGCCACAACTGCAAGATATATGGAGCCAGGATCTTTTTCTGAGGGTAAAGCTTGTGTTGCAAGCACCACATCTTCATTTATTTTTTGTTCATTTAAGTTATTAAGCACGCTATATGAGCTCTTATAAGAGTCAAGTTTTTGCTGTTCGGAATTTACTTCTTCGTGTGTGCTTTGTATAGAAAGGAAATTAGGAAGTGTTACTTGAAAGAAAATAAGCACTGCTGACAAAAGGAGCACAACAGGAAGTATTATTTCGCTATATTTTTTATAAAATTGTATTAACTTTTTTTCCATATTATTTAAAATAGAATATGACGGTAGCACCGTATTCAGTAGAGGCTAAACCCATACCCACAGAGTCAATCTCAACTTGAGACACCCCTATGCTTTTGTCTCTTGTAATACGCGCTACGCCGTCTCCCAAAAATGCATCCAGTTGAGCTAAACTGGAGGAGTTTAATCGAAGCGCAATACTTTTTGAATTAGCCTCGAGCCCTGTAATGGTCAAACCAGCCGAAATGTTTTGAAAAATTGCATTAATTCTTGAGTTAAAAGTTGCACTCTCAGGAAGAATACGAGAGATAGCCGCTAAACGCTCTTTGAGAGTTTGAAATTTAACACGTTTTGAATCAAGTGAGGTAATTTGAGAGAGAGTAGATGATTGATCAAAAGACAAATCAGATAGTTTTGTTCTTAAATAAAATGTGTACGCAATTTCAGCTATGGTCACGAGTATTACAATAAAAAGTAAAAACGCACAAAGCTTAAAAAAAGCACTTTTCTTTTTCTGAACAGACTTTTGTGTCTGTAATAAATTAATCTCTGTTTCCATTACTTTTTATTTTTAGATGCTGCAGGAATAACATCCCGCAAGGCAAGCCCTACAACCACGTTGTAACTTGGCGCTTCAGACAAAATCTCCTCAGGTACATTTCCTATCTGATAAGCAGTAAATGCGTTTCCCACTTCAACGGTTATCCCCAATGTATCTACGAAAAATTTACTAATCCCCGGCAGCAACGCACTTCCACCGGACAATAGTATTTTACTAATTACCGATCCAGGATTTTTTTCTCTATATGTAAGTATTGCACGTTTTATATCCGCAATGATAGCCTCAAGAATAGGTTTTAGAGCATCTCCGATTTTTCCCTCAAGCGTTGAACTATCTACACCATATGCTTTTTTAAGTTCCTCAGCCTGTGATGACGAAATTCCTAAATCGGATGAAATAGCACGAGTAATAGCTAAGCCACCAAGTCCAATGGTTGCCACAAACCGCAACACCTTGTCTGACGTAATGGATATGTTTGTAGTGGATGAGCCAAGATGCACAATAAGTGTGGTTTCACCTGCAATAAGCATTGGGGACAAAGCTCGATGGATTGAGATCATTTCCGTTTCTATACTACTTGGCTTTAGATTGGACAAATGCAGTATATTTTCATATTTTTGAAGAATAGTGATGGACGCTGCAATAATTAATACTGACATGGTTTTTTGACCCGCTTTTGTAAAATGATCTAGAATTTGCCAGTCAGTTCTTACCTGGTTTAGCGGCAACGGAATGTATTGTTCCATTTCCCAGGAAAGGGATGACGCCAACTCCTTTTCAGACAATTCCGGTACTTCAATAATTTTTGTGTACACTTGACTGGCTGGAATTGATACATTCACGTCTTTCATTTTAATTTGCGCAATTACTAACATTTCTTTAACAGAGGCTGCAATAGTTTGCTGATTAATTTGTGATTCTGAAAGTATACTTTTTGCCGTAAAAGGGGAAACCGCTACTGACTCAACGGTTATTCTTGATCTATCTGATTTTAGTGATACAGCCTTAATAGAAGTTGTTCCAATATCAAGGCCAAATGTGTTTGATTTCATAGATGCGTACCTAACGCACTATTGAGATAAAATAGCGTAAGGAAAAATTTCATTTGGGATTTGCGGGTATGATTCGTAATATATAATTTTGCGCTTTGTATCTCCTGCCGTTCCCACTGATTCGATAATTTTCCCTTGCGGAGGAAATGCGTTTGCACCTGTCACTGCAATTTTTGCTGAGTTATAAATTGGTATTACTTTCATAATCAAACCGCTGCTAAGCGTGATATCAGCTTTATGAAAAAATGTTGACCCGCCTATATTGTAGCCAGCAGAAGTCGAATATACGTTATTAAATCTGTTGTCAGCCTTTCTTACAGGACAAGTGTCATATAAATACTTCGTTAAAACAGGACTTGTAGTGGTACCTGTAAGTAAAACTACCTGTATTGCAGGTGCTGTAGCGTTTCCAGCATTTGCTGTACAGTTAGTTTGCCCAGTTACTCCCCAATAGATACTAATAGTACCAGAGGAAGAAGGGTAATAAGGATTTGTATAATTAGGATAGTTTGCTAACCACACATCTATTCCCCGATCTTGATCTACAGGACTTCCGTTGTTTAAAAGTAGTGTAGTACCTTGAACTTCAGTTACTTTAGTGTCAAATTGGGATGAGGTAAGCGTTTGAGAGGTTGGATCACACGCAGCGGGATTAATGGCACAGTTTCCCTGATTTATATATCTATCAATTCCAGCACTAGCCGCTTGAAATGCCTTTTGAGCATCTTCATTTTGCTTGGATAATTTGAGGTTGGTAATTGTACGGGATGCAACTGATAAGCCAATAGTTAAAGCAACCACCATGACAACCACTACGATAAGAAGTATTTGTCCACTTGAACCTTGCTTGTAAAATTTTCTCATACCTTTTTATAATAGCTTGATTTTGCACAAAGTGTCAAGGCAAATTAATTTAGGTTCTGATTACGCAGTGATACAGAGGTTCTAAAGTTTGCTGACGCTTGACTATCCCCCGCTTCAACCTCAGCATTTTGAAGCGTAAACACAATGTCTATCCTAGGAGGTGAATATTCATCAACCTGTGTGCATACAAAATAACACGTGTCATCTGGAGTGAGTCTTACAATTTCCGGATCAATCAGTGAAGCGCTGTTTGAGCTGATTTTATAAAGCGTGGGGTCACTACCTGTATCTTCACAGGTAAGCGTTGTTGTGCCGCCGTCCAGCCCCTGAAATGTAATAGTTTTACCAATAGTTCCAGCAGGTGTACAGCACGTAGGGTTAGGATTAGCAGTACAGGTAGAAAATGAAGGGATAATAGATTCAAATCTTTGAGAATTAAGCAGTAAATTGGTCATGATAGAAAGTGCATAATTTCCATTTTGAGAAATATCATTTGTAACACGTGTCTTTGTGTTCCCTCTAAATGTGGCGCCCAAAATTGAAACTATAATAGTTCCTATAACAATAAACACACCCATGACAATTGTTAATTCAAGTAAGGTGAAGCCGCGACTATTAGGTGTGTTTTTCATCATATTCCTGTATTTCCTCCTGCTCCCGTAGGTGATGTAGTAGAGGGATTAGTAAAGCAGCTTGTTACCTCCTGGCTGTGACAGTACGATGAAGATGTGCATTTTCCATCCCTCCAATACACAGTTACAATAGCACGCAATCCATTTGTAAACACTGCACCTGACGT
>CAYRYY010000093.1:0-2833 GCA_964428715.1 uncultured Gammaproteobacteria bacterium
CTTCTGTTTTTATTTCATTTTTTGGCATGTTTTTTCTTTCTTTTCATTTTTGGAAAAACAAGCTTGCTGGGTTGCTTAGCGCAATTTTATATGTGTACCTACCTTACAGGATGGTCGATTTATATGTGAGAGGGTCGATTGGTGAATCTTTGGCATTTGCTATTTATCCACTTATTCTCTTATCTTTCTTATTAATTGTTGAAAGAAAACATAAAGGAATAGGTATTAGTTGCGCGGTCATATTGATTTTTATGCTCGCATTAACACACAACATAGCTGCAGTATATTTTGGGTTTATTGTCGTAGCATATATTTGTGCATTGCTTATTGTAAAGAAGTATAAAGAGACACTTTATGTATTGGTTTCAGTTTTGTGGGGCGGATTGCTGTCTATATTTTTTGTAGCACCTGCGTTAATTGAGAAAGAATTTATTAAATTGTCAAAGATACCAATTGCTGATAGGGGTTTGTATTTTGTAACTGTTCAGAAATTGGTTGTTCCTTCATGGGGGTATGGGACACCAACGGATAGTAGCCCCTTTACGTATCAGTTAGGTATTTCTCAAATTGTAGGTTTTTTTGTTTCTCTTTTTGGTTTCAAAAAAGTAAAAGAGTTTAATAAATCGCTTACTGTGTGCTTCAGCGTGCTTACAATACTTCTCATACTTATGATGTTTCCAATCTTTAGTATGTTCTGGGAATTGCCTCTCTTGTCAGAAATAAACTATCCATGGACACTGCTTCTTCCAATAGGTTTTCTTATGAGTTTTTTGTCAGGTGGAATACTCAAAATTAAATACGGGAAAATCATTGCTTTGTCACTTGCGCTTATTGCTATAGTTCTTGTATTGCCATATGCAAGACCACAGGAATATGTAAATCATGGGGATGCGTATTACTTAACTAACGAGGGAACAACTACTTCATCTCAAGAGCTAATGCCTTTATGGGTTAAGCAGGAGCCAAAGGTGAGATTTGTGAATAAGATTGATACTACTGCCGAAATTACGAATTTACAGTATTCATCTGATCTCATTTCATTTAGCTCGAATGCGGTGATGAAAGAGGAAGCATTTATAAATCAAATATATTACCCTGGATGGAAGGCATATATTAACAATGAAGAATCTAGGTTATCATATAATAATCCCAAAGGAGTTATGGAGATTATGCTTCCAGCTGGAGAGAGTATTGTTGAGCTAAGATTTAAAGAAACACCATCGCGTTTAGTTTTTAATACTGTGTCTTTATTGGCTGGAATTGTATTATTAGGCTTTCTTATTCTGAACGTGTTCAAAAGTATAAGGGCACATAGATAAATTATTCATTTTTCAAAATTAATTCATGAAAATACTTATAAAATTTTTGCCATTCTTAATAATAGCTGCTGCAATTATTCCAGCTATTCTGCCATTATTTCAGCCAGGGTTTTTTGCGATGCATGATGATGAACAGATAGGCAGATTATTTGATTTGCATGCGTCCCTTACTGCATTTCATATTCCACCACGTATAGTTCCTAATTTAGGATTTGGTTACGGATACCCATTTTTTAATTTTTATCCCCCATTTGCCTATTATATTGGGGAGGTATTTCATTTGATTGGATTTGGGTATATCGTATCTACCAAGCTTATGCTTGTAACAGTATTTTTACTTTCAGGCTGGTTTATGTACATCTTTACTAGGGAGTTTGCGGGTAGACTTGGAGGGATTGTAGCAGCTGTTGCATATACATACGCTTCGTATCGCGCAGTAGACGTTTATGTTCGGGGAGCATTTGCTGAAGCGTCTTCATTCATATTTATTCCGCTTATTTTTTGGGCGGCATACAAAATATATCAAAGAAAAAGCGCATGGTATATTTTAATACTATCCATTGGCTTTGGCGCACTCATACTCAGTCACAATCTTATTGCCCTTATGACGATCCCATTTTTAGGAGTATGGTTTTTGTACTTGCTTAGCAAATCAAATCAAAAATTTCTATTTTCCAAAATGGCCGCTTCAGGAATATTTTTAGGATTTGGATTAACTGCATATTTTTGGCTGCCTTCATATTTTGAGCGTGATTACACATTGATCAATATATTGACTTCTGAATTAGCAAATTACAGTCTACATTTTGTATGTACTTATCAGCTGTGGGATTCACCATGGGGATATGGGGGATCAATACAAGGATGTTTTGATGGAATTTCTTTTGAGATTGGAAAGGTTCAGTTAATAGCTTCATTTATTGCATTTATTTTGTCACTCGTATACTTTGTTCAAAAAAAGAAGTCAGTCAAAATAATTCCTGCTATTATCTTCTCTTTTTTTCTTGCCCTCTGTATATTTCTGATGACGAAGTTTTCAAAGCCCATTTGGGATTTTATCCCACCGTTGTGGTATATCCAATTTCCGTGGAGATTTCTATTAATTTCATCATTTATATCCGCGTTTCTTACAGGGATTTTAGTAAGTTTCATAAAAAACCAATACTTAAGGATTGCTTTGTCAGGGATACTTATTGTTCTGATAATATTTTTGAGTGTTGATAAATTTAAGCCTGGTAGATATATCAATAATACTGATGAATACTATACAAGAATAAATACAATTAGATGGGATACAAGCTCTTTGGCGTATGAATATGTACCAAAAGGAATTCAAACATACATATCTGATATTGGTACAACAAAGATAAATATTTTGGAGCATGAAATAGCAACATCTGCATCAGAAATAATTTCTGGGGAAATGGATGTAATTACTCTTGTAAATAAACCGCATGTAAAGCTGTATGATGTAGAAGTTGAAACACCTGGAATATTCCAAATAAATACCTTTT
>CAYRYY010000093.1:2843-3070 GCA_964428715.1 uncultured Gammaproteobacteria bacterium
GTATATGTTAACAAGGAAGAGGTTAAGTACACAGATGCTAATAAATTTAAACTCATTAGAGTAGATTTGCCTGTTGGAAATCATTTGGTTGAGGCTAGATTCGAAGACACTGTTGTCAGATTGGTTGGAAATATTATTACAGGAATTAGTATAATAGTGATAGTAACAATTCTCGTTAAGAGGATTTTTGTAAAGCAAAAGATAAGAAAGAAAAAATAATATGAGTA
>CAYRYY010000093.1:3080-5480 GCA_964428715.1 uncultured Gammaproteobacteria bacterium
GTCAATATTCTTCCCCTTTTGGAACGAAGGAAAAAACATAGAAAAAGTAGTTTTAGCAGCAATCCCTATTGCGTCAACGTATGCATCAAAGTGGGAAATTTTAATGGTTGATGATGGGTCATCCGATGACACTCTTGAAAAAGCACAAAAATTGGCCAAGAACCACCAGAATTTACGGGTCATTACGCATAACCCTAATAGGGGATATGGTTCAGCGCTTAAAGATGGATTTGCAAATTCAAAATATGACACGATTGTCTTTGTTGATGGGGATGGACAATTTGATTTTTCTGAAGTTTACAAATTTATTGATCAGATAGACACTGCAGACATAGTGATTGGATACAGGAAGAAAAGACAGGATAAATTTGTAAGACATGTGCTCATGTATATGCTTAAAATTTGGGATTACATATTCTTCAGATTCCATTTCAAGGATATAGATTGTGGTTTCAAAATGTTTAAGAAAGAGGCTCTTGAGCAGATTGGACCCTTAAGGTCAGAGGGAGCGATGATAACAACTGAAATACTAGCCAAAGCAACTAGAAAAAAGCTCAAGATAAAGCAGGTAGAAGTATCGCATTTTCCAAGAAAATTTGGTGAACAGAGCGGTGCAAATATTGGCGTAGTGGTTCGCGCCGTACTCGAGAGTTTTATGCTATGGACTGATATTAAAAACTCAAGGTTTTAATTAAAACAATGCAAGATGCTGACGTTATCTCAATACCTCAATTTGAAGAAATTGCCAAAAAATCCGTAAAAGGATTATTTGCGCTTGTTTCAAGAACCTTTTTTATTCAGATTTTGTCAGTGGTTGCGAGTTTTATCCTGACGGTTTATTTAAGTCCTGAATCCTTTGGTGTATTTTTTGTAGTATCTGCAGTTGTTGTATTTCTTAATTACTTTCAGGATATTGGACTTGCTGCAAGTCTAATTCAAAAGAAAGAAGAGCCAACTAAAACTGAACTCAGAACAACGTTTACAATGCAGCAGATATTGGTGCTTGGAATTACTGTTCCTGTTGCAGTATTTGCTCCGCAAATTGCAGCGTTTTATAAATTGGATAGTGCAGGACTCGTCTTACTATATGCATTATTATTCTCATTTCTTGCATCGTCCCTCAAGACGATACCTACTGTATTGCTTGAGAGAAGTCTTAATTTCCACAAATTAGTAGTACCTCAAATAGTTGAGAGTTTGGCCTATAACCTTTGCTTAATAGTTTTCGCAATTTCTGGATTTGGTGTTGCGAGTTTTACTTTTGCGGTACTTGCCAGAAGTATTTTAGGATTAATAGTTATTTATTGGATTCAGAAATGGCCTATTGGCTTGGCCTTGGACGGCGCAAGTCTTAAAAAACTACTTTCATTTGGTGTTCCATTTCAGGCAAACAGTTTACTTGCGTTGTTAAAAGATGATTTATTCAACATATATATTGCCAAAATGCTACCACTAGCTCAAGTTGGATTTATTGGGTTTGGGCAAAAATGGGCTTTTCTTCCTATGCGGTTATTTATGGACAATATCATAAAAATTACATTCCCTTCCTTTAGTAGATTACAAAACGACAAGGAAGGATTGAGGAAGGCAATTGAAAAAACACTATTTCTTATTGCTGTCTGTATTTTTCCTACAGTAGTTGTAATTATATTTTTCTCGCAATCATTAGTCTCATTTATTCCAAGATATCAGAAGTGGGAGCCGGCCGTAACTTCGCTAATGTTCTTTTCGGCAAGCACGATTCTCTCATCTCTTTCGACTCCGCTAACAAACATACTGAATGCAATAGGAAAAGTTAAAATTACACTATATTTTATGATTATGTGGACAGTTTTGACCTGGACTGTTACGCCTCTGTTTATTTACCTGTATGGATATAATGGCGTGGGTTATGCGTCTCTTGTTATTTCGTTTTCATCAGTAACTGTATTTTTTGTTGCAAGAAAATATGTTGAATTTTCTTTTATAAAACCTATTTTTCCAGCAGTTATAGCGGCAATCGTTATGGGACTAATTACTTATAGTACTTATGGGTTCGTGAATTCCTTCCTGGCTCTTGTTCTTGATATGTTCTTTTCAATGCTTATCTATTTTGTTATGCTTTATGTTCTTGCAAGGTCAGAAATTCATAAAACTTTGCGTTTTGTATTGCTTAGTATAAAAAAGGAGAAATAAATATGATAAGCGTAGTAATATCTGCCTACAATGAAGAAAAAAATATAAAAGACTGCATAGAGAGCGTGCTTGACCTAGCAAGTGAAGTTATAGTAATCGATAATTCATCTACTGATAGTACTTCAGATATTGCAAAAAAATTAGGTGTAAAAGTATTTAAGCAGCAGAATGATGTTAAAAAAATAGATCTGCAAAAAAACTTTGGTTTTGAGAAGGCAACAGGAC
>CAYRYY010000094.1:0-5455 GCA_964428715.1 uncultured Gammaproteobacteria bacterium
ATAGGTTCATTCTAGCACAAACTCTTGACTTAAGAAATTTCTACATCAATTTGCATCCAAGGATAAGCTGGGCTACCAAAATTAACGTTTAGTGGCCTTAAATACCTATTGCAAATGCGTTGGGGGTTTTGATATATTGTGTATGTACTTGAAATTTATTTCAGGTGCTGGCACTCCAATAACATTTAGAACGTACCTCTAATCCCTTAAGAGCTAAGGAGCAATCAAGGTGAATCCTTGAATGCACTTATGCTTACCATAGACGAAAAGGATTTCAATCAATATCTTGATATAAGAAAGAACCTAGCTGAACGTTCAATAAAAATGTATCTGATAAGGTTCAGAAAAATTATTGAATGGCAAAAGACTAACAACAAAGAGCTTAGCAAAGAATCCGTGGAGCGATTCTTGTTTGAATTAAAGCAAAAAGGATTAAAACCAAGGTCTAGGAGCACATATATCCAAGCTCTAAGACACATGGACAGTTATTGCAGGGATAGAGAACTGCCATATGGTTTTATGGATAAAATTGATAATTTAAAGAAGACTAAATCAGAAATAATTATCCTATCTCTAGATGAAGTTCAACGATTAATCTCAACACCACTTTTCTACAAGAACAGAAATGGAATGGATAACTCAAATCTTGACCTTGTTTATTTAACGTTCACAATCTTCATTGCTATGACTGGCTGTCGATTCGAAGAAGCCGCATCATTGCTCGTTATACGGCTCGACATAGAAAATGGAAGAGCATCTTTCGTACACACGAAAAATGGAGATAATAGATATGCGTATTTTAGGGGTCCGATAATCGGCCTACTCAAACAAGTAACTCAGGGCAAATCAGAAAACGATTTAGTATTTACAAATAGTAAGGGTAAAAATCTTTATCCAACCGACTATGGTGATAACCTAAAAAAAAGAGCACTGGAAGCTGGAATAACTAAATGGGTATATCCACACCTGTTAAGACATTCATTTGCAACTCATTTCTATGAGGCTACTCATGATATAGCTATGGTTGCAACTCTAATTGGACACAGAGACATTCAAACGACTTTCGATACGTATGTGCACTTAGCGGACGAGCTAATTAAAAAATCCAGCATGAGACATCCTTTGATGCGAGCATATATCAGCATCGCTGAAAGACTTAAGGAAGTTGAAAACGTTATTGATGGATTAAAACTCGAAGAAGATGGAAGATTTAAGGTTAATTATACAAAGACTAATAATAGTTTATTGATTGAAATTATTTGTACTGAGGAGAATGTAGGCGCAGCAAGGGCATTTATTTAAGTAGTTATAG
Organism: uncultured Gammaproteobacteria bacterium; assembly: GCA_964428715.1. Classification (GTDB taxonomy): domain Bacteria; phylum Patescibacteriota; class Microgenomatia; order Levybacterales; family GWA1-39-11; genus JAGORM01. The sequence goes on from CAYRYY010000094.1 coordinate 1,313, forward strand.
CTTTAATTTCTTGATTCACATTTATCTTTTTTTCTTTTCCTAAGCATTTAATTCTTCCTGTTCAGCTTTAGGATATGTTTGCGAAGCAAACCACCCCCTCCCCCCTCAAGGCTAAATTATACAAATTGACTCATTATTTCGTGAGTGTTTGCAAGTGTCAGTGAAACTGCAAGCCCTTCCACGTTGCTTCCTCTTGCAGTGCACCTCTCCTACCTCAACTCTGTAGTTTGTGGGTGCTTTGTGCTTTACACTTACGGGCCCAGTTCATAATTGAACCTATCGTGGATTTAACGTCTCCCGCCCGATTACCCTCCAAGACGCCAGTTCTTAAGCTGGATTAATTACTACATTATTCGACTACAATATGGATTGTCAAGGCCCCTAAATAAATACGAAAAAAACTCGAATAAAGAGAGCTTTTGCTGAGGCTGCATAGCCTTAATATGCCTACTAAAACTATCTAAGAATATTTAAGACCTATAATATTAATATGGGATAAGCTCGTTAGCTTTCATTTTTAAAGCCCTAGTAATCTTCTGGACCACATCAAGAGTTGGCTGTCTACGGCCTTGCTCTATATGCCCCATATGTGTTCTTGATATATCTGCCATCTCAGCCAACCTTTCTTGGGTTATGCCCTTCTCTTGCCTGGCCTTTTGAATCTTTCTTCCCAGCTTTTCATAGATTTTAGGAGTTTTACCCATGAGCTAATTTTGATAGCTCACAGCTATTAACTCCACTATCCCAGAGCGAGCATTTGGCCTTATTTCCTATTGAATAATCAACATCCCCAGGGTATTATGTTTTTATACTATCTATGAAAATTGAAAAACAAGACGAAGTAATAATGGGTATATTTTTTGTTGGAGGTTTAGGGCTATGTGCTCTCACTTTACGCAGCACAGATGGTATATTTTCCATAATTGGGATTGGAATGTTATTCTTATCTGCATTTCTAGGAGGAAAAAAAGAGGGATATAAAGAATTCAACAAGATGCACTATACTGCATTGGAGCAAGAAGCCAAGAAAAGAAGAAATGAAGATGAAGAGTTATCGAGGAGAGTTCAAAAAGACATAGAAGAAATGGAAAAGGAGGAGCAAAGCAAAAAAAATGATTAATAAACAAGTAGTTGGAGTAGCCATAATTTGTATTCTTACAAGTTCAATTATCACATATGCCTTCACAAGAAATGAGATTAACTCCCAAAAAAAACTGACCAAAAGAATACTTACTAATGCTGTAAAAAGCATGGAAACCTATCAGCAATTAGCAAATTCATGCAGTCAGGCATACAATACAGCTACAATTTGTGTTTCAAACCTCAACACCTGCAATTTAGCAGAAGAATCTAAAAAGCTTGAAGAGTTTAACAAACAAAAAGAAAGTGTTGACCCACAAATCAGTTTGTTAAATAAGGATATGGAATCAATAATTAACGAGGTATCGGCTAAGCGCTAGTTATGGGAAGGAAAAGTAAAAATGGCAGTCAAATTGAACGTGTTCTCAAATTTGTGATTAAAGAAGAATATATTACTTGGCCATATATCTCAAGAAAACTTCAAATTGGCTGTATAGGAGCACAAAAAGTAATCAAACAATTAGAACAAATGGGCTACATAGAAAAGGCAGATTCTACTAAAAAAAGGGTATTGAAGCATAAATTGCTTAACTAAAAAGCAGATAAATTTAATACATGAAAAAATTAATCTCATTAATATCAACTAAAGGCAAGACCCAGCAACAAATTACCCAAGAAGCGTGGGAAGCATTCAAAAAGTATAACCAAGTAAGCGAAAAGGCAACAAAAGCACTTGAAGAAAAAGAATGGCGGGAATTGTTAGAGATGGCAACTGCTCATGGAAAGAAAAAGCATGACAAAGCATAAAACATTTTTACAAAAAATAAATAGATTATCGCTAGGGATAAAATTGCTTCTTCTTTGTTTTATAGGATTCATCTTCCTTTCTTCTACAACAGTGGTATTAGGAATTAATGGAGTTAATATTGTGAACCTTGTCATGCAGTATGACGAAAATGGTAATTCAAAATGGTTTACTCCAAAACCAACAATTGTGCCTTTTGAAACAAAGCCATACACTGCTGAAGCAATAATTAAATTGATTAATGAACAACGAAAAGATGAAGACATCGAAGCGCTTGAGAAAAATGAACTATTAACTAGTGCTGCAAAAACAAAATTAGAAGATATGATAGATAGAAATTATTTTGATTTCACCGACCCCGATGGAAAAGATTATTGGGATCCAATAATCGATGCTGGTTATGATTACGAAAATGCTTTTATAACCATGGAACAAGGGTATATCTTGGCTACAGATGTAATAAATAACTGGTTAAGCAATGAAGAAATTAAAAAAGAATTACTTAGTAAAACATATAGTGATATTGGAGTAAGTGTATGGACTGGAACTTTTCAAGGAGCTGAATCAACTCTTGTTGTTGTCTATTATGCAAATAAACAAATAAATACTGCAGGCAACACACAAACTGCACCAACTATTCCGCCATTAATCGACTGCATACTTCATACTGGTCGCCATATTCAGGCTGATAAAGCTACATGCGATGATTTTACGTCAAGAAAATATGACCCATACGAATCTACTTCAAAAAATTCACCCTCAAGCACAAAGAACCTTTTAGATAATGCGAGAAATAACGCAAACTACATGGGTCGGCAGGACTGCTTACAACTTGTAGGCATGAAAGCAAATAGGTGTGTGGATACTTGTTTGGCAACATACCAGAATGACATGGCAATTTGTAAATTCGGAAGAGATAACGGTGCATGGGAAACCGATAGATTTGATGAATGTAGAAGTGATATTGATTCAAAGCATAATACTTGCTCCGATGAATGCACCAACACTATGAATTCTGAGTTCAAACAATGCGAACAGAAATTTCCTCTTTAAAATTAAGCAATAAATCCCGTTAATGCTGAGACTAACAAAAAAATTATTGACTCCATTCAAAGGACATACCTTATTTTCTAGCTGGGAGGGGTTGTACTTAAAATCTTCCTTTTAGCATTTCTTTGCACTATCTACCATTGGACCCTTTACCCATATTTGGCCTCACGGGCGTCGATGTCTTACCATAAAGTAGTATAATCTGAGGCTATGGATACACCAGTGAATCACAACATACAGGCCGAGCCATGGTACTCACCCAAGCAAATTGTTGAAGGGTTCCAATACTTGTTGCGTTTGTATACTGAAGAGGAGTTAAAAGACCGACTATTCCAACGCGCACGGGAAATGTTTACAGGCTCAGTTAATCTATTGGGAGCTTACGAATTAGGCCCTGAGAATTTGTATTTTTTGCAGTCGAATAATCAAACTGCCTCACCTGATGTAATGGCCGTAAAACAAGTTGTACACAATAAAACAATACATGCAATGGTCACTCAGATGGAAGTTGTAGACATGGATGATAACGCTCCAACGGACGATATTATAGAATTTCTTAAAAAGACAAAGCTAGCTCCAACCAAGGCGTACAATGAACACGATATGATTGTACTAACAATAAACCGTAAAGTTCCTTACAATTCACAAGCTGTCCATGAGGCTTTGAAAAAATTGAATCCCAAACCTACAATATACGTTCTTGGAAGAAAAGTTGGTGCAAATGATGGTGACTTCATGATTTCTACTCCCTGGCCCACACTCTATCCACCTATCGACTACAACATCATAACGACCGCTGCCAAATATACTTTGCCATACAGAGTCCAATTCAATCTTGGAGTGGATACAGAAATCAAATACGACAAGGTAAGTACTCTTTCAAAGGTAAGCCTTTACGAAGTTCTGGGAATAGATAAAACAAAAACAGACAAAAAGTTTGGTGCCAAAATCTAACCTATAGTAAACCTTGTAGCCTCACCTCTCTATCTAGCATTACTCAATAGCTTCAAAACTATGTCGCGCAATCTTTGATTTGCGTCATGGACCTGCAAATTGACCTGGTTTTACCCGATTGAATTAACGTTTAGTGCGCGCTATTATTGTGGAGATTATGGAAACTAAAGCTCAATTCTTCTGTCTTAGAAATGCGGGGATGTCAAAGACACTATCTTCGTCTTGTGGTTCTGACTTTTCTTCCCCGTAGGTTT
>CAYRYY010000095.1:0-5431 GCA_964428715.1 uncultured Gammaproteobacteria bacterium
TTACCTAATGGAGTAAAACGTCATAGGATTATTCCCACCAAAGAAATTATAACTAAAACTACCCATTAAATTTCTGAGGATAATTCCTCTTCGAGCTCAAATATATCTTTTATAGTTAATAGGCCTTTATTAAATTTTACTAATCCCTTTTCTTTTAATATTTTCATTTCGCGGCTGACGGTTTCGCGAGTCATACCAACTTGAATGGCTAGATCTTTTTCGGTTGTTTTAATACTCACTGTTTTACCACTCTTTTCACCGAACCGTTTTGCAATGATAATAAGTTCTGCAATCAACCTTGAATAAGCATTTCCCGCCATAAGATACGTCATTCGCGTTAACAGTCCTTCACTGCCACGGTATACACGACTTAACAAGTCGTATAGCACATCCGGTTCATTTTTAACAAAATGATTAACTTCGTCGACAGGTGACTTTATCAATTCAAGGTCTTCCATAGCTTCATAGAAATAGTTATTGGGCAAGTGGTTCATCGCATGTGACATGGGAAAAAAAGATGTTGGCTTAAAGATATTAACAATCAATTCATCGCCTTTTTTAGATATGGCATATTTTTTAACCCTACCAGTTTTTAAGTAAAAAATTCCCGATGGCTCATCTCCTGCTCTAACTAATATCTCCCCTTTTCTGTATTTTTGCTTTCTAAATTTAGAAAAAAAGATTTCAATCTTCTTATCAACGTTCGTATCCATGACTGTATTGTACCAGATACTATGAAAAATAAGCTTGAGGGGCTTTTGAATGGATGATATTACCCAAGTGATCTCCTGATACTATAGCTCTTGTCAAACGAGGTGCTGGAAGTTTGATGTCTACTTGAAATGGCGCAATCCTTCGGCTCCACTCAGGATCTTTGAAATGTTAGGTTGTGCTCTCACTATCCCAAATGATATATTCATTTGGTTATTTTAACAAAATTTGAAGCCAATTACCTATGTCACAAAATTATTCTCGGATGTTTGCTATTTCTAGTATTTCATCATTTGAAAATTTGGCAATATTTGCTCCATAACTTCCGTTAAGTGTTTCAATGATTTTGTTTGCAAATAAACCATTCATTACAGTCCCCATATGAATTGCATCATCTAGAAAAATGCTTTTTGGATTATTATTAAAAATGTAATGTTCCATTGTAATGCTTCCTATGCCCAATCCATTATTTCGAAACTGCAAGTAAAGCTCATTTGGATCAACTGTTGGAATTCCTTTCTCAAGCGCAATTACTTTCAATTTTTCATTTATGCTATTAATTACAAATGTTACTTTGCTCCGCTGACTAGGAAGTGGAAATGCAATTTGTATTCCCATGTGATTCCCCCAGTCAGGCAGTAAAACCAAAATAATTTTCGTGTCTCCTGCTTTTTCAATCTGCTCAATAGCAGTTACTATGCCTGCCACAATACTATTTGATTTCCTTAAAATTTGCTTGTCGGTTAAGCTGCCGTCATATATCTGCTGATACCCGTCTTGTGTTATGTACGGAGAAAAATCATTTGCTCCAATATAAATCACAACCACATTTACCTCTCCTTTTTTCACTAAATTAACAACCCCCGTATCTTGTCCGCTTTCAAGCATACTGTGAATAGTGGCGCCAGTTCTGGCAAAATTGTATGCGTAACCCGTTCTTCTGGGTTCGTCATACGTATCCCACTCCCCAAAATTTACATTTCTAAATTTTGCTAACTGCTCCACCCAATTAAACGTGTTTTGCGAGAATTCTCCACCTCTCCCGTCATCTGCTCTATATTCATCTGACTGACTATCTCCAATAACCACGATTCCTTTTACAGTAATGTTCTCAACCTCAACTTCTTCTACCTTGAGCCTTGAAATGATATCAATGGCTATCTGAGGGTATCTCCACACAAATATTCCCACTGCCACAGATGCAATAAAGGACACAATCAACAGTACAAGAATAAGAGTTTTGATTACTTTGCCCAACATATTTTTCATGGGGTATAGTATATCAAAATTCACTTTAAACTCGCTTTTTGTGGGTCCACAACGGTTTTAAAGGGGTTATTTTACAATCCACAACGGTCCACAAGTTAGCCTCAAATCACCACAAATTGTGGGTTTTAGCCACGTTTTATTCCCGCACCACAACCCACAAATAGCATAAAAAGAAGATCAAGAATGGAACATGAGGAATAGTTTTTGATCACCACGTGCTTCACGCTCTACTCTTCTTCCAAAACGTAAAGCGCTCCTTGCAACTCGGTCATAAGGATTTTGTAATAATCTTATCTGTGATTCTGCTTGTATACTTTCTCCCAAACTAATCCGCTCAGATAGTCCTAGATTGTTTGCAATTGTTGTTCTTGCATAGTTCAGCGAATTTGTTTCGCGTAAAGCTCCCTTTACTTCAATCCTTAACTCTCCTGCTGCAGCCAAAATTACCTGATATGTTGCAGGTTTACGCATGCGAGTATTTAAAACGTATGCTTCTCCGCTCAGTGACTCATGACTCATAAGTGGAGATTATACAAATTTAATGAATAAATGAAAAGAGATGACGATACTGTGCTCAATAAGCTAAACCTTTTCTTTGCGCAGATATTCATTTACATGTCCTACTCTCTGAATATTTGATGGGACTAATCTGTTTGGCGCAAGATGCGCATGACTTCCAAGACGAAAATCTACATGAACAAAGTCCATATGAGGAAATTCAGTAGCCAAAAATCTCAGTGCATGCATGTCATCATCAAAATGTGTAACAGAATCATGTTGCTTATCTAAATGTGATAAAACTCCCGCTTTACTTTCTGCAGATCTTGATCTGTAGGGTGCGTAATATATTTTTTCAAAATAATCCCTAATTTGTCCCTTCTCAAGCGTTCTCTCTGAGGCTCTAACTACTCCTGCAATATGCGGTCTTCCCGTATTCCCATATATTTTAATACCATTTCTTGCTGCGTTCTCAAGAAATTCTTCTACTCCTGGAAAAACATCTGACTGAAAACGGTTCATTCCAAATACAGCAAGTCTGGATTTAAAACTATCAGGAAATTCCGTATCCCAATCTGAAATGGGAGCTTCTTGAAATTCCCAACCAGACCTCCTGCCTCTTATGTAGTCACGTAAAACATCTGTCTTCCTTACTAGCTTATTTCTTTGAATAATTGTGTCGTCAAAGTCAAAAGAATATGCATGTGATTTATCCGTCTCGTTCATATTTCTATTATATCAAGTAGAATTATTTTAACAGTTTATACTAGGAACTTATGAAGACTTTTGATGGAGAATTTGCTCATTGAGCAAGCGTTAGTTTTTTGAAGATTGAGAAAGAATTTATAAGTTACCTCAGGGTCAAACCTTTAACTGTGCGCGGACCGGGAGAGCGAAAACCTCCCCCAAACTCAACATATGGCTGATTAAATACAGAAGGTTTTACATTTACTTCTAGCTCCTCTTCAACAATACTGACTTCGTATTCTTCCAGTGCGTGAGCAAATAATTCAGGAGAGATTCCTCCCGTAAACATTGCCGCGTCGGTCACAAATAACGAAAGCTTTGCATCAGGAAAAAGAGTTTTTAGTTCTTTATACTTCTTGAGAACAGCAGCCACTTGATTCTCAAGAACAACAGGAGTATTTGCTCCATACAGACGATCAAAAACAAACGCCATTTCTGTTGTGCCATTTGTTCTAGTTACCGGTGACAAGAATGTAACCTGGTCTGAGATACTCCCCGGCTTACCCTCAACACTTGTGTACACATAAAATTTGTTTGGATCACCAAATGTTAAATTTGTATCATTGTTAACACCTTGCTTTGTACAAGACAAGCACTCCCTCATATTCTCAATAATCACATCCAAATCGTGACTTACCGTACTGATAATAACTTGTGAATCTAAACTGTTGTTAAAGATTAAATCAATTTCTGCAAACCGCTCTTCTATGGCTGGGGCTACAGCACCTTTTAAGCTTTGACTCGCACTTTTAAATTTGTTTTGAACTTGCTCATATACACTCTCAAGTGTTACAACCTGCTCACGAATACCATGTATATATTCCTGCAACTGCTCCATTTCTGGAGGCGTTAACAAGTCTGATTTTCTAACTACGAGACTATCCAGATAATTAAGGTCATTAGACAATGCCATAGCCCCAGACGTATGAGTAAACTCTTCACCTAGACGAGCAAATATTTCTACAATGTTTTTTGAAGGAACTAATTGTGATTGAAGATCGTCTACCGTACTCTCAACTTTTAAATCTCTCATGGTATTCATAAGGTTTGAAATAGTTGCAAAAGGCTTCAATCCATCTTGCATATGCATTTTTATATTTTCTGCATTAACATCAATTCCACTACTTTCCATTGACTTCACAATAGCATCTCTTACCGCTTCTTCCTCCTTTGTAAAGGGCTTTGCCTTATCGGGATTAGCAAATGATAAAAATAATTTTGCAGCAGTTTGCCCAACTTGTTTATTCCCGTAAGTTAGCAATAACTGCATCCTTGCTTTGTCCATAGGATTTTCATAAAAATCAGGATCTTCAAATCCTGACAAATTTCGTATGATATTTATAAGCTTTACATCCACAGTTTGTGTACTTGTTATTGTCATTTCCTCGGTTTCAGCTTGAAGTGCTTTCATGAAATCATGAAATTGAGCTTCTTCTATACCCAGTTCTTTTGCTGAAAGCACAGGGTTACTTGCTCTTTCTTGTAGTAAGGGTGAAATAATTGCAGTCTTCTCAGATGTCATAAATAAATCTGGAGTTGGCGCATTTCCTTCACGCAGCTCCTCCCACTTTTCGTTCATCGTAAGAGCTAAATAGAAGCCTAAAACTGCCTCATTTTGTGTGTTACGTTCTGAAAGATTTGCCACATACAGTGACACATTAGTAAGAGATCGAATATGCTCATTTGTAAACTCTTCAGGTATTTCTTTTATCCCAAATCTGTCCTGAAACAACTCCTTCAACCCTCCTATCAACCGATCTTTCTCTTTCACAAATACTTCAGGATCATTACCTACTAAATTCTTAAGATTTTGAATGTCATGTCGTATTGACACCAAGTCACGACTATTATAATGATTTGTTCCATCCGCATCTCGAGTTGCCGACAAAGCCAATATTGCTCTGTGTAGTGGATAAATCTCTCTATTAAATTGTTTCAACTGCTGTTGAGAACAAGCTTCAAATAAAGAAAGATACTCAGAATACAAACTTGGCGAGACATCAATAATGTCTTTTGAAGATGCATAAAATCCCGTCCTGTCTTCATTTGACCACCTCTCCTTCACAAACCTATTTTCAATATTTAAAAGTCCTTGTGTGATCTCCGATCTAGTTTTATCTGTTGTTGTACTTTTTGAATCTGCCCTTCTCACCGAGGACATCAAACTTGCAAACGCCTCTACTTGACTTAATGGGCCTACACCAAC
>CAYRYY010000096.1:0-5122 GCA_964428715.1 uncultured Gammaproteobacteria bacterium
ATACACACAACTAGTACATTTGAAACATATATCCCGTTGGCGACCACTGAAGGAGCACTTGTCGCATCCGTTAATAGGGGCTGCAAGGCTATATCCCTGTCTGAGGGGGTACAAATACTATCTGAAAAAGTAGGCATGACGCGTGCTCCAGTTTTTAAAACTAAAAACTTATCTGGTTCAAAACAGCTTACGGAATGGGTAAAAAGTCACTTCACACAACTGAAAGAAAAAACAGAAAGCACATCTTCTCACCTACATTTACTTGAAATTAAGCCTTGGATCAGCGGACGAAATGTGTTCCTGCGTTTCAGATTTGACACAGAGGACGCCATGGGAATGAACATGGTAACTATTGCTGTGTCATCTGTTGTTTCATTTATTGAACAGGAAACTCATTCTAAATGCATTGCCCTTTCAGGCAATATGTGTTCTGATAAAAAACCAAATTTTTTGAATTTCATAGAAGGCAGAGGATACAAAACTCAAGCTGAAGCATACATACCAAAAGCTATACTAAAAGATGTTCTTAAAACAGATGCTAACTCAATATTAGAAGTATACAATCGAAAAATAGTTGCAGGATCCATACTTTCAGGAAGTATTGGGGCTAATGCTCATTTCTCAAATATACTTGCTGCGCTGTTTTTAGCAACTGGTCAAGATATCGCTCATATTGCTGAAAGCTCAATGGGTGTAACCAGTGTTGAAAAAGATGGTGAAGATCTTTACATTTCAGTTTTACTTCCAGATCTTCCAATTGGAACAGTTGGCGGAGGAACACAACTAGAAACTCAAAAAGAAGCAATGAGTATCATGAACTTAGGAAGTACAAAAACACAAAACTTTGCCGCTGTTGTGTCAAGTGCGGTTTTAGCAGGAGAGTTGTCACTACTCGCATCACTTTCTGCAAATTCTCTTGCATGTGCCCATGAAACTCTCGGAAGGGGGGGCACAAAATGAGCGGAATTGTAGGATATGGAGCATACGTTCCCAAATATAGAGTAAAGGCAACTGATATAGCAAGTGTATGGGAAAAAGACGCTGCAGAAATAACAGGAGCTTTAAAAATTTCTGAAAAATCTGTGCCCGCTTTGGATGAGGATTCAGTGACTCTAGCATTGGAAGCGTCTAGCAACGCGCTGGAAATGGCTGGAATTACACCCTCTCAAATTGAAAGTGTTTATTTTGGTTCAGAAAGTCATCCTTACTCTGTTAACCCCTCATCAACAATTGTGGCTTCATACCTAGGAGTAGGTAACAACTATTTTGCAGCCGATTTAGAATTTGCATGTAAAGCAGCCACTGCCGGTATGCAAATCACTGATTCGTTTATTGACAGCAAGAAAACAAAGTATGGATTAGTAATTGGTGCGGACACAGCACAAGGCAAGCCTCATGACATTTTAGAGTATACAGCGGCCAGTGCTGCTGCAGCATTTATACTGGGTGAAAAAAAGTCTGAAATTATTGCAGATATTTTATATACCTCATCATTTACATCAGATACTCCTGATTTTTGGAGGCGAGAAGGAGAACGTTATCCATCCCATTTTGGAAGATTCACAGGTGAACCTGCATATTTTTCACATGTCGTATCTGAAGGGAAAAAGTTACTCGAGTCATCGCGACTCAAACCTCAGGATTTTACATATTGTGTTTTTCATATGCCAAATGGAAAGTTTCCACGGATTGCAGCCAAAACACTAGGCTTTAGTGAAGAACAATTAAAACCATCTTTGACAGTGGACAAAATCGGCAATCCATATTCCGCATCGGCTCTTTTGGGACTTGCTGCAGTACTGGATATTTCAAAACCAAATGACAAAATATTTTTTGTGTCTTACGGGTCAGGTGCCGGATCTGATGGATTTATTTTTGAAATTAAACCACCAATACTTCAAAAACGAAATAAAACACCAGTTGCCGCAATGCTGGATCAAAAAAAATATGTGTCTTACGGGACGTATTTAAAACAAACACATACCATATGAAAACATATATTATAGGAGGAGCAACAACAAAATTTGGAGAACTATGGAAAATGTCTCCTCGTATGTTAGCCAAACAAGTAATTGATAAGTCATTGTCAGAGTCAGGACTAGAAGCAGAACAAATTGACGCAGTATTTGTTGGAAACATGTTGTCAGGGATTCTAGGTAATCAAGCAAATTTAGGAAGTTTTATTTCAGAAGAACTAGGAGTATTCAGGCCTGCATTCCGCATAGAGGGAGCGTGCGCATCTGGCGGCCTTGCACTGCACAATGCAATTAATAGCTTAAAAGCTGGAGTCTATAAAAACGTTTTAGTGCTAGGTATTGAAAAGATGACAGATTCGTCGCAAGAAGATGTCATGAGTGGACTTATGAGCGCAGGATCAGAGTCAGAGCGGCAAGCAGGTGCTACATTTCCTGGAATATATGCCCTCATGGCTCAATCATATATGGAAACCTATGGAGCAACGCAGGAAGATCTTGCAGGAGTGCCAGTCAAAAACCATTATCATGGATCCTTTAATCCTTATGCACAATTTAGAAAAAGTATTACTGTAAAAGATGTAATGAATAGCACAAAAATTGCAGACCCATTAAAACTTCTTGATTGCTCACCAGTGTCTGATGGGGCAGCTGCAGTGCTCATTTCGAGTGACGAAAAATATAAAAATCATGTGTCCATTACTGCTTCAGAAGTAGATACTGATACATTAGCACTTTCAGACAGAAAATCTTTTACAACTTTAGAAGCTGTAAAACGCGCAGCGCGCAAGGCATATGAAAAAACTAAACTTTCTGCATCCAGCATTCAGGTTGCTGAAATTCATGACTGTTTCTCAATTGCAGAAGTCATAGCTATGGAAGATTTGGGTTTTTCAAAAGTAGGACATGGCGCAAAAGATATTTTATCAGGAGCTTTCACGCTCAATAAAGGAAAACTCGTTACTAATCCATCTGGAGGACTTAAGGCATGCGGACATCCAGTTGGTGCAACTGGAATTAAACAAATTGTAGAAATAAATCAGCAGCTAAGAGGGTTGGCTCTGGAAAGACAAGTTAAAAACGCAAAAATAGGACTCACGCATAATGTAGGCGGAAGCGGAGCGGTTGCCGCAATTCACATTCTAGAAATTTAATATGATTGTATCACCTGTAAAGCTATGGAGACGACAAGACGAAGTTGCAAAACTTATCGGACAAACTGGCAAAATAATAAGTTTCACGCTCATCAGGGTTCCTGCTAAAGGTTTTGAAAAACTTGCACCCTATCCTGTGGTAATCGTTGAACTTTCAAATGGTAAAAAAATAACAGGTCAATTAACCGATTGGGACATAACTGATTTAAAAAAAGGTAAAAAAGTAGTTTCTGTTTTAAGAAGACTTACGCCGCAAAATTCTGAAAGTGTAATCTCATATGTTATTAAGTTTAAACCTTTGGCATGAAAAAAATTATATATATTGCTCCTGCCAAAATTCATTTAATGGGAGAGCACTCAGCTGTATATGGTAAGCCAGCACTTTTAGCCGCTATTGATAAGTCGCTTACAGTAACAATCTCAGATGACACAAAAACATCTGAAACAAAGACTAATTTTGAATTCAATAATTTAGACAAGTTTCAGGAAGTTATCGAAGAAGAAATAAAAAAAGAATATGGGGTTAAAACAATTCCTCATTATTCAATTAAGATAGATTCGGCAACTCCTGTAGGATACGGACTGGGCTCATCCGCAGCGCTAAGCGCTGCATTTACTGCGGCCCTTTTATCATTTCTTGATATTGTTTTTGACAATAAAGCATTGTTTAAAGTTGCATATAAAGGTGAACAATTTTTTCATGGAAATCCATCTGGCGGAGACCTGGCAGTTAGTATAGAAGGCGGCCTACTCTACTTTAGAAAAGAGTTTGAGTTCTTGAAAAATTTTTCTCATTTGCCTTTTCCAATTTCTCAAAATATAAAACAATTCGTAATAATTAATTCCGGAAAACCGGATGAGTCAACACTTGAGATGGTTAAAAATGTAGGAGAATTAAAAAAAGAAAGTCCTGAAAAAATAAATGCAATCTTTGAGGACCAGGAATTACAAACCAAAAACTTGGTCTTGTCCTTAAAAGAAGGAGACGAAGACTTACTTATTAACACTATGAAATCCGGCGAGAAAAATTTAGAAAAACTTAATGTAGTAAGCAAAACGGCAAAAGAAATTATCCAAAAAATTGAAGAACTTGGAGGCAGTGCTAAGATACAAGGAGGCGGAGGAATTAAAAATGGATCAGGCATGCTCCTTTGCTACCACTCCAATCCAAACATCCTTTTAAATTTTGCACGCAAGTTAGGCCTTGAGTCTGAGGCAATCACAATTGAAGAAAGGGGGGTTATTAAAAAGCCATGATTACAGTATCTGCGCCAGGGAAATTAATGCTATTTGGAGAACATGCCGTGGTTTATAACAGGCCATGCATTGTCACAGCAGTTGAGCAGCGCATGTATGCAACGATTGAGCTACTAGATTTACAAAACTTTGAGTTACAAGCTCCTGATGTAAATGTTACAGACTACACAAAACCTATTACGGATTTGGGAAATGGCGAAATACCAAAAGGTGCAAAGTTTGTAGAAATTGCAGTTAAAAACTTTTTTGAAAAATATAACATTTCTCAAGGAATTAAGATCACAACAAGGTCAGATTTCTCATCAGAGTTTGGGTTTGGCTCATCATCTGCGTCAACTGTTTGCGTTGTTAAAGCTCTTTCTGAAATATTCGAATTAAATTTATCCGACAAAGACATATTTGATATTTCATATAAAACAGTTTTGGATATTCAAGGTAAAGGCTCAGGGTTTGACGTGGCAGCAGCAGTTTTTGGAGGAACTCTTTATTTTGTAACTGGAGGAAAAATAATTGAAACATTAAACATAAAAAATCTTCCATTAATTGCCGGTTATTCAGGAATAAAGGCTGATACTGTAACGCTTATAAATGCTGTCAAGGAATTATCAAACAAAAATCCACAACTTGTTGAGAGCATTTATAATAGTATTGAAATACTAGTAAATTCTGCAAAAGAAGAAATAGTAAATCAAAACTGGGAACAAATAGGAATTTTAATGTCAGAAAATCAAAAGCTTT
>CAYRYY010000096.1:5132-5383 GCA_964428715.1 uncultured Gammaproteobacteria bacterium
AGTATTCCAAAACTAGATAACATGATTATGTCAGCTAATAATGCTGGTGCGTATGGTGCAAAATTATCAGGAGCAGGTGGAGGCGACTGCATAATTGCACTTACACCTCAAGAAAAAATTAGTGAAGTAAAAACATCCATTGAAAAATGCGACGCAAAAATCCTAAACGTTGAAACAAATGCAAAAGGGGTCAAAATAGAATCATGAAAAAAACTGCAATAGCACCATCTAACATAGCATTCATTAAATAC
>CAYRYY010000097.1:0-5259 GCA_964428715.1 uncultured Gammaproteobacteria bacterium
TTCACCGAAAAATCTCCCATCTCCCTTAACAGCCGTTGACTGAGCTCCTGTCATAACTGGAAATGACATATATACCTTTTCAAACCATCCAGCCTTCTTTAATTCGTCAATTACTATCTGATCTGCTTGCTTTTCCTGAGCAAGCCTCTTTTGTGTTACTTCTCCTCTAATTCTCACAGCATATCCAGGACCTGGAAACACTTGTTTCCAATTCACTTCAGGAGGCAATCCCAATAATTCACCTAAGGCACGAACTTCATCTTTATAAAGCTCGCGCAAAGGCTCAATAAGTTCCAGCTTCATATCCTCCGGCAAACCGCCTACATTGTGATGCGATTTTATTTTAGAAGCATGCTTACTGCCTTTTGATTCAATAACATCTGAATAAATTGTGCCCTGAAGTAAAAACTTAACGCTGTGGTCTTTGGCCACAAGCTTTGCTAACTCCCGCTCAAAAAGTTCTATGTAAAATTTGCCAATAATTTTTCTTTTTTCCTCACTGTCTGTTGCGCCAATTAGCAAATCTAACATTTCATCCTCTGCGTGAAGAATAATAGGCTTAATATCAAAAGGTTCAAAAGCCTTTCTAACTGCATCTTCAGCATCCGGCCGCATTAACCCATTGTCTACATAAATGGGTATGAATTGCTTTCCAATTGCCTTTGCAACTAGGGTACCTGCAACGGTCGAATCCACCCCTCCTGAAACTGCACCTATCACATGAGCGTCACCCACCTTTTCTTTGATCTCATGAATCATTTTCTCAGGGTCGAGCAAATGCTCTTTCTTTTTCACTTCACAAATGGCTATGAAATTTTCTAAAATTTGATTTCCAAATTCTGTGTGTTCAACTTCAGGGTGAAATTGAAGACCATACTGTTTATGTTCTTCGTCAGACACAAATGCGTAGTGCACGTTATCACTTGAGCCTGTTATTTTAAAATTTTCAGGCATAGAAAGCACTGAGTCACCATGACTCATCCATACTGTAAACGTTTTTGGTAATCCTTTTGCCAACGGGGAAGAGGAGTCTGAAATGTTTATTTCCACCGGTCCATATTCTTTAGTTCCAGATTTTACCTCTCCGCCTAATAGGTGAGAGCGCAGCTGCAAACCATAACAAATATCAAGCGAAGGAATAGGGAGCTGAAAGGCTTTTTTATCAATGGTAGGTGCGCCATTTTCATATACAGACGATGGACCACCTGAAAAAACTATACCTTGAGGCAATTCTTTGCTGGTAAAAGTTAGGAGCTCTTCGGGTTCTATAATGCGAGTAGGGGAGCCTAAATCACGAAGTCTGCGCGCGATGAGATGAGCAGTTTGTCCTCCAAAATCTACAACCCAAATCATAGTTAATTATAGCATAGAGAAAGAAAAGTTAATATACTTTTTGATACTTGACAAATTACTATTGGATGCTATAATCGTCTTATAGTTTAACTATGAATAGAACTGAAGCTCCTACAAACGCGCAAGTAGCATCTTTCAAGGGCAAAGAAATTGCCAGAAATATTGCCAAAAACATAGCTCTTAGAGGAGGTCTTGTCTTAACATCTGCCGCAGTAGCATTCGCACCTTCTGTAAACGCCTTCACTGAAGGAAATCCTGATCAAAAAGAACCAAGTCCAATATCTGACGTACAAGATATTAAAAAAATATATAGGGCATTTACATTTGGACTTGCCGCTCAATCATCCATCGCAGTAGATAAATACCCTCTAACAACGTCTGTTACTTCACCCGCCGATGGATCAGTTGATCTAGATGGTTTAGTAAAAATAGAAGCTGGAGCATCAGATGAAAATGATGAAGTAACCAAATTTAGTGTTTTAATTAACGGAAAAGAGGTTGAAGATGGATTGCTGTGCAGCCAAAGCCATGGAGACACCCCTACAGGTCCAGTTAACGGACAAATAGATTGTGATGCTGAAATATCTCTTCCTAATGGTGATCATACAATTACTGTAACTGCTGAAAACTCCAAAGGAGAAATAGTAACTGAAGAAAATAAATTCAAAGTTGAGTCATTTATTACATCTGGTAAAGTAATATCTGACCCAGATGCGTTTAAAGATGGTTTCCACTTTAAAACCATTACTGATGGGGAAGAATTTATAGCACTACAAAAGACATTAAAAGGTGAAGAAGCAGAAATGTATGAACTAAAAAATGGGGAAACAGGGTTTATAGCTGTTAAAAGAACAAAAGATGGTAACCATGAGATTAGACTACAAGAAATTAAAGAAAATGAATACGGAAAAATGGAAATTATCATTGACATGCTAACCGCAGAGCCGGAATTTCATACTCCAGCTGAAGATGCAAAGAGAGTTGAATATAATTGGATCAGTACATAAAGGTAATCAAGATATTGATTTGCTAGTAAAAGATACAATTATTAATTAATTTCACATACCTTAATCCCACACTTTGTTGACTTCCATCCTATTTACTTATTAGAATTAAGTGTGTCTCAATTAATATCTTCACTTGACAAGAAAGCAATTCTTATTTTAACCTTAGAGATTGGAATTGTACTCATAGTTCTATTCTGCATAGCATTGTTTTTTAACTTTTTCAAAATTTTCCCATTTAACGAAACTGCACCTAAGCCATCACAACCACAAAAACAATCCATTCAAAAAAGTATAAATATTTCCACCATATCAAATATTCCAGGGTATGAATTTAAACTTGAAAATAAGGATGAATTAATTAAACTACTTACAAACTGGAATATTATTGGAAACAATTCTACAAATGAAACAATGCCAACTGGTAACACTCCAGTTAAAAATATTACCTTTAGACTAGAGGAACTTCGCCAGCCTGATACCACATCCTCATCCTCAGCAATTCCCTCGCAATCCGAAATTTTAACTTCAAGTAATGGAATAGAATATAATCTTTTTTTAACAACAGACCAGCTAGAGAGCAATGTCTATCGCCCACAGGTATTACTTAGCATCATACTCTCTCGTCTCTACTTCCTAGCTAACACACCGAACGATCCAGCGCAAATAACAGATAGCAGGATGAAAATAACGCAAGCGCAAACAATGCTGGAATCCATACATCCAATTTATTTCTCAATTATTAGCACTGAGTAGCCCATATTACCCACAACTAGAGATTGTGATAACATAGAATGTAAATGAAAAAATATATATTATTACTTTGCATCATCTTTGGGCTTTTTTTTGCATTCTCTAAAACATCTTTCTCTGCAACTATCTATAGTTATTGTGGAAGCATAAATAATGTCTGTGAAACAGAATCCTGCACGGAGGAGGATGGCAATCTTTGCGGTGACTGGACAAACTGCATGCTCTGTGGAGATTTGACCTGCATACAAACGGGAACTGCACCAAATTCATCCGCATACTGCGGTACTCCAGGAGGGCAATGTGGGGATGTGTGCGATGGAAGTTATGGGTCATGCGCACAAGGAGCATGCACCCAGCAAGGCGCAGGAAGCTCTTCAATATGTGTATGTAACTCTGGAGGAGGGGGTTCAGGTCCGAATTGTAGTTCAGGGTTTACTGCATGCGGGAGTGAGTGCTGCAACAATAGCACTCAGGTATGTTTATCATCTGGTGTATGCAGCACACCTTATACTCCTCCCCCTGATAACACCGTAGACGGACGGGTATATGTAGACACAAATAAAAACGGTAATTTTGAGGGAACAGAGCCCTTAAGGTCAACTACAGGCTCAAACACTATATGTGGACCATCTGGGAGTACTAATTATTGTACGCATGAAGGGTATTATCAGTATTCAAGTTCTGGGTTAACATTAGTTTATACAGACACTCAGGAATGCAGGAGATGTTTTCTTGATCAGAATGGTAATGGGTTACTAGACCAGGAGTATCCAGTAGCAGGAGTAATTGTAAGCGCATCTGGGAATGGCCCAAAAACAACTTATTTTAATGGCACATATGGTCCATTTACTTATACCTCCACAGGCACCTATACGCTTTCTATTAATACACCTGTAGGATATGTGGTTAACGGCGGAAGTCCTAAGTCTGTTACTGCTAACTCTTTGAACAATAACTATGAGGTAGATTTTGGATATATTACAGCACCTCCTTCGTGCAGTTCGTTAACAAAAAATTCACGTGCAGGAGATGGCGGAATAGATCCTAGTGGTACTGTACTCCCAGGACAAACTATTGATCTTTTTGCAAACATCATAAATGACGATGGGAATCACTCTGATTGGGACTGGAATGCAACTTGTGGCACATTTACGGTAGATCAATGGGACTATGCAACATGGAGCCCCCCTAACACTGCATCAGGAAACTGCAACATCACATATTCTCTAAATGGCCAAAACCAAGCTGCATGCAATGCAACTTTTATTGTCCCTACAGTTTCAATTCAAGGAAGACATGTTCAAGCAAATGGCACAACACTAGCTCCTCCTCCAACGGGCACTAGCGTCAGCATTGCAGGACCTCAAGAGGGCGGGTCAACTATACAATCAAGCAACTCAAATCCATGGAGCTTTCCATCAATTTGGGCAGGAACATACTCAATTACAGCTACAACTCATACAGCCTATGGTGTTTCTTATAAATGTAACTCTGGAATTTGCGCAAGCTTACTCCCTGATACATGGTATGCAGGAAACACGCTTACTCATACACTTCCAGATGCAGGCAGCTCCGCTGATATACATTTTAGGTATATTGCACATAAAACACCGCCCACCCCATGTCTTTTAAGCGGAGCAGGAGATGTAAATGGGGATGGATATGTAACGAGCACGGATTCCTCGCTACTCATGCAATATCTCGTTGGCAGCATCACCTTAACACCGGCTCAGATTTTACGAGGCGACGTGGTGATCACATCTACTCCTGGCATCACAGTTTCAGACATATCTGCAATTAACGGATATGCTAATGGGATCATCACTACCTTTCAGGTCTGTACCGCTGCAACAGCCACTCCAACGCTACCGTCTGGTGTTACTGCCACACCAACACCTACGCAGTCTGTATGCACTGGAACTACAGGCCCTCACACCGTATCTGGAAATATATATGTTGACACCGCAGGAGATAACTGTGCATCAGGCGGGACCTTGTATTCAGATGTTCCCCCAAATCTTACTCTTCAAAATAATGGTGCAGCTACTGCTGGACCTGTAACGTACAATCCAAGCGCTTCATCTCCTCGGTATATACTTTCTAACCCAGCATCATGCAGCGTAGGTGTTAAATCAGTTCTTATGAGTGG
>CAYRYY010000098.1:0-4969 GCA_964428715.1 uncultured Gammaproteobacteria bacterium
TCCCAAATCTTGTATTTTTATCTCAAGAGCTTATTACCTTGCGATTACTTAAACAAAATCATATGAATATGGAGACGGTTCTAGGCAACCTCATGTTTAATGAAGATTTCCACAAACTTTTTCTTAAAGAGTTTGATGGGTTAAATGGTGCGTTTAGTATAGAGCATGATAAGGGCACTTTTCTTTTTTGGGCATATCCAAAAGGCGCAAAGCACAGAGAGCGTTTGAGGCTAACTGATGGGATTTTAAAATCTGTAGAAAGTGATTATGAAGTTGCATTAACTCCAGAAGAAGTTAATAAGGCAATTTTAAATAACGAACTTATACCTAGCACATCTTTGGTATTTATTGTTCTTGCATTTTATTATGGTCTGTTTTTAGGAGGGGGAGTGGCGCAGGTAAAAAATCTGGAAGCGCTTAAAAAAGCATACATGTCTTTACTTGATCAAGCAAAGATGTTAGAAGAAGTTTCAATTGTTGAAAATTTGAATGTAGGTAATTTATTAATTTCACGTCCTACATTTCTTTTTATGAAATGGGGGAAAGAGCGGGTGCCGCTGACAGGAATGGACATAGTGACTTATGGGGAAAAGATGAATTGGGATGAGGTTATGAAAGCTACAAGGTCGGTAAAGATGAGAGAAGTGCTTGCTAGAAGCTATCCATTCTATTATTCGCAGTTTACAAAGAAAAAAGAGGAAGTTTACGAGTCTATAAATGAGAGTGATATAGAGAACTATAAAGAGTTAGATCTGATAATTCCTGCGCTCTTTAGTGTTTCAAAAGATAGCTAACATCAGTTCCAGGTGTAAATGTTTTAGGTTCTTGAGCATTTTGAAATAAAGTTGCGGAAGTTTCTCCTCCAATTGTCATTCTCATTCCGTTTACTGCAAAATATGCCCCATTTCTTCCAGCAAGAACGCGTAGGGTTGGATCGGCTTCCAGCATTTCATTGAAGAGAGCGTTATTATCATTAAAATGAGGAAAATAAGTAAATCCTTGAGAGAGGAGATCTAAGCCAGTAACATCAGCATGCAGACCCTTTTTGCTGCGTCTTAAGAAAGCAATATTATCTCCAAGACCATAGGTTCTTATGTCTTCTGCCATCATCATAGTTCCAGCACTATGTCCTATCACGGGAACACCATTTGCAACTGCTTCTCTGTACATGTCAGCAACTGAAACTTCATTTGCTGTAGAGGTGGGATCAACTAGTTTTCCATTTTCATGTCTTGCAGCATGAATTGACGAGGTTAAAAGTCCAGTGTTTCCGCCTCCTATATAAAATCCTTGTGCGTCTCTTATGGCTGATTGTCTGGATGCTTGATCCATTCTATGCAAAGCGTGTGTTGTTATGTTTAGTTCACCGAATGCCACTCTTAGCTGTTCAGCCTGGGCGTCTCTAGCTTCATTTGTTGCTTTTGCTGTGGTGTCCACTATTACATCAGTGCGGCCGCCAAGGAGTGGTTGAATTGCATCATACGCATACCTAAGAGGTTGTCCATTTTGCCCCATATTAGATAGTCCTACAAGGTTGCGGTTTTGGGAAATGCGGTGTTCTAATTCTGCAGACATGACCTATAGTATACAGTATTTAGGCTGTATTGTCAAATTAGTGCGGAGGAGGTACGATTCGAACATACGGTTCCGCTAAGCGGAACACTTAAAACTTGCGCTTTAAGTGCAATGGGCCTCTATGCCACCCCTCCAAAAACTTTCTGGGGGCTCAAGGTTCTGACCGTTAGGTCATGGTCCTTATGTCACCCCTCCAAAATTAACAAGAAAGTACTATTATACACTATTCGAGGACAGATTTATAGATTTTGTCAAATCGTTTTGTTATCTCAATCCACGTATAGTTTTTAAACACAGTATCACGTGCGTTTTTTCCCAGCATTCGTCTTAGTTTGTAGTTTGCAAGGAGCATGTTTACCTTTTCAGCAAGATCATTAGAGTTTCTCGGCTTGACGTAAAAGCCATTTACTCCGTCTTTTATGGCAAATGTCACTTTTCTAGAGGCTACCACTGGTACGCTTGCTGCCATTGCTTCAAGTGTTGTAAATCCCATAGGCTCGTCCCATACAGCAGGTGCCACAAAGATTGATGCCAAATAATACATACTCATGAGATCATCCTGTCCTACAAACCCCAGCATAGTAACGTTTTTGAGATTATCTTTCTTAATCATCTGCTCAAGCGTCTTTTTTTGCGGTCCGTCTCCAACTATCAAAATTGGACCGTTAATTTTATTTGCAGCTTTTACTAGATAATCGGCTCCCTTTTCGGTTATAAGTCTTCCCGCAAACATAACATAATATGGTTCATTAAGCTTGTATTTTTTTCTGATCCGATCAAGCGTTTCCGTGTGCCTTCTTGCAGGAAATTTACTTTTTCTAATACCTCCTGGAATAACTTTTACCTTTGAATTGAGTTCTTTTCCAAACATTTTAAGTATTCTGGTTTTAGTGTCATCCGAAACTGCGGTAATCATGTTTGCGCTGAATAGTGCATCTTTGGTGAGTGGCATATATCTTTTGTCTTCACCTAGTACAAAAAGACAGCTTCCGTGGGAAGTTATGATAATTTTTGTGCCATACATTGCCTTTACAAATCGTGCAGCCCAGCTATGAACCATCATATGGTGTACATGAATGATGTCTGGTCTAAACTCTTCAACGATTCGTATAAGTTCTTTTGTATATTTCTCGTAAAGTTGTTCTATTTCAAACGCTGATAAATCAATGTATTTTTTAGAAGATTCCAATCCAGGTCTTCCAATAAAAACTGGAATTTGTGGAAGCTTTATATAGTAGTGTGCAATTGACTTGTCTATAGGTGTTTTTTCAGGAGCAGCAACACCTACGGTGTATTGCTGTGACTCAGAGAGTCTAAGAGCCAAAAACTTAACATAGGCTCCTGATCCGCCGCCAGCGATTGGAAAATCGTAAAGAATTAGGATTCTCTTTTTTTCTTTGACTGCCATCCAGGAATTATATACCTTTTGAAGCTGGAAATAAAGTTTACGCAAGACACACGTTCTGGTATACTTTTGCAAATGTCTTACAGATCATGTTTAATGAGTTTATGAATCTATTTTTGACTTCTTTCACAGCCTATTCACTTAATAAAATATTGCCTCTACTTCCCAAACCGCCCTCGGAATTAAAGGTTGCATTTATTCCTACAGCTTCTGATTTGTATAAATACAGGCCATGGATTAATACTGATAAGGATGCTCTCGTGTCTGCTGGATTTAAAGTGTTTGAGGTAGGGCTTCAGGCGCCGCTTGATCCTGATGGGTTTCCCATCGCCGGAAAAGATAAGCTGGAGGCGGAATTGCGCTCAGAACTAACTGAGGCAGATATTATCTTTGTTGCAGGCGGAAACACATTTTATTTATTAGAGCAGGCACAAAAAAGCGGATTTTTGGGTATTGCTCAGGAGTTAGTAGAGGAGGGCAAGATATACATAGGATCAAGCGCAGGCTCTATTATTACAGGTCCAGACATTATGCCGGTTGAATATTTTGATGAAATAAGTGAATCAAATATCTCGTCAACCAGAGGTCTGAACTGGGTGGATTTTGTAATACTTGCTCATTATGATGAAAAGAATCCTGATCCAGAGTTTGCTTTATCTGAAGCGAAATATAAAGATCAGTTTAAAATACTTAAACTGTCCAATGATGACTTAGTGCATGTAAGCAAAGACGAATTGAAAGTTATTTAGACGCTAGAGCATATTCTTCTTTTACATCTTTTTTGTATTCTTTCAGCAGTTTTTGGATTTTTGGAGTTATCACATAATCACAGTATCCCTGGTTTGCATTATTGTCATAATAATCCTGATGTTCTTCTTCAGCTTCATAAAATGCCTCAAATGGTACAATTTCAGTGACGATTGGGTCATGATATTTCCCTTCATCTCCCACTTCTTGAAGTACTTTTTCAGCAGTCCTTTCCTGCTGCGGAGTGTGATAGAAAATAACAGATCTGTACTGTGACCCTATATCATTTCCTTGCCTATTGAGAGTGGTCGGATCATGGAAGTGGAAGAATATCTGCAGAATCTTTTCATAAGAGATAATACTTGGATCAAACTCAACCTGAATTGCCTCTGCGTGTCCGGTTGCCTCACTGCTTACCTGCTCGTATGATGGGTTTTCTCGCATGCCACCACAGTACCCTGAAACCACAGAGTCAACTCCCTTGAGTCTTTTGAATACTGCCTCAGTGCACCAAAAACAACCGCCTGCAAGTGTTGCGACTTCTAAATTAGCCATAGTGATATCTTACCAGAAAAGATTATAATACACGTATGATTAAAGCAATTGTGACAGACGTGGACGGTGTAATTATAGGAAACAAAGATGGTTTTAATTTTCCCACTCCAAGTATTAAGGTTTCGCAAGCATTACAGAGTGTAAATAAAAAGATTCCTGTTGTGCTGTGTACGGCCAAAGTGTCCTTTGCAATTGAGCATATTATTAAAGATCTTAAGCTTGAAAACCCTCATATTGGGGATGGTGGAGCACTTATTTTTGACGCGATGCAGGACAAAATTATCACGCGTCATGTGCTGGATAACACAGTTGCCAAAAACATTATTTCATTTTGTTGCGCTCACAAGCTTCATATAAGTGCACATACCGTTAATACATTATTTATTGATAAATCGCACAACGCCCACATTACTGAAAAAAGAAAAAGGATTTTAGGTAGAGACTTAGAGGTTGTTGAAGAACGGTAACTCTTCAAAATGAGAACGAAAAGAGTATATTTCTTAAAAATATCGAGCCTTATATGAATGACATACACCTTATTTTTTCACATCACCCCATAACGGTTCCTTGGGAGTACGCAATCATTTCAGCAAAGGGTATATCTAAGGCAAGTGCGTCAAAAGAGGTTGCAAAATCACTTAACATTTCCATGGAGGAAGTCTTAGGAATAGGAGATGGAATTTCTGA
>CAYRYY010000099.1:0-4916 GCA_964428715.1 uncultured Gammaproteobacteria bacterium
CATTAAAATCATATAAATAGGACAATCTATCATCTTTCTTAAGATAAAATCCAACTGGGTCAGCAGAACCTAAGAGAGCAAAGTATTTATTAAGCAAAGCGTCCTTTTTTCTATAAGCGTATCTCAAAGACTGTACCCCATACAATTCATCGTGTTTTACCAAGGGCACCATCATCTTCCGCAGCCAGTTTTTATGCGGCATGAAATTATCAGCGTCCAAGAATGCAAGAATTTCGTTTTTAGCAAAAGGAATTCCATATCCCCGACAGGCTTCTGGATCTTTTGGAAATTTGCTTTGGATAATCTTTACAGGTATTTTTGATTGCTTGGCAATCTCATGCGTTCTATCTGTTGAATTACCATCAATGAGTAAAATTTCGATTTTTTGGTGCGGGTAGTTTTGAATGTAAATCGAATCAAGTACTTTTTTAAGAGTTCTTTCAACATTCCAAGCTATTATCAATATGGAAATAGTAGGTAACTTATTGTCTGGAATTATATCACCATGCATTCTATTGCTCATTATAAATTAAAATTGCCCAAATGCTACAGAGAAAATACACGATTAGCAAGATATAACTTGTTATTTTAGATATTAAGAACATTTTCTTACTTGGAAAAAATAAAGGCAGAAGAGTTGCTCCCCACACGAAAATTGCAATACGTAAAACGAGGAATGAGAAACCAAAAACTTGAAAGAATGTTAGCTGCAGCAATGTGCTTCCAACAAAAAGTAGAAAGAAAAAAGTCAGTAATATATTTTTAACAAAGTACTCCCTTAAGAAAAGAGCAATGCTTATCAAGAGGAATGGATAAAAGGGGTATCTGTACCATCCATGTCCCGGCTCATCTGGAATTCCAGCAACATAAACAGCCAAATACGCTAGTGTTGCAATAATAATGAATGAGTTCTTCTTGAAATCCTTTAGTGAAAGTAAAAAGAATGAAATCCAGCCCCAGTATATCCACCCATCGGTATAGCTCCGGTCGACAAGCAGTGGCCTTCTGAAAATTGAAAAAAAGCTATCAAACAAAAGATCGTAACGCGCAGACTGAAAACGTAGTAGGTTTAAAAAAAGTTCTTTATCGTAATAGAATCCGTAAGCCACAAAACTGCAAAAACCTAAAGTAATCAAAAACCCAGTGATAATAACGTATTTATATTGCCTGTGTAATAGATAAATACCAACAACTGATAATCCAACAGCTATAAATGGAAGTTTTGCGAGAATTGCCATTCCACATAAAAGACCACCAAGAAGTGTAAGTGACAGTTTTTTCTTCTCAATATTTAAAGCCGTAACGAAAAGTGCAGCAAGCCAGATTGGTATTACAAAGTTTTCATTCTGTACCAACCTTGAACCCACAGCTACAGTCGGCACAATTGAATACACAAAACTCGCAAGAATAGCTGCTTTCCTTCCATATAGCTTGTTAGTTAGTAAATAAACTAACAAAATACTCACCATACCTAAAATAACAGCAAGACCCCTAATATCCCATATATCCAAATCTCGCATATCAGTTACATCATTCAAAAGGGCATACGAGCCTGCCACAAGTCCAAACATTGGCGGATGCTCTAGATAAGGTGTGACCAACCTAAAATAGGCTCCTTGATACTTAATTAACGTAAAGTTGGTGTAAAGCGCGTGAGGCGACCATGATGTAGGTACACCATTTTGAATGAGGTTAATTCCCTGCCATGTCCATGCATATTCATCAAATGTAGCCCCAAGCCTCGGCCATACGTAGAGATTATGTGTTCTTAATAGAAATCCAAGAATAAGAATAAGGCTAAATAATATTGAATAAAATCCCCTTCTAACTTCTCCCATATGCTTTTTTTATAACAGCAAAACTTTGCTCACCTGCTTTTTCCCATGTAAAATTTTTTGACCACTCTATTGCTCTTTTTGAAATGTGATCATACTTCTCTTTATCGTTAATCATACTTCTCAATCCATCTGCAAGACTTATAACGTCTGAATTTACGAGAAGCCCAGTTTTGCCATTCACAATTGAATCCTTAAGCCCTGCAACATTGTATCCAACAGCTGGCGTTCCAACGGAATTAGCCTCTATAACATTCAGGCCCCATCCTTCTTTTATTGAAGGGTGAACGAGTACCCACGCCTTAGATAGCAATTTAAATTTTTCCTGCTCCGAGACAAATCCAAATATTTTACACCTGTCCTTTACTCCCATTTTTTCTATAAGCAAAGCAATTTTCGCGTTATATTTTTCAGATTCTTTTTTTCCCACAATCCAAAGTTGTGTATCAATACTTTGCTCCTTTAGCATAGCCACCGCCTTTATGGCGTCCTCTATTCCTTTATCATTTGAAATTCTTCCTAGAAAAATTAAAACCGGCTTGCTATTTTTTTTGGGATCAATCTGAGCTGTTGTTCTTAATATTCCATTGTGAATTACATTAATTAAAATCTTTTTGATACCAAGTCCCACTAGATCATCGCTTGTAGATTCAGAGCAAGTGATAAATTGTTTTTTTCTGTACAAGCGTATAAAGAAAGGTTCGAGGAAAAACCCGAGAAGAGCTAACAGATAATTAATATTCTTAAACCATATTTTCCCTGCTACTTCATTTATGAGTGCAACGGTTCTTTTATTTCTCATAAATAACGGGCTGAAAAAGGGAATAAAATGAAATGAATCAACAACAATATCACAATCTGTGTGATGCGTCATATAATACAAAAAGAATTTTAGAAAGAAGGTGTAGTGACTGCCTCTTCTTATATAGGTAATATCATCAATTACTTCTGTTTTCTTTGAGTTTTTGAATTCTGAAGAGAACCATGTAATATTCGCGCCTTTTTTCTTCCAATAATTCGCGTGAAAAAGCAAAGATATTTCTGCTCCTCCTGCCAAAGGGTGTTTTGGATCTCTCCAGTTGAGAATTAATATATTCATGAAGGGGTAAGCCAATTTTTTTTGTTGCTTTCTCGGTAATATTTAATTATTTTCACTCTATAGAAAACTGCACAAGTATCCCACAACATGAGAGCAACAATTTTCCATAAGGTTCCTGACGTAATTGAACTTTCACCTCTAAACTTAAGCTTTATGGGAGCTTCATAAATTCTTTTATATCCTAGCGCATATGCAAGTGCGAGTATTTCTACATCGAATGCAAATTGCTTCACCAGAAGCCTTGGAAAGACGTCTTTATACACGCTTTTTTTAAAAAATTTAATTCCTACTTGCGTATCTCTCACACTAAAACCAAATAATAGCTTCGTAAACGTGCGAAACCCCCATGAAAATACTTTTCTGTAAAAGGGATAATTAACTTGTGAAACTGGGTGTATTTTACTTCCCACAATTACATCTGCGTCGTACCAGAGCATATGATTAAGGAGCATCAAAATACCAGCTGGATCAATATCCATCCCTGCATCAATAAAGCCGGCAATCTCTCCAGTTGCTTTTGACATTCCAAGCTTTACTGCAAAACCTTTTCCTTGATTTTCTTCATACTGAAAGATCTTAATTTTGGAGGATTTTAATTTGCTTACTTTTTCGAAGGTCTTATCTAGCATTCCATCAATCACAACCAAAATTTCATAGTCGATTCCTAAATCATCAAGAATCTTATTGAGATTATTAATATCTCGTACGATAGTCTTTTCTTGTCGGTACGCCGGAACTATTAAAGAAAGCGAGCTAATCCCTTCCATGATAGAAGTAGTATAAAAGAAGTGAAGCAAAAAGTACAAGAGACATTACTAATAATATCCATACAACAGACGACAAGCTGTTTCCAAAAACATAGAATAAAACTATTAGTAGCGCTCCGCAGGCAAGATTAATCTTGTAAATTGAGGTCTTACCAATTGATAATAAAAAATTATTAAGAAGAAATGCTAGTGAAAAAACTGTCACAAATATTGAATACAATCCAAGAAGATGACTAAGATTTGCATATTCTTTTGAAGGATAGAACACATTTACAACCAGCTGTGGGAAAAGAAAATAAAATAATGAAAATGAAAGCGAGATTAACAGTATTATGCTACCCGCCAATACAAGCGTAGGGGTGAGCTTTTCTTTGAGTTCTCTTTTCTTACTAATAAGTGGAAAAAAGACGAAATAAATAGGAGCAGTAATATAAAATATCGATTTGCCCATAAGTGAAAGTGCTGCATACTGACCAGACGCAACAGGATCAAAAATATTACGCATTATAATTACATCTAGGCTCGAGAATGTTGCAATACCGAGTGAAGCAAGCAAGAAAAAGAAACTGTAACCTTTAAACTCGTTAACGAAAAGTACTAAATTTGCACGAGAAGTAAATCGTATCCTGTTATGGATAAATAGTAAAACAATTCCCCCAAGAAATGGAACCAGTGACGAAACCAAGTATCCACTCATCGCTCCGAATACACCCCATCCTATATATACAAGTCCTGTTCCAACCAATATCTTTGAGATGGTGCTTACAATGTTAAGCAGTGAAAGTGAGAAGAATTTCAACTCTCCTTGGAGTATTCCACTAGGTAATGAGTACAATATTGAGATAAATATAAATGCTCCTACTAGAAACAGGAGAAATACGTTATCGACTTTAAGAAACGATTGCAAAAGTGGAAAGGATAGCATCATTAGTACAAAAACGACAACAGCAACTATCGAAACTGCTTGCAATCCACCATTTATAAGTAGCTCCAACTTTTTCTTGTCACCACTTGCATAGTACTGGGCGCTAAATTTCGCAAAAATATTCGCAAATGAGGTTTGGAATAGCGTAAATATTGTTATTAACGAAGCGAGTGAAACTACGAGTCCATAATCAGCAACAGGCAGAAGCCTACCCAACATGAGACTGAAACCATAATTAAAAATATTTGCAAAAAAGGTACCCAAAAACATGACACTGCTGCCTGTGATGA
>CAYRYY010000100.1:0-4151 GCA_964428715.1 uncultured Gammaproteobacteria bacterium
GGTCTCAGCCTCTACAGGTGGTTCTATCTCCTCATCAAATACAGGATCTGTCGTTACTTGTTCTAATGGTGCTAATTGTTATGTTGTAGATATTGCAACGGCTCAAGGTGGAGGAAGTACTGGATCCCTTGCGCCTACTTCAGAATTTGATGGGAATGGCACTACATCTGGAGGAGTTTTGTCAATTGCGTATGAAGAGGTCGCGTATTCTACGGGTCAAGCAGATTCAGACACGATTACACCTACTGCAATTGCAGCAATCTCAGCAGTTCAACCAGCAGCTACAGATTATACTGACACATGGGATGTTGTTGCTGCCGGAAATTTCTAGGTAATCGGTTTAATAATTTTAAATCCTGCCCACTTTTAGGCGGGATTTTTTGTTAAAATGGGGATATTATGAAGATATCTATGAGAAAAAAAAATATAGTAATAGCGTTCAGTACTTGTTTGATTCTTTTTTCACAAGCACCTTTTGTGCAAGCACAAACTGTTACGCCCAAGGCATCTAGCGTAATTGCTCCCACCAGTGTTCCTCCTGCCGGAATAAATCTTTCTTTATCACCCACGTACATAACTGTTTTAACACTGCCTGGGGAAGAAGTTTCATCTGAATTTAGACTCAGAAACAATAATACATTTGCTGAACATTTACAAATAACCCTTGCCAAATTTACCTCGTCAGAAAATGGCAGACCGGTTATTGCGGACTTGGAAGATGGAGATGATTATGCATCATGGCTTTCAGTTTCAGATGAGGATTTTATAATGCAGCCTTCCCAAAACAAAACTATTTCATTTACCATAACTCCGCCTGATGATGCGGCGCTAGGTTATTATTATGCGCTAGTTGTATCAAGAATAACTGATGATGCAGTAAAAAAGGAAGCAAGCATTGAAGGGTCAATTGCCCTTCCTGTTTTGCTGGACGTTAAATCACCAAACGCAAAAAGAGAGTTGCAATTAGTAGATTTTTCCACAGATAAATTGTTTTATGAACACTTACCAGCCGTTTTTAACTTATCATTTAAAAATTCGGGCAATATTCATGTAGTTCCAGTAGGAGATATATTTATTGATTCTATGTGGAATAAAGATGTTGCGGTAATTCCGGTAAACGAAGGGCGCGGAAATGTTTTACCTGGAGGAGAGCGTGTTTTGACAAACTCATGGAACGATGGTTTTATAACACGAAAAATTAAAACTGTAGATGGAGTACCGATTAAAACAAGCAAAGGGGAAAATGAGTATGAAACAGTCTATGATTTCGCGTCCGCAAATAAGTTTAGATTTGGAAGATACACTGCTCATGCATTAGTTGTATATGACAATGGAGAGCGTGATATTCCCATGGAGGCAACAGTTTCATTTTGGATTATTCCCTGGAAAATAGTTGGCGGAGTAGGGTTGGTTGTCTTACTTGCAGTAATTGGAATTATTATAGTCATTAAGGGTTTATTTAAAAAGATATTAAGAAAATAATGAAGAGAATCTGCCTAAGTTTCTGCGTTGTTGTGGTATTTGTATTTTCCTTTGCGCATACCTCATATGCTCAAAGTAAAAACACCCTGCAACTGTCACCTGCTTATATAGACGTAACTCTTGAAAAATCTCAGGAAGAAGCTCAAGTTTCATTTTTTTTAACAAATAATACTCAAAAATCTCTATCCCTGGATCTTTTCAGTATAGATTTTCAGCAGAAGGATGATTTAGGGACCATAGGATTTTTAGGAAAAGATGCTGATAATTATTCATATGCGTTGTCTTCTTTTTTGCAGTTTGAAAATCCCTATATAACAATTGAGCCGGGAGAAAAAGAAGAGGTGAGGGTTACAATTCAAAACAGGCAAGATTTAACACCGGGAAGTCATTATGCTGCAGTTGTTGCGCGTGAAGCAATACTGGAAGCAGATAAGCCTTCTGTGGCACCTGCAATTTCAGGTCTTATTTATATTACAAAAATAGGAGGGGAGAGATATAACCTTTCATTTAAAAATCTTTCATTTCCAAGCTCGTTTGTGTCTGTGTTTAGTCCATCAACAGCATTTGTTACTCTCCAGAATGATGGAAACACGTATCTTATTCCATATGGTACTGCTGATGTATATGACATATTTGGGCGAAAAATTTATAAAGGAATTATAAATGAGTCATCTGTGCGTGTATTCCCTCAGTCCATAAGGAGAGTCCCTGTATATTTCAGAAGTGTTGCGTTTGAGCTCCCGTTGTCCCTTAACACGTTAAAGCTTCAGGCTCGTGATTCTTTGGGTAAGACATCAATTACCTATAATGAATCCTATCTTTATGTAAATCTTTGGTTTTTTGGAGGCTTAATTATAAGCGGTGTTGCAATCATCTTCATTTTGAAAAGACTCAAGAAGAAAAAGACTCATGATTAAAAAGCTTGTTTTGGGATTGCTACTTGTAATAGTTTTACTGTTTTGCGGTATTTTTTTGTTTGAACACCTCTATGGTAAGAAAATAAATCAAGGCATTTCAGAAAGATCCAAAGAATTTATTAAGTCTCAAAAAACGCTGAATAACGCAAATGTGGCGGGATTGCTTGAGAAAGATAAGGAAAGTTTAAAAGGCAAAGTAGTTGAAGTAGGTACGTGTTTTTCTTTTACTATGCCTTTTAAGGTAGCATTTATACGTACAGAGGGAGCGTGTGCTGAATATTTTAGTTTGGAAACTCCTCGCGGAAGTATTACTGCATATGAAAAAGAGGGGCGAGTAGGAACGTTTGAGCAAATGGAAGGAGTTTCATTTAGAAGACAAAGCAAAGAATACACTGAGTCTGAAAAAACTATAAATGGACGGACACATCTCTTGTTTAAAAACACAACACAGGGGTACCAAATGTCAGCATTTAGTTTTGATCAAGATACATATCTAGTCATTACGCTTACTGCCAGCACCCTGGAGAACTTGGACAAAGAATTTGACACAATGTTAAAAAGTATAGTATTTAACTAATATGTATAATAAATATATGAGAGAATTTTTACGTCCATTTGTTCTAAGTTGTCTTGTTTTGCCTCTTCTTGTATTGCCATCATCCACAAATTACAGGCTGGACGCGTATGGATTTGGAGCGGGAGGGGACAGTATATCTTCTACAAATTATTCGCTGGAAGGAATTTTGGGTGAAACGTCAGGAAATCAATCTTCTACAAATTACAAGGCTCAGTCAGGACTTTTATACATGCAAATGGCAAATGTCCCAAATGCTCCAACGCTTTCCAATCCGGATGATTCATATAATTCACTTCTTATAGTTCTAGATACTTCTAATAACCCAACTGATTCCACATTTGCTATAGCTATAACGGACGACAACTGGGTAACTACAGAGTGGGTTCAGGATGATGGAACAGTAGGCCCTACACTTGGTCCTGAAGACTTCCAGACATATGCCGCATGGGGTGGAGGATCGGGAAGCAACATCATAGGTCTTGCGGAATCTACAACGTATAAAGTAAAGGTGAAGGCGCGCCAGGGAAACTATACTGAAACACCTTTGGGGCCAGAGGCAACTTCTGCTACTGAGTCTCCATATTTGTCATTTGATATAGATGTGTCCCCTACAGACTCAGAATCATCTCCGCCATATATTGTATCCATGGGAACACTTGCCGTGGGGAGTGTAACCACTGCAAATGACAAAATTTGGGTAGATTTTGAGACAAACGCTCAGAATGGTGGGATGGTGTTTGTATATGGTCTAAATGACGGTTTGAGAAGCTCTGCTGTTAATTATACAATTGATTCAGTTACTGCAGATCTAGCATCCAGTGCTGAAGGGTTTGGTATTCGGGAAAATACCGCAACCAACTTATCATTTGTGTCTCCTTATAATGTTACGTCAGATAATGTTGGAGTAGTGGACACAACAATTAGAGAACTATTGTCATCTTCTAACGCACCGGTAGTGAGCGGACGAGCATCAGTCTTAGTAAAAGCAAAACCAGAAAACACAACGCCTGCGTCAACCGATTACACAGATACGTTAACGCTGATTGCATCAGGTAACTTCTAAAAATAGGCTATTAATTAATAGATTGATACACTAATTAATAGATTGATATATACTAAATTGGGAGATAAAACGTGTCAATTCCAAAAAGTGAGTGCATAAATTCAAATGATGC
>CAYRYY010000100.1:4216-4541 GCA_964428715.1 uncultured Gammaproteobacteria bacterium
AAGAGCCAGTTTTACCTCATTTTCTTCAGGGTAGAGAATGTTAATATCTGATAAAAAAAGTACTCTTAAAAAGTCTTTTCCAACTGAAGGACTCATGCGCTTGTATAAGTCATTATAGACTTCCGTAATATCAACTATACTTGCAAAGAGTGCGTAGTTGTTTTGCGCAAAGTATCTAAAATATGCACTTGCCTGCCCGTGTTTGGGATGAGCACGGTCAATAAATGCGTAGAAAACGCTAGGTGTTATGTAAACTCGTTTGCTTTGTGTACTCATAGTTAAAGGTCAACTGTTGCAG
Source organism: uncultured Gammaproteobacteria bacterium (assembly GCA_964428715.1). GTDB lineage: Bacteria > Patescibacteriota > Microgenomatia > Levybacterales > GWA1-39-11 > JAGORM01. The sequence goes on from CAYRYY010000100.1 coordinate 4,515, forward strand.
CTCGTCCATCCATGCGCAAAAACGGAT
>CAYRYY010000100.1:4551-4872 GCA_964428715.1 uncultured Gammaproteobacteria bacterium
CTATTACTTTTTTTCTAATAAATGGAGTAGTTGAGGTGCTTTCTCCTGGTACAAACTGTCTTTGAAATGCAAAAAGATCAGATTCTTTTATGCGTATGTTTCCGCCTGCCTTTACAGCTATTAACTTCCCTTCTTTTATGTATCTTCTAAGAGTTAAAGGGTGAACTTTTAATATATAAGCTGCTTGTCTGACGTTAAATAATTGATCCATAATGGTTTCTGTGAGTATACAATAATATACAATCGTATGCAATAGTATACAAAATGTAAGAAAAATTGACTGAGGCTATTTAGCCTTGATTAAATGATAGATATATATAA
>CAYRYY010000101.1:0-4847 GCA_964428715.1 uncultured Gammaproteobacteria bacterium
ACTAAATCCTGCGAGACTCTAATAGATTATGGCTTTAATCAACTAAATCTCCACAGGATTGAAATAAGTTGCGCAGAAGGTAATAGCAAAAGTAGAGCCATACCTGAACGATTGGGTTTTACAAAAGAGGGAGTATTCAGAGAATCTGAATTAATAAGAGGTGGAACGCTTGTAGATAATCACTTCTATGCCTTATTAAAGCAGGACTGGGAAATTAGAGTCTTATAATACAACTTGAGACTAGAAATTTGGGGTAGCCTCCCGAACGATGTTCGGACTTATTAAAGCAGTTTAACACAGCAAGAGCTTCTTAATTATAGAAACTTCTTTGCTTACCTCATGGTATAATTCAAAAAATGCAAAAAGCAAAGGTTTTAGGTACAGTACCCTTAGATTTTATTAAAATTCCTCCAGGGCTCACAGATTGGCAAGTGTACGAAACAGAAGATATATTTACAACTAATTTTATTAATTTTCCACATGATTACTTATTAACAGTCGGGTCGGCAGTATTTAATCCATACAGAAGTAATTATGGCTCTCTAGCCACAACCCCGGCATTTAAAATTCCAACTAATTCACAGATATATATTGCGGGTCGTGACGTTCTCAGGTGGGGAGGGGTAAACGACCCCACTGAAATTGACATTGACCACTACGGCTTCACACCTGATATAGGCAAAAATTTAGCTTATGTTTGGAAGGCTCCTAAATCTGAGGGTCATGCAGTCTCATTGATGCCCAACTATATTGAAAATGTTCCCGATAATTGGAAGGATATGTTTAATGCGATACTCGCCGGTGAGTTTAAGAAATAAATAATGAAACATATTAAATCAGTATATGTGCCTATTTGGGAAGAGAAGTCTAGGCTAAAGGACCCTCGGTTCTGGCATATGAAGGCATGGCACTTTTCATCTACTACTCACTTTATAATTCAAGAATTCAGCAAAATAAAAGATGGGACACCAATTTCAGAGTATGGACATTTATTTAATGCAATAAATACAACCCCATATATAACCGCTGTTGCTTCCGAGTTATTTATGAAGGGATATTTAATACACAAAGGAATAACTGCCGAAAAGTTAAGGGGACGAGATATTGGTCATAACCTAAAGAAATTAAGAGAAATGTGTTGCAATTTTAAAGATGACAAATTTTTAAATCAGGATCTAGTGTTTCTAACAAATAAATTAGGGGAACAACTTACTAATGACGGAGGAATTAGGTATCCAGATGTAAATCCGATGGCTATTTATTTTGAAGTTTTTGAAAATGCACTTAATGTTTTGCAAAAAATTGCCAGCGAGGTAGATGAAGAACTATCTAATAAAAAGGGCTAAGCCATTTATTTATGACTATTTTTATTATTGCTTAACATAGAAAAGAATATATTCTTTAGCAATTCTGCGGCAGCTTTTGCTTGTTCTAACCCAATTGTTGTTAATGAGGGGTCAAAAGGAACTGCTTCTTTTAATCCATGTCTTACAAAATAAAAAGTTACCATACAGATATTATATCAGAGGCTCGAATGTAGTCTTTGGATGAAATAGTTTAAATTTTTCTTTTGCTTAATGCTTTTAGTTCTTCTATATTACCTTTAATTAAAGCTTCTTTTTTTGCTCTTGACCAACCTTTTAGCTGAGATTCTCGATGCATTGCTTCGATCCGAGTTTTATATTCTTCACTATAAACCAACTTAAAATCATCATTATCTTTTGTGAACTTTGCTGATTTCCAATCTTTCAATACATGCTGCTTAACACGAGCGTTAAGATTATTGGTTTGACCGATATAATATGTGTTAGAAGAATTTCGAAGAATATAAACGAAGAATGACATAGTCCTTCGACAAGCTCAGGACATTCGACTCTGAGGCTGAAAGCCATGAGCGAACGAAGTGAGTAAATATAGTCCTTCGATACGCTTCGCTACTCAGGACACTCTCCTCGATATTCGGGTCGTAGACCACGAGCGAGCAAAGCGAGTCGAGTGGGTGGAAGACGGGGTTCGAACCCGCGACTTCTTGCTCCACAAGCAAGCGCTCTACCACTGAGCTACATCCACCATAATGCTAACTACACGTGTATATTGTACTAATTTTAAGCCTGAAAGTAAAACTGGAGAGTGATATATTACTTAACTTTGAATTTGATAAAGGAGCATGTACTTTCAGTAATTTGCATTGGATTAAATGTTTGCAGCTGCAATGTGTCTTCTGAGGCAATTTGTGAAGAGCGCATAGGAAGCGATTGGATTCTGTACACAAGATCTTTCACAAAGGACGAAATACCTGCAAAGAATGTGTTACTACTGGTTGACTCTCCCATAACAGCACTCACTCCACCCATGGCTGTTGCTTTTGGTTTGCATTTAATAACTGCTTGGATTCTGTACTCTACTCCCTTTTTTACACTACTTGGCATAGTGTAATTCCATTTACCCGTGTAGTTAACCAGTGTTGGCGAGGAACTTGTAACTGATGCAGGTATTTGAGCCGTTTCTGTAACGCGTGTTTCCTTCAAAAAGTCTATATACAAATCCTGTTAGAACTGCCTTTGTAGTATCAGTACCAACTACTTTCCCTTTTGCAGTAACTGTAAATGGTCTGCCAGATGAAAGAGCTGTTACGCTCATTCCATCACATTTACACATTGAATTGTCAAAATCAGGCGTAGGAGTTGGCGGCCTTTTGGTAGGCACTGGACTAGATGTTGGCCTAGGAGTGGACGAAGGTGCAGGAGAGGATGTAGGGACAGGTGTGTTGGTAGGAGCAGCCTGACAGGTATCAGTCACAGGATTACAATAGGTACAGCCGTCTTGTGCGCCTAAACACGCAGAAGGATTCTCACATGGCGTATTACATGCTGGTATTTTGGGAGTTGGCGTAACTGATGGAGGAACTTGGCACGTTTTACCTCCATTTCCGTTAGGAACACAGGCAGTACAACCATCCCCTCCTAGTGCGCAATCTGATGAATCTTCGCATGTTTCATTGCATACACCAGGTGGATTGGTTGGGGTTGGCGTGTTAGATGGCTTAGGAGTAGAAGTAGGCCTAGGAGTAGAAGTTGGAGCTGATTGACAAGTTCCTTGACCAGAAAACTTCCCACCGCTGGTCACACAGATAGGGCATTCTAGCGGACACTGTGTATTTGGAGTACATGCACCATTGCATACAGGTGGAGGTGGTGGTGGCTGGGTAGGTGGTGGTGGCGTTTCTGTAGGAGGAGCAGGCTTGCATGTACATGAATACACTGGATATGTAGCAGTATTGCTACAGTTATCGTGATGAAGACAACTTGCCACTTTTACGCATTTATCAAATACCTCGCCTGGATCACATTTATAGCTTGGATTTATATTTGCACTAGTACATTGATTGAGTTGTGCATACGCAACATCTGCCCGCTGCACAAAAGCAAAAATTCCCAGAACAAAAACTAATACAATAAATAATCTTTTCATTTTATCTCAAGACTTTGCAAATACGCCGCGTATGCAGCATCGGTTAACACCATAAGACCAGGGCGCTGAGGATCATTTCCAACTTTATTAATTAGATATCCTCCGTTTCCATATACTTTTTTCATATCACCGCGTCCATCAAAAAATGCATTATTTGCCAAAACTTGCAGACTAACTGCATAGTCTTTTAAAGCTGTGTTGCCAGTCTTTTCCGACAGTACAAAGTATGCCTCTATGCATGGCTGGATGTCAATAGGATTATTAAAATATTCAAAATTTTCGGTAATCTGACCATTATCTAAAAATGCTTGTATGTCAGCAAAATTAGCGTCTGGATTATATAAATTGGCCAAAGCAACCCAACAGGTATACTGACCGAAAATTTTCTCGTCCTGAGGAAGAGGATTAGGTTCAGTATATAAATTAGGCTCACGTATGAGCCTTTGTGAAAGCTCAGGAAGCTTGGTTTGACCTAAAGAGATAAGGCTTGCATCATTTAGCAGCTCCCCAATCATAAACATGGAGCGCACTTGAATTGCGGCTAACATTAAGTTGTTTTGAGATAAAGGTGATGATTTTAGGACTGGAGCCTGAGCGCGCAAGAAAGCCAAAATTTCCGGGTTTTTGGTTTCTCCATAAATAAGGGATGGCTGAACCAAAACCCAAAGACACTGCTCTCTGTCTTTTGCGCAATACTCATTAAGTTTTTGTAAATCAGCGACAGATTGATTCAAATACTTTTGATCTCCACTTATCTCATATGCTGCAAAGTTGGCTAGAGCCGCCCATGTATTCGTAGTCTCAAACATATCCACTCCTCCAAATGGACAAGTCTTAGCACCATTTTCCTCTACGCACTGAGCATCATAGTCATATACATAATTGTAAAACCCATCCGGACGTTTTAATGCATCCACAAATAAAACCTCTTGGGCAGCTAGATTAACCTTCTCTTTATATTCAGATTGGTTTAGTGAACCACTTTTATTTCCGCCACTCCCATTCCTATTAATCCCCGGCAAATTTATAATATTAGTTCCTCCAGAAACAACCAACAAGACAACCACCACAATGAGGATTACAACAATTGCGCAAACTATTCCGATCAATACTTTTTTTGCCTTTACAAATTCTTTTAACCTCTGTGCTCGTGTAGGCTCAGACACTGCTTGTATTGGTTCTTGGTTTATTGGTGATACTTGATCTGTCATAAGGTTAAAACATAAAGAAAAATGCTCCTACAGCTAGCGCGGCAACTACTCCAACTACAATTCCTGCTGTTTCCAGCACTCCACCAGTTGGCGGGAGTGTTTCATTAACAATAACTGCAGTAGGTGCTACAAATACTGTAGGCGCAAGTGAGGCTGTTGGGATGG
>CAYRYY010000102.1:0-244 GCA_964428715.1 uncultured Gammaproteobacteria bacterium
TATAACCAATTAGCTTGGTCTGATACCATATACCAAAATTCATCCCTTCACCTTTTTCTTTTCTCCTGCTATATTCTTCTATTAATTTTTTTACATCTTCTACGGAATTTGTTTTATCAACCCAGATGAGCCATTCACCAATCAGAGCTCTATTTTTGTCTATTAATTGATATAAAGTATTTACTTCATCAAGGGAAAATGTTTTCAGCTCTATATTCTCTACTTTTAATTTGATTTCATTCAT
>CAYRYY010000102.1:254-4808 GCA_964428715.1 uncultured Gammaproteobacteria bacterium
ATCAAAAATGCATTGCTACATATAAACTTTTACAGATTCTAATTCCTTAAGCGTCAGTTCACGATTTCCCACTCCTCAAGTTTGATATAATATTCTCATGGCAAAAATTTCTTTTGAAACAAAGCTTATTAAAATAAAGGATTGGATTATTTTGTATCTACCAGAAGATGCATCTGCTCAACTCCCATCACGAGGGATAATTATGGTTAAAGGAACTTTAAATGATGTGCCTTTTAAGACTTTGCTGGAGCCTGACGGTAAATATTTGTTCGATCGCAAGCCAAGCCATTGGTTTAGGCCGGATGAAAAACTGCTTGTAAAGGCTGGTGTTGCCTCAGGAGACAGCGTAAAAGTAATCATTGAGCCAACGGAAGAGTGGATAGACCCTGAATTGCCTGATGACATCAAAAACGTATTAAACAGTAATCCAAAAGCAAAAGCGCTTTTTGATGATATAAGTCCTCTAGCTCGTTGGGATTGGGTGCGTTGGGTACGAGCTGTAAAAACTCCTAAGACAAGGCAAAAACATTTAGAAGTAATGATTGATAAGCTTAATAAGGGAATGAGGCGCCCTTGCTGCTTTAATCGCAGCCTCTGCTCCGAGCCGTATGTTTCCAACAATTGGAAACTTATGGAGCCAACCAGCTAATTTTATGAATACTCGAACAGTAAAAATAGACGATTACGAAAGGTTAATACTGTTCTGGAAAGAGCATTATTTTGTAAGCGAAATGGACAGTAGGGACCATTTTTCTCTTTTTCTTGAGAAAAATTCAGATTTAAGCGTATTGATAGAGGATGACGGAAAAATAATAGGAACTGCTTTGGGGTCATATGATGGGAGAAGAGGGTATTTGCAAAAGGTGGTAGTGGATAAGGATTATCGTAAACACGGAGTAGGGAAGGAGCTTGTTTCGGAAGTTGCAAAGAGGCTGAAGGACGCAGGTGCAGTGTTCATTCCTATAAGTGCAGAGGAAGAGCTTACTTCATTTTATGAAAAATGCGGATTTGTAACAAAAGATTCTATTTCCATGAGTTTAGATTTATAAATCTTGATATAATGCACATATGAGTTGGAAGCCTACATTGCCCCCATTTGCAGATTATAAAAAAACCGTATTTCAAAAAGCAGCAGAAGTGTCTGAATTTATTCATCAAATAGGAGAGTCAGAAGATTTAAGAAAACCATCAAGACAAGTTTTACCAGAGATTATAATCACCTCTGAGTTTCAGGAAAAAGTACAGTACTTGAAAGATTGCTTACTGAAATATAGAGAAATTACTGGTTATGGGCGCGGAATTTCGGCAGTCCAGGTAGGAATTCCTGAAAGGTTTTGTGTTACTTATACATCTGAAAAATTACTAGTTATCATTAATCCGATCATAACAAAATCATCTCCAAATCTACTTTCATATCCTGAAATTTGTATGAGTGCAAATCCAATTATTGTTCCCACAGTCCGTCCTTCTTGGGTAGAATTTGATTATTATGATGAGCGTGGTGATCTGCAACATTGGAGCACCAAGGATGACACAGATTCCGGTAAAATTATGAATAGGGTTTTTCTCCATGAAATAGATCATTTAGAAGGTATAATAAATGTTGATAAAGTTAAAAATCCTCAAGAGCTGATTCTTGAGTCAGACCCATCATTTTACAAAAACGCTAAATTTGAAGAAGTTAAGTAGTCAAATCGAAAATAAACAATATGAATAAAGATATAGAAGATTACAATAATAAACAGGCAGCAGCTGATCGTGAAATTTGCGAGTTGCTCGCATCCGAGATAGGAAAAATTCTTCCAAATGATCAGAGTAAAATTTGGCATGCGCATCCCGTGTGGTTTTTGGATGGAAATCCTATTGTGGGCTACAGTAAATTAAAGAACGGTGTGAGACTTATGTTTTGGAGTGGGGTAGATTTTCAGGAAAAAGATTTACTACCTGGAAGCGGTAAATTTAAAGATGCGTCTATTACTTACACAAATGCAGATCAGATAGACACAAAAGATGTAGAAAGATGGCTTAAAAAGTCAAAAGATATTCAGTGGGACTACAAAAACATTGTTAAAAAGCGGGGAGTTCTTGACAGAATTAAATAATCTACCTATGTTTATGAGCTTTTTTGGAAGTTTTGAGTAGAGCGGTAGTTAGAATTACTGCAGCTATAGCAAGTACTCCTGTTGCAATTTGTGCTTGACTTAATATTTCTCCTATATTCATATACTCATAATAGCAAACTTTGCGTTTTCTGTCTACTTTTTAAAGCTATTTAATGCGCGTTCCATGTAATATGCAACCCCAAAGCAAATAGCACAAGTCATAAGTGAATTAAACTTTTCAAGTAATGTAGGGGCGACATAAATTGCTGCAAAAAAGCCAGCTGACAGATTTAAGAAGAATCCTCCTCCTAGTTTTAAAAAGAGTAGAGCGTCATCCTGTTTCATCTTAGGTCATCTTGCCACGCTCAATAGAGTGTCCGCCAAATGCGTTTCTCATAGCAGTTAATACTTTTCCTGCAAAAGAGGGTTTTTTGTGAGACTCTTTTCTAAATTCTACAGCATCCCTGATACTTCTTACGTCCAGTTTCATCTGTTCGCCAACAGTTGCTGTCCATTCGCCTTCTCCATTAAATCCTACACTTCCTGACAAATCTTTTAAATCTGTTCCATATTTCTCAAAAGATTGTTCCAGCCATTTTGTAAGTCTGGATTCGACTACACTTCCATTGTTATAAATTTTGGCCACATTCAACAGGTCTAGTTTGTATGGAGACTTTTTCATAATCTGAAACCCTTCAGCAATTGACTGCATCATGCCGTATTCTATTCCGTTGTGCACCATTTTTACAAAGTGTCCAGCTCCTACTCCTTCAAAGTGTTCTAATGCGTCAGTTTTAGCCATGTCTACAAATAATGGTTTTAAGTATTCAAATAGTTTTTTGTTTCCGCCTATCATAAGACAGGCGCCATTCAGTGCCCCTCCTGGACCTCCGGAAATGCCCATATCTATAAATTGTATGCTGTGTTTTTCAGCACGCACTGCCCGTTTCTGTGTGTCTTTGTAAAATGAGTTAGCACCTTCTATAACAATATCTTTTTTTGATAGTAAGGGAAGGACTGTGTCCAGCATGTCGTCAGTTGGCTTTCCAGTAGGCAGCATAAAAAGGATAATGCGTGTTTTGTGCAGTTTTGAGACAAGTTCTTCTATGGAATATGCGCCAACAATTCCTTCCTTTTCCAGCAATTGTGTGTCAGCTGCGGTTCTGTTGTAGCCAACCACACGCCAACCCTTTTTGGTTAGTCTGCGGGCAATATTTGCACCCATTTTACCAAGTCCAATAATTCCTATTTCTTTTGGTAGGGTAGTTTGCAAATTTTGCTGTGGATTTCCAATTTTGCTTGATGCAATGATTGCATGTCTGGAGCCAGGACTATATGTGTCCAGTGGTACTTTGTTTTCCTTCCAGGCGTCAATAATAGGATCTATATATTTCCATGTGGCCGTGATTTCTGGAGTTGATAAAAACAAAATTTGGTTTCCTGAAATACAGTCAAGTAACAGTTTTTCATATTCTTCTACATACTGCCGTCTTTCATTAACACGCCTATTTACAAAATTTAACTTTCTTTTTGTAAATTTATACTCAAGCCCTGGTTTTTTAGACCAAAATTCAATGGTAATTCCTTCCTTGGGCTCTAGAGAAAAAATAATTCTGTTTTTCAAGTGAGGAGTGTCAGTTGGGCACACACAAGGCGTATCGTGTTTAAACGTTACCACAATCTCTTTTTTAAGAGGAAGTTTTTTCCCCGCCTCTAGTGTTATGTTTACCCCTTTCCACCTGCTGTTATTGAGCTTGGTTATAACTTTAAAATATGTTTCAGTTTCAGAATTAGGAGTGACCCCTTCTATGTTTTTATACCCTTTGTATTGAGCTCTATACGTTTGTATTTTAATTTCAGCAGCAGATAGTTTTTCAAGAGAACTTAGTAATTCTGCACGTTTTTGTCTAACGTGACTTGAATCTAAAACTAGTGGATTTTCCATAGTGACAAGAGACAACATTTGCAGTAAATGATTTTGTCCTACGTCACGCAGTGCTCCAATCCCGTCATAAAAATTTCCACGTCCCTCAGCTCCAATTGATTCTCTGGTTCTTATATCAATGCGTTCAATATGCTTATTGTTCCAGATATCTTCAAACAAATTATTCCCAAATCTAAACGCCAATATATTCTGAAGCATTTCTTTTGCCAAATAGTGGTCAATTCTATAAATTTGTTCTTCTTTAAATAGTCTAGATAAAAGTAGGTCTAAGTCTTCAGCGCTTGTTAGATTTTTTCCAAATGGTTTTTCTACAATAACGCGTGTCCAACCCTCATCAGGTCCGCAAGGAATTGTCAATCCGCTGGAAGCTAAATGTTCAGAGATGTTTTTGTAGTAAGAAGGCGGAACCGCCAAATAAAATAACTTGTTGGAGCATACATTCCAGCCTCCATCAATAATGCCTAGTCTTTCAGCAAGCGTTTTGTAAGATGTTATCTCATCAAAATT
>CAYRYY010000103.1:0-4780 GCA_964428715.1 uncultured Gammaproteobacteria bacterium
AACGCATAGATATGCCAGGATGGTACTGTGTGGATATGAAATCACTTCCTGTTTTGCTTCCTGATGTTGCCGACTGGAAACCTATGGGAACAGGTGAATCTCCGCTTGCAAGTCATCCAGAGTTTTATAAGACAAAATGTCCAGGCTGTGGAGCTGAGGCTAAGCGCGAAACTGATGTTTCTGATACGTTTTTGGATTCAGCGTGGTACTTTTTGGGCTATATTTCTGACCCCCTTATTACAGGAAGTGACAGAAAGGAAAATATATCCAAAAGTATCGATATAGATCAGGAAAATTTCACTCCTTGGGATAAAACGATTGAAAAAAGATGGTTGCCGGTTGCAAAGTATATTGGCGGAGCAGAGCACTCAGTGCTACACCTTTTATATAGTCGATTTATCTCGATGGTACTGTACGATTTGAAATTGATCAGTTTCGAGGAACCATTTGCTTCATTTTTTGCTCATGGACTTATCATTAAAGATGGCGTGAAGATGAGTAAGAGTAAGGGAAACGTTGTAGTTCCGGATGAGTATATAGCTAAGTACGGGGCTGATACGCTTCGATCATACTTAATGTTTCTGGGTCCTTTCTCTGATGGAGGTGACTTTAGGGATTCAGGAATTGAGGGGATGAATAGATTTATTAAGCGTGTTTGGACATTGTTTACTGAAAATAAGCTTATTGATGAAATTGTGCCCGTTAATCTTCCTGTGATGCACAAAACAATCAAGAAAGTGACGCAAGATGTAGAGAGTTTTAAATACAATACGGCTATTGCCTCACTTATGGAATGGTACAATGACTTATCAAAACGCAAGGATGCTGTGTCTCAAGCAGAGGTACAAGTCTACCTTAAATTACTGGCTCCTTTTGCGCCGTTTATGACCGAAGAGTTGTGGCAGCAGCTGGGAAATACAGGCTCAATTCATATGTCTTCCTGGCCAGAGTTTGATCCACAACATCTTGTACTGGATGAAGCAGTTATTGTTGTTCAGATAAATGGAAAAAAAAGAGGCGAGATGACAATTGCGAATTCAGAAATTCAAGATCAGCAAAAAATAGAAGCTCAAGCACGAAAAGTCGTAGAAGGTTATCTTTTATCACTTACTGTAAGAAAAACGATTTATGTGCCTGGAAAAATTGTTAATTTCGTGGTAGGAGTTTAGCGCGTGTTAAGAAGATTAACAATGCCCTGTGAGCTTGCAGCATAACACTCCCGTACTGTTTTTCCTACAAAATCCAACCCAAGCCTGTGTTCTATGGCATATCCTGTATCAATAGTCATAGACTCAGTTCCCGAACTTAAAATTCCTGCTAGTTTTCCTTGAGATTCTACGATAGGTGACCCGCTTGCTCCTTTTACGCAAGAGCTGTCAGGATTCTCAAGTGCAATAAGTGTAATGACACCTTGTGTGTTTACAGATAAAACATGAAGAGGTACGACTTTAAGCTCAGAGTTTTCAAGTCGGAGTAAAGACAGCTGATCGCCAGCTTTTAATTTCTTGTCTGAAGCCTTGAACCCTTCCTGATTGATATGATTAGGCGTTTGAGGACTTAAAATAGTAAGATCGTTAGCAATTGACCATTCTGTACTTAAGTATGCTGCATCATTAATTCCATATATAGCTCCATTTCGGTCTTTTGCTTCTGCATGTAGGATACTCTTGCCGCTTTGAGAGAATGCGGAAAGCTGTGTTCCGTCAGATTTTTGGATAACAGTTGGAAGGCAATGTTCAGATGAAACAAAAAATGGACTTCCTTTGGCATTCCTCATAACGAAGCCATTGCAGTTGAGTGCTATATCCTCCCCAACCTGGGTTCTAAATTCAGGTTTTAACGTTGTACGCAGAGTCACAAGATTAGCTTCAAGTTCTTGCAGGTTTTCAGGGGTGCTGTATCCCATTTTGAATTCAATTGGAGAGACCGCAGTCTGCCTTTCATACCCATTTGAAACCATAGCCCCATATGTCAAAATCGCGCCTCCCATTGCGCCTCCAGCAGCAATTCCTATGGTTCGAATTCGTGGCCTCATTTCAGGTGTGTGCATCAGGGAAGTATACTACAAAATACACACAAATTCAACTTATAGTAAATTATAAAATTAATTCTTGATTATTATAAAAAAAGAGCATACGCTTGAATAATATGGAAGAACTCTCGCTTCCACAAAAACTCTTGACGCATATCAAACGGAATATGCTGATTGTGGCCGTGTTTTCCGTTGGAATGATATGCTTATTGATTGGTTTGATACAGTATTTTTCCCCAAAATCAGATGTTATAGTTTTTGAGGCTCAAGGTGAAGTGAAAGCAGCAAACACCAAAGCCGAATTAGATTCTCTATTTGTAGATGTTTCAGGTGAGGTAAATAGCCCTGGTCTATACGAATTAAAGCCTAAAAGTAGAGTTAAGGATGCGCTAGACAAGGCAGGGGGTGTAAGTTCTGAAGCAGATACAGAATATATATCAAAAAATCTGAATCTGGCCGCAATAGTAACAGATGGAATGAAAATTTATATACCAAAGATTGGGCAGGAAGCTTCGTCCCAGCTAATTACATCATCTTCAGGCTTAGAGACATCTTCTTATAAATCGGTAATCAGCATTAACAGCGGAACGCAATCAGACTTGGAGTTACTTGCAGGAGTAGGGCCTGTAACAGCTCAAAAAATTATTTCCAATAGGCCGTATGCAAGCCTAGAAGAGCTTGTAACTAAAAAAGCAGTAAGTCAGGCACTATTCACAAAAATAAAAGAACAACTAAGCCTATAAGAAGAGTGTGAAAGTATTTTTTTTATTCATCTCAATTCTTGCTTTAATCTTATCTGTAAGATATATTTTCTATTTTCAGGGTTATACGCAGATTGTATCAGGCAGCACCTTTCAAAAGACTACCACTTTGCTTGAAAACCCTTCAGATAGCTTTGGAAATCAGATTTTCTACGTTGATAGTATTCGAATTGAGGCAAGGCCGTATCCTGTGTTGCGGTATGGTGATAGAATTTCAATAACTGGTGCTGTTGAAAAGCGTTATTTTACCCCTAAATATTCATCAAGGCAGATTTCTCAATTATTCGTGAGACACCCTAATGTTGAGATTTTAGAACAGCATAATCCACTTATTAAAGCTGCAAGTTATATACGAAAAAGAGTATATGATCAATTCCTAAGTACGCTTCCCTATAATGAGGCTGTATTGCTATTTGGAATTGTGTTTGGGGGCTCAGAAGGATTTTCCTCTTCCATGAAAGATGCATTTAGGAATACGGGGGTTTTACATGTGGTTGCAGCTTCAGGCATGAATGTAACCATGGTAGGTGCGTTTTTGCTAGCCTCATTTTCAAGAGTTTTAGGTAGGCGCTTGGCACTTACTCTTTCAATTTTAGGAATTTTTTACTATGCATTGATCTCAGGATTTGAGCCTTCAATCATGCGTGCATCTTTTATGATTGCGATAACGTTTGTGGCAGCCATTTTAGGGAGACAGAATTATGGCCTGCTAAGCCTCATATTGGTAGCAGTTAGTATGTTGTTTATAAATCCATTTATATTATTTGATGTTGGATTTCTTTTGTCCTTTACTTCAACATTGGGAATTTTAGTTGTAAAACCGTTTTTTGACCAGATACAGCTTTTTAAACAGACAAAGTTTATATCAGAGGATGTGGGAACATCATTTTCGGCACAGATTGGGAGTTTACCGGTCTTAATAGGAACATTTTCAACATATTCAATAATATCACTGCTGGTAAACGCGCTTGTGTTATGGACCATTCCTTTTTTGATGATTCTTGGAGGAATTGCATCATTTAGTGCTATTGCTTTACCTTTTGTATCATTTATACCGCTTTACGTATCACTTCCTTTTCTATGGATTTTTGAAAAGATAGTTTTTTTATTTAGTGACTTTCCACTACTTGTTCTAAATGAGATTTCTCCAATATTTTTTCTGGGGTACTACCTTATACTTTTCTCAATCGTTTTAATGATTAAAAAGAGGAAATACCATGAAAGTTAAAATTATCATATTTTCCGCGAGTTTTTGTTTTGTTGTTTTACTCGGGATATATCAGTATGTACAGTTTTCAAATAATTCTTTACGGATCATTTTTTGTAATGTAGGGCAGGGGGATGCGATTTATATAAGGTCACCAAAAGGGGTAGATGTGTTAATTGACGCTGGACCCGACTCAAGTGTTTTGCGTTGTTTGGGTGCGCATATGCCATTTTGGGATAAGACAATCGAGCTAGCATTTGCAACTCACCCTGACGCAGATCATATCGGTGGATACAAATATGTGCTTAATTCATACAAGATAGCTATGTATAATACGGTCGAAGTTTCCAAAGATACAGACCTATTTAAGGTAATTCAAGACCAGCTAGATGCTTTAAATGTGCCTATAAGGCGTTTAGTTTCCGGTGACACCTACAATTTAAATGACGGTGTTTTCATAAAAACATATTGGCCAACAAAGGAATTTCTAAAAGGGTATGAACCTGACACAAATAGATATTCACTCATCCAATTGTTAAATTTTAATAATTTTGATCTATTGCTGAGTGGTGACGCTGACTTTGATATAGTGAATAGAATTTTTATAGAAGGCATTGATGTAGACGTTTACAAACTCCCGCATCATGGGAGTAAGACTGGAGTAGATGTAAACACTTTTAGTATAGTCAGGCCGCAGTTGGGAATTATTTCTGCCGGGAAAAATAATAGGTATGGACATCCGCACAAAAAAGTATTGAATGAATTAGAAAAGCATGGGAT
>CAYRYY010000104.1:0-4727 GCA_964428715.1 uncultured Gammaproteobacteria bacterium
TGACTTGTGTTCTCCTTTTACCTCTATAAAACCTGGAATAGGTGCAGTCAACGCTTCTTTTAATACTTCATCCATGTGAGACACAAACACGAAACGCAAATCTTTCATAACTTCGGCAGGCACGTCCTCTAAATCTTTTCTGTTCTCCTTGGGAAGCAGTATTTTTCGAAGACCAGATCTATGAGCTGCAATTACTTTTTCTTTGACGCCTCCAATTTCAAGTATTCTTCCGCGCAGCGTTACCTCTCCAGTCATTCCCACTAAATGATTTACAGGAATTTTTGTTAATGCTGAAACAAGTGCAGTTGTAATAGCTCCACCAGCTGATGGTCCATCCTTTGGAATTCCACCTTCTGGCACATGGATATGCACGTCTAATTTTTGGAAAAAGTTTTCGCGAAGACCCAGTTTATCTGCTCGAGAACGAACATAAGACATGGCTGCTTGCATGGATTCCTTCATAACGTCACCCAACTGTCCGGTTAGCATAAGTCCACCCTTACCTGGCATAAGTGCGACTTCAATAAACAAAATATCCCCTCCTACTTGTGTCCACGCAAGTCCAGTACTCATCCCAATTTCGTCTTTCTTCTCGGCAATTGTGTCTGAGAACTTTTCAGGTCCAAGCAGTTTTACAGCCAACTTAACGTCAACTACTGTTTTGTCTTTCTTTCCTTCAGCAACAGTTTTTGCCACCTTTCTTAGAACCGTTGAAATTTCACGCTCTAAGCTTCTGACCCCAGCTTCCCTTGTATAACGTCTGATAATATGCCTTATTGCATCATCAGTTAACTCCACTTGAGAGTCTTTGAGACCATGAGAATCAAGCAGTTTTTTAACTAAAAATTCTGTTGCGATCTTAAACTTTTCATGCTCTGTGTACCCTGAAAAGTTAATAATTTCAAGTCTATCTCTTAGTGCTGCAGGAATAGTGTCTAGGACATTGGCTGTCGTTATAAACATAACGTCTGACAAATCAAACGGAACATCTAAATAGTGATCTGAAAATGCATTGTTTTGTTCTGGGTCAAGTGCCTCAAGAAGAGCCGCTGATGGATCACCTCTATAATCTGCTCCTAATTTGTCTATCTCATCCAGCATAAATACAGGATTTTTAGTTCCAGCTTCTTTAATACCCTGAATAATTCTTCCAGGAAGTGCTCCTACATATGTTCTTCTGTGTCCTCTAATTTCTGCCTCATCTCTGATTCCGCCAAGGGACACTTTTACAAACTTGCGGCCAAGAGCCTTGGCAATACTTTTTCCAATAGATGTTTTTCCAACTCCAGGCGGGCCTGAAAAACACAAAATGGGTCCTTTCATTTTTCCTGACAATTTGTGAACTGCTAGATACTCAACAACACGCTCTTTTGCTTTTTTGAGACCATAATGCTGTTCTTCCAAAATTTTCTCAGCTTCTTTCAAATCAATTGTAGTTTTACTTTTTTTGTTCCATGGTAGTGCCACAAGTGCTTCCAGGTAGTTTCTGATATATCCTGCTTCTGGGTTATAAGGTGTTGTTTGCTGCAGCTTTTTAAGTTCTTTACGGGCCTTCTCCTCAACTTCTTTTGGCATTCCAGAGGATTTTATTTTATCTGATAACTCTTTATATTCCCCACCCTCATCAGTGTCATCTAATTCTTTCTGAATAGTTTTAAGTCTTTCACGCAAAATTGCCTCTTTTGCACTTTTTTCAAAATTTTCCTGAGTTTTGCTTGCTATCTTTTTCTCAAGCTCCAATACTTTTACTTCCCTACTCAAAAATTCAGATACCTTTTCAAGTCTTTTTTTAACATTTAATGTTTCTAAAATTTCCTGACGCTCTGAACCTTTTATGTCTAGTGTGGATGCTATTTGATCTGCCAATTCTGAAGCTGTAATTTGAGACATAATGTTCATGAAAACCAAGAAATCTGCTTGTTTACCGAGTCCCAAAGCTTTTTTAAAATCTGCAATTAAATGGTTTGAGAGCGCCTTAACTTCTGCTGCTTCAATAGGGTCTTCTTCTAACTCTTCAATTTTTGCTAAAAAGTAATTGCCGTGATCTTCATAGGAAAGTATTTTAGCACGCGACAATCCTCTAACTAACGCATTTAACTCACCGTCAGTTCTGATCATGCGTTCAATGTGAGAAACGGTACCCATAGTATATAAATCTTCTGGTTGAGGATCATTCTGACGAGGATTTTTTTGAAGCGCAAAACACACTATACGTTCTCCAGCAAATGCAGATTCCAGGGCTGCCAAACTCTTTGGTCTTCCGAAGGTCAAAATACTTTCTGTATGAGGAAAAACAATTCCATCCCGGATAGGTATAACTGGGATAAGCTTTTCTTTTGTGGCTACTATATCTGTCATTCTATGTTTAGCAGTTTATCAATTATATTGCTAATTGTCAACCCCAGAAATCAATATCCTGTCTCTGAAATAAGCTTTCCAGCACTATCAAATAGATACGCTCGGTCAGAGTCATTGTTCCATATGAAGTTGTGCTGCTCTGGACATTTCCAGTAATAATTCTTTTGTGTGTTTATCCCGCATCCTGAATGAATCCGCACAGAAGCTTTCGCTGATACACTTGCTGTATCAAACTTATAGAAATTGCTTGCACTATTGTCTTTGATCAAAAAGTTTGCAAGATTTTGACTAGTACTGCATGTATTAACAAGCTCAATCCATTCATCATTTTTTAAACTTCCAATTGGATTAATCTTGGAAATTTGGATACATGAGGATTCAGTAGGACTACAGATCCCCTCCCACATTCCCACACAGTTTTTCTTTGCAGTATCAATTGCTTTCACAAATGCTTCGACATATTTTACATCCGGAGGAGTAGTACTTACTACGGCATACCCATTTTCGACCATTTTCTGATTCACAAACACATCACCTACAAATACATATCCCAAGACACGTCCATACATATCAGTTTCGGAAATATCTGTTTCAACTCTAATTTCTTTGTTTAATACCATATCCTCAAGCGCTTTTTTCGCATCTTCAAAATACGGCTGGTTCTTCTCGGGCGTATTCATACCAATAAGTCTTACTTTTTCACCACTAGATAATTCAAGCGTATCGCCATCTGTAACGCGAGTGACAGTAAGTGCGCTTGCTGAGGCTTCATTTGTTGCAACACCTTGTACAGACTGTAAATCTGGAGCGTATGGAGAATTTTTAAATACTAAGCCAGTAAGTAAAACTATAGATAATGCTAGGAAAGTAAAAATAGTATTTCTTGTACTCACTTACTTACTATACAATATTTACATTTGCATTTCTATAAAAAACCTGCGTACTATATAGTAGGATTTTATGAAAAAAATACTGCCTCTCATACTCTTTGTTGTTCTGGCGTCTCTATTTTTATTCTTCGTGTCAACTCAAAAACTTTCTCATCCCTCCTCCTCTCTTGTTTTTAAAATGGCACAGTCAAACTTACCTCAGGCTTCGTGGAGTAAGCCTACCGACACAACAGAGCAAACGCCTATGGGAAACATGACTGGAGAAAAAATAACTGGAACGCTAACAAGTGAAAATCCGATGCTCAATCATTTTGAAGACGCAAGTGAATTATTAAAATTGGGATTTACACTTGACCAAAATTTGTCAGCTGATGGACCTGGGTCTTCAGTTTGGGGGTACACCAAGAAAACTGATAAAGGAACCCAAGTCCTAATCTATTCCTATAACACAACTCCTACCAGCAATAATTTAAACGAACCGCTGCAATTTAATTGTCCTTGTGAAATGACGGTGTCGGTGTTTATAAGTTCAAATGAACAGGAAGATAACCCTCAAACACTTGCCAATCCCGCATCTGTTAATTGTGAAAAGGTAGGAGGCACCACGGTTATTAAAAATGGACCCAATGGTCAGTATGGATTGTGTCAATTTGAAGATAATCAGGCGTGCGAAGAATGGGCACTTTTTAGAAATGAATGCCCTGTGGGGGGAGTTAAAACTACTGGATTTGATACGATCGAACAAATGTATTGCGCATGGGTAGGAGGGGAAACTTTAGCGGTTGCAAATCCAAATTGTAAACTACCTGATGGAACAATCTGCACAGATGAGGCAGTATATAACGGAACGTGCCCAACATCCACAAATTAGGCTGCCTTTTTAATTTCTGCTATAAAACTGTCATTAACTAGAATTCTTACAAAACCATTTGCGCTTAAAGCTTGCTTGCAAGCTGGCCATGGATCAAGTCCTCTTTGTGCGTATAATTCATAAAATGCTGCAATTTGCACCTCAGGAGGAGCTTGCCATGCATAATCATATCCCGCAGCTGACTCCAAACCTCTCCAGGTAGGTACATCAAATTGAAATGCTCCATCAAATCCACTTCCTTGCTCCGCTTTATAACCCCACTCTACCCAAAATTCATTATTTGTAACTCCATTTGGACCGTCTCCCGTCTCACAGTCGGCAAATCGCTCCCACAATTGACCAGTGAAATTAAGCCTTACTTTCCCTTCTGGAATATCAGAGACTGCACTATCAGGTGCTGAAGCTGACCCTACCTCATTCTGAACAGGAATTGGTGTTGCGGTGGGCTCAGGAGTAAGTGTAGGCAAGACAATAGGGGTCGGCGTTAAAGTTGGAGTTTCCGTAGGCACTAAGGTAGGCATAGGAACAGGAGTAACTATCTCAAATTTGGGTACACCTAGAAACTCTTCAACATTCATCTGCATTACGTGAGATGGGTTTATGGAATC
>CAYRYY010000105.1:0-965 GCA_964428715.1 uncultured Gammaproteobacteria bacterium
ACCTGCCACCTGGACTACGTACAGAAGCACGAGGCTTTGCTGCAGAAGGAGATGAGGTAACCGTATCTCCTAATAGCTATTATGTGCTGGGAGATAATAGACCATTCTCATCAGATTCTCGCGAATGGGGACTTGTGACATTTGATAAAGTTATTGGTAAATCAGCATTAGTATACTGGCCAGTAAATAAAATAAGATTTGTAGAGCACGCGGAATATTAATAAGTAAGTAAAAGAAAGTGGATAAGGATTGTTTTAGGTAAAACTATTATTCTGCTTCTGCCATTTCAAGTAACGCTTTAAGGAATGGGGTAGTCTCAGCTGGATCTCCCTTTTTAATAATTACAATTCTTGCTTGTTTTCCTGTTTGATCAACCTTTACAGAATCCAAACTTTTTTTCATTTTATAACTTTCAGCCATCTCATCTAATTCTTTGTTATATAGAATATTAAGCTTTCGAACTGGCTCTTTTTCCTGAATTTCAGCTTTTACCTGACGTGCAACCTCTTCTGCGCCTCTGACCGAAATTCCCTCAACTAATATGCGCTTGAATGCAGCTAGCATGAGTTTGTGGTCACCAATGGAAACCAATGGTCGTACGTGTCCTTCAGTGATAACTCCTGCAGCTAGTGCATCTTTAATGGCATCAGGAAGTGTTAAGAGACGGATTGTGTTCGAGATATATGGTAGGCTTTTTCCTACGCGTTTTGCAACTTCAGTAACTGAAAGTCCAAATTCATCAATAAGCCTTTTGTAGGCTTGTGCACGTTCAATTGGATTCAAGTCTTCACGCTGTACGTTTTCAACAATTGACATTTCAAGCATCACCTGAGGGTTAACGTTTTTGATTACAACGGGAACCATTTGAAGACCTAATATTTTTGCACTTCTCCAGCGTCTTTCTCCAGCTATAATTTGGTATCCTGCAGGGGTATTTGCCACTACAATAGGCTCAAGAATTCCTT
>CAYRYY010000105.1:975-4592 GCA_964428715.1 uncultured Gammaproteobacteria bacterium
AATTTACTAAGTCAGTTAAACTTTCAGGAGAAATAAGACCTCTGGGCTGAAGGGGGTTGGGCTGAAGCAGGGTTGTTTCTAATTCTACAATTACTTTGCCGTCTTCCATAGGTTATGCGCTTACAACTTCTATTAATTTTTTACCTAATTTCTTTTTGAAGTGTACTAATCCACTCGTGAGGGAGTAAATAGTGAAATCATTACCCATAGATGTTCCATTTCCCGGAAAAAATAGAGTTCCTTTTTGTCTTACTATAATATTCCCTGGAATAACAGCTTGACCACCATACACCTTAACTCCGCGTCTTTTTGAGATGGAGTCTTTGTTTGCTTTAACTGATCCTGATGATTTTGTATGTGCCATATATTTGTGAAAAGTTTAATAGATTTTATATCCAAGTTTCACGGTTGTCAACTATATCAAACTATACTTTCTTTTCTTCACTCTTCTTTTCTTTCTTCAAAGCTCCGAGTGATACTATCTCAACTGAAGTAAGATTTGCTCTAAATCCTACTGTTCTCCTATATCTTGATTTGCCTTTAAATTTTGAAACACGAATCTTGTCTCCTTTTTTGTCTCCCAGAACCTTAGCTGAAACAGCAGTTCCTTCTAGAAATGGTGTTCCAATTTTAATATCTTCTCCAGCTACATGAAGCAAAACTTTATCAAAGTTAATTGATCCATCTGTTACATTTAGATTATCCACATCTAAAACTAAACCAGGATATACCTTGTACTGTTTGCCGCCTGTTTCAATAATTGCGTATTCCATAGATTTCTGGGTTTTTTAAAACCCGAGATTAGTATTGTACCAAATTGAGCCTTATTTACGCAAGGATTAATCAAAGTAAGGTACAAATTGTATCCATTTACCGTATTTCAAAGATTTTTGAACGTTTTTCCTCAGAATGAATAACTGACAATATGCCTAAAATTACAAAATTAGTAACTAATGAGCTTCCACCATAAGATACAAGTGGAAGAGTAATACCTACAATTGGCAATATTCCAAGATTCATTCCTATGTTAAAAAATGCATGAATCAGGACTACATAGAAAAATCCCGTAGCGGCCAAGTGCGAAAACGTGTCAGTTGCAGATAGCGAAATTTTGTAAATCCTTAAAAGCAATAAAACAAACAATGAAATCACAACTATGCCGCCTATGAAGCCAAAGCTCTCAGACATTGTCGCAAATATAAAGTCTGTGTGCCTTTCTGGCAAAAAACGCAAATTGGACTGAGTTGCCTGCCCAAAACCTTTACCCAGAAATTGACCGCTTCCAACCGCAATAAGCGCTTGAATCGCATTATATGAAGATCCAAAGGGGTCTGATGTGGAGTTTAGAAAAGAAAATATGCGCTGTCTTTGATAATCATGCAATAAATTGAAGAAAATTGGCATAGGAAGAACAATAAGCGCTCCTAATCCAAAAAAGTATCTAAATGGAAAACCATAAGCAAACATAATACAAAACGCGGTAAGAAAATAAATAATTGCATTTCCCAAATCTGGCTGACGCAAAACGAGGAAAAATACAGGAAAAAGTACCAAAAGAGACTTTATAAATGTGGAGAATGAGTGCGTATTACTTTTAGACAAAAAGTGTGCAAATACTATGATAAAAAATGGTTTAAGCAGTTCAGAAAACTGAAATGACACCCCAAAAATTTCAATCCATCGGGTCGCACCTTTTGACTCAAATCCAATGATAAAAATTAACCCAAGGAGCAGCAATATCCCAATTTATATCTGTTTATAAAACTTTCCTAATATTCTAAAGTCCAGATTTAAAAACAGATAGTACAAAACAAGTCCTGCTAGACCATATAAAAATTGCTGGCGCAGCAAAATGGGGCTAATTGAGGACAAAACCAAAAGACTAACTCCCCACAACGCTAAGGCAGGTAAGAGTAATAAAAAATCAATCCTATGAAAGGAGAAAGTTCTGACAAGTTGGTGCATAACGCTATAGCTTGGAAACACTAAATGTGCCAATGGACAAATTCTTTATCATGGTCTTACTCTTAATTTCTTCTTCAAATTTTTCAGGCCATGAAGGAAGCGCCACATTTACCTGCTCATCCAGCGCAGTACCCAAATTTTTACGCTCTTGCTGTATTTTACGGATTATATCTCGTGCTTCACCTGCAACTAAATCCTGATTTGCTTCATCAGTTTGCCCAAAAACACTAAAAACATCTGCTTTTTTTTCAAACAATAACTCATAAACATTCCCTTCTTCTTTTACCACATGTAAAATCTCGTAAGGAAGCTCAACTGGACCACTATATTGCAGCTTCAAAAGAGGTAATTTAACAGACACATTGGCTGTTTTTCTAAATGCATTAAGGGCAGATGCTAAATCAATTCCGTGCTTCATTTCGTCTTCAAGCTTTACATTAATTAATTCTTCGTGGAAAGTAGGAAAATCTTCTAAGTGCACTGATTCATGGTCCGTTAAATTTCTAAAAATTGCCTCTGACATAAAAGGCGCAATTGGCGCGAGTAATTTACATACCGTCGTTAACACCTCAAAACAGGTAGCATAAAATGTATTGCGGTCATTAATGTCTGTTACTCCAGGCCCTACCCTATCTCTAGAGCGCCTGATATACCATGTAGAAAATACAGTTATAAATTGCTCTAATTTTATAATTGCGGAAACTGTATCGTAATTATCTAAATCATGCGTAACATTTTTAGTCAGATTTTGAAGTAGTGACAAAATCCATATATCTAGCACGTTTGTGCTTTTGCTATCATTTTTTGAATTTGCTTCCCACTTATCAATTAATGCATAAGACACAAAAAAGTTGTATGAATTCCAAAGAATCAAAAGCATTCCGCGAATTTGCAATTTATAATTATCTTCAGATACTACAATGTCCTCACCATTCATAATAGGACTACCCATGAGATACAAACGAAGCCCATCTCCTCCATATTTTTGAAGTAATTCTTTTGGATCCGGATAGTTTCCAAGATTTTTACTCATCTTGCGCCCATCAGTTCCTAAGATTACTCCCTCGACCCCCACATTCTTAAACGCTATGCTGCCATACAATGCAGCACCAATCACGTGAAGCACGTAAAACCATGCTCGTATTTGTCCTGTGTACTCTGCTATAAAATCCGGAGGAAAAAATTCTTCTAATTTTTCTGATGTATTAAATGGAAAATGACGTTCTGCAAAAGACGCGCTTCCAGCCTCAATCCATGAGTCCAATACTTCAGGGACACGCTTTACTTTTTTACCGCATTTTTTGCAAGTTACCTCAACTTCATCGATTCCTGGTTTGTGTAAATCAGCTACTGTCTTTCCTGATGCTTCTTCTAATTCTTTAATAGAACCTGGTACAAACATTTCCCCGCATGTACATTCCCAAACAGGAACCGGACTCCCCCAATAACGGTTGCGAGAGATATTCCAATCAGGGGCATTTTCTAAGGACTTTAAAAATCTGCCATGCTTAAAATGCTTTGGATACCAATTAATTTCTTCATTTTTTTCTTTCAGTAAGGGTTTTAATGATTGAACGTTTACAAACCATGCATCCAACGGCGCATAATACAAACGCGTGTGACATCTCCAACACAACGCAACACTATGCTTA
>CAYRYY010000106.1:0-4515 GCA_964428715.1 uncultured Gammaproteobacteria bacterium
TGCGGGGTCTACTCCTTGCAGGGATTATAATAGGAGCTGTAGGCGTACTGGATGATATTACATCAGCTCAAGCAGCCACTATTTTTGAGCTGCATAATACTGATAAATCTTTAACATTCATTGAGCTTTTTAAAAAGGGGTTTAGCATAGGGAAAGAACACATTGCAGCACTTGTCAATACGTTAGTGCTAGCATATGCAGGCGCATCTCTTTCTTTGTTTATCCTCTTTATAATTAATCCAGCAAACCAGCCATACTGGGTACTGTTAAACTCAGAAATAGTAGTGGAAGAAGTAATTAGGACACTTGCTGGAAGCATAGGATTAATACTTGCCGTTCCCATAACCACTGCTCTTGCTGCATATGTAGCTTCATCAAAGAGATTTAACAAAACCTCCTTGACTCCTCACCGCAAAACACATTAAATAAATACATGGCACGTAATCAAGGCGCATCAGACGACACAAGAACAATTGTTACTGTACTATTATTAATTTTTGCATTTCCAGTAGGAATAATAGTCATGCTTGCATGGACCAGATGGCCTGATTGGCTAAAGCTATTAATTACTATACCCGTTGTTATAGGAGTTATTGCTGTAATTATTGCCTTATTCAATAATTCTGTACAATCTACAGAAAAAGATTTTGATATACAACAAGTTTTGCTCAAAGCATGTGGAGACTGTTTGGATAGTGCAAATGGCGACATAAATAACTGTACAACACAATGCAGAAGCTTTATATCTCCCACGGGCATGCAAGCTTTTTAATAATATGGCTTTGAATAAATCTACGTCTTTACAAACCAAAAACACAGTAACTATTATATTTTTGTTTTTGTTTCCTCTTATTGGTCTTATTCTTATGTGGGCATGGTCAGGATGGAAAACATGGGTTAAGATTGTCATAACCGCCGTATACTTACTGTTTGTATTTATTGTGCTACCTATATTATTTGTTATTTTTTATGCATTTGTTTTAAGGCCGTATGCAATAAATGGACAGGCAATGCATCCAAATTTCCAAAATGGAGAATACGTTGCAGCGCAAGTCTACAGTCCAAATTCCCCTATTAAAAGAGGAGATGTGGCTATCTATTCAACAGATTCTCAAGGTCCGGATCTTGTAAAAAGAGTTATAGGACTTCCTGGGGAAACCATCTCCTTGATTAATTCTCAAGTCTATATAAATGGGGAAATGCTGGATGAATCATTATATCTTTCACCAGAAGTTGAAACGTATGGGGGAGAATTTCTTCAAGAAGGAGAAGTAGTGCTTGTGCCTGAGAATTCGTATTTCTTAATGGGTGACAATAGATCTTTTTCATCAGACTCCCGAAATACAGGCTTTATAAGCAGAGAGGATATAGTTGCACTTCCCAAATTTTGCTATTGGAACTGTAAATAACATGCCTCAAGAACTACAAATCTTAATTATCTTGTCTCCAGTTTTTATAACTATTTTTGTAATTGCATATTTTATCAACAGAATTATAGATATTGGAATTTATAAAATAAGAATGTCCTCATATGCATGGCTTGGAGCGTCACTCCTTTCAATCGGATATATAACACTTTACGCTCTAAAAAACGGAATCCATACTATATTTCTTACACCCTTTGCTATCTTCATACTGGCAGCGAATTACTTTACCTACAAGTCATTACACTCTCTAGAGAAGAAAGGTAAATAAACCGCACATTATTTGGAGATTTTTCGAGCTAAAGATTCTGCACGTCTTCGGGCAAAACCAACTCTTTGATCATAGAATGGCAAAGGAATTGACACGCCACTCTCAGTTCCAAGTGGATAAAACCTTGCAGTTATTACTTTTTTTGAAATTAAAACGCCATCATGCTCTACTGCAATTCGAGTTCCTACAATATCTTTAGTTGGATCTGAACTTGGTAAGATCTCAGGTCTTACAAGAATATGTGGTCTTTGATTAAACTCTATCGAGCCCATAAAATCTGTTATATATCTCATAAATACTAATGTCAAGTTTTTCTTGTGTTTTCGGTGTTTAAGCTATAAAATATACAGATCGAGTTTTTATTAGAATTACGGGGTGTAGTTCATCGGTAGAACGCTCGCTTTGGGAGCGAGAAGCAGTGGGTTCAATTCCCTCCACCCCGACACAAATTAGCGTACGGAATTACTTCTTAGTAGCCGCATCTGCCTAATTCAAATTTTGTGAATTTTGTAAGTATTAGTTTCTTTTGTATTTGTTATGGAAAAACGATTTTACTGGTTATATATTACTGTTTTTTTTAATATCTTGTCCTTTGGGCTTATCTTTCCTGTGCTTCCTCTTTTTATCTCAAAATTGAATGCAACTAAATTTGACCTAGGCCTTTTAGTTGCCACATACGCTCTCATGCAGTTTTTACTCTCCCCTATTGTAGGTAAAATGTCTGATAGATATGGCCGCAAACCTATTTTGCTTGGCTCTATTATCATTACCGCTATTTCATGTTTTCTTTTGGGCTCTGCAACTAATCTCACCCAAGTATACCTAGCTACCATGCTTCAAGGTGTTGGAAACGCAGGAATTTTACCTGCAGCACTAGCCTATGTTGCAGACGTAACAACTGGACACAACAGATCTAAATACGTGTCCCGAATTACGGGAACATTTGCGTTAGGCTTTATGGTAGGCCCAGCCATTGGAGGATTTCTAGGCGAGGAATCCATTTCTCTCCCCTACTTTGCAGCAGCCATAGTAGGAGTTTTGAATGCGGTTTTGATTTATTTCTTCTTACACGAAACGCATCACAATAGAGATAAAAAACTAGCAATTAGAGAAGGTCTAATCAATATAAAACCGCTCTTTCATATTTTAAAAGGCGAGTTAGGAGTCATTTTTATGGTTCTTTTTGCATGGTCATTTTATATAGGAAATTTCAACCTAGCTACCCCATTTTTTACACTGGAACATTTTAATTTCGGCCCGCATGACATTGGTATATTTTTTTCAAGCGTAGGGCTTATTTCTGGAGTAACCCAATGGTTTATCCTTCCTCAAATAGAAAAGCGGATAGGAGATTTAAAAGTAATATATATTGTACTTATACTAATGGGCGTAGGACAATTTTTAGTTCCATTTTCAGAAACGGTATTTTTGTTCTATCTGTTCTTCTTTGTAACTATCCTTGGAAGCTCATTAGTGCGCCCTTCAGTTAGTTCATATCTATCCAAAAAAACCATGGAAGGTCAAGGAGCTACCATGGGACTTGCTACCTCATTTGAGAGTCTAGCTCGCGTTATAAGCCCACTATTATTAGGTTTTATTATGAGTAGACTTGGAACATCAATTCCATTCTGGATTACCTCAGGCTTTGTATTTCTCATATTCCTTTTATTCTGGAAAACAGAATTTAAAAATTTGAAATTTAAGGGCTGAATTCTTTTGGGAAACTCTTACTTGACCCCGCATTTGTTTTCTTACTATAATTTTTCAAATGCCAAATACTGAAATACCTCAATCACGATTTCCCAATCCAAATACCCTTTCCTCACCGGAACGCCAAATTCCAAGCTTACGTCTAATTCTTAATGGTCAGGGGGATGGAGCGGCCATGCTCATGGATCGAGTATTGGCAGATGGACATGAAATAGTAGGAGTTGTTGCAACCACAAAAGGAATAAAGGAAGGAAGCCCAGATCCACTGAGAATAAAGGCTCAGGAAGAAGGAATCCCAATAGTTAATCTTGGACAAGTAAATAAACCTGAAGGACAAGAACAAATGAAAAAATAGGAGGCAGATTTAGCTGTAGGATTTTATATGCAAGCTATGTTAACTCCTGAAACTACAAATATACCTGCATATGGAACTATGAATCTTCACCTGGGAAGACCAGGACACGCAGGTAGAGACACAATGAACAGGGATATTATGGAGGGAAAACGTTCAGTAGCAGCAATGGCATACTTAATGAATGAGGTTGTGGATGGCGGACCGGTGGTTGATTATGCTTTTTATCCTAATCCAGGAGACAAATCCCAAGGGGCTTTATACTTTAAGTATTTACCTGAGTATGTAGGTCTTATGGGAAGTGCAGTTAACATAATGGCGCGGGGAATTGAAAATCATAAAAAAACAGGAGCGCCTTTACCAGTGACTCCTCAAGACCCAGAAAAAATTAAGCAAACCCCTAGACTTACTGAGGAAGAATTAGTGGTAAACTTCCAAACTATGCCCGCTGAGCAAGTAAAAAACTATATGAATGCTGGCGGACCCGGTGCAACAACCATAATTGATGGTCAAATGTACAAAATATCAAAACCTGATGTCCTGCTTGGACCTCCGCTTCAGCCAGGAAGAGTTGTAGAATTAACACCTGATAGTGTGACAGTTGAAGCCTTGCAGGGAATCGTAACTATAGGCAGACGCTCAAAAACTTCATAATCTTGTATAGAATACTAATCTTTTGTATAATCTAGATTGTTATTACACTGCGGGTGTAATTCAGTGGTAGAATGTCAGATTTCCAATCTGAACGTCGTGGGTTC
>CAYRYY010000107.1:0-4443 GCA_964428715.1 uncultured Gammaproteobacteria bacterium
TATCCTTGCCAAGTGCCATCTCCGACAAAAAGTTCAAGATGGGTAAGGTCCGTCAATTCAGGTTCGTTTTTCACGTCGTATATTCTATAAGTTCCGGTTGAAAGAATATTGAGCGATTGGAATTTTTTATTTGTAGAGACCAGAATATCTCCAATTTTTCCTGCATTTACCCAAGCGAAGCTTTGAGCTCCCAAACTTAATATTTTTGTGTGATCGTACGTTTCTATGACTGTATATCTACCTTGTTTAGTCGTTCTTATCATGTTTCTAGCTTATTACACCATTGATTAGAAATAATTGATTTAGATCACGTTAAAATAGTGACACTGATCAATTACAAGCGAAATTAATAGGGAGATAATGTTTATGACATGAAATACTTAAATCTTTTAATAGAAGAGGTGGCAGATGAAATCGAAGATTTTTTAAGCGCTCTATATACAATTTTGACAGTTAGTTTAGATGAAAAAGAAAGGAGGATTCATCATGACATGCCCAAAATGTAACGAAGAAGCAATCATTCCAATCAGGTTTAAAATGACAGGAAAAAAAGCATATCTTTGCGAGAATTGTGAAACGGTTTGGTTTGAAGGAGAAGAAATCAAAGTAGAAACAGGACGTCTACTCGAAGCAAATGCAGATATGCCCCATACATATACATTCGAGCGTTTGGTTCCGGAGATTAAACAAATTGAAGAAGCGCCTCTGGCAGAGGAGTCAAGCGAGGAATCATCAGCGAATACATTAATGAAAGGAGTTGAGTAGTAAGAAAGGAGTTTTAATACAAAGAACATTCTTTACTTTTCCAAGTATTCATGTTCCATCTTGGATGGAAGACGTCGAAGACTTACTTCCAACAGTAAATCTGTTAAACGGTTTGTCAGTTTCTGAAGAGACGTAGATACAGGTGAAGAAAACAAGTCTACAATGTATTCACGATTTAAATAATAATACTATGAAAAAAAAATATATGGTGTTGCTGGTTGATAGAAATAGGGCAAGTATGTTTGCTCTTATGGATGATGTAGTCTCAAAAAAAGAAGTTCTCAAAAGTGATGATACCCCTCAAAAAGTAAAACATGGAGATGATACGTGGGATGCGCAAAACAAAATCTTCCGTCATATTGAAGATCATCTTCATAGGCATTTACAAAAGGTTGGGAGTTATGCGCAAGTATTTGCAAAGGAAAACCATATTACTGAAATAATCATTGGTGGACATCGACCACTATTTGCTAAAGTTAAAAAAAACCTTCCACCTTCCCTTTCAAAAAAAGTAAAAGGAACATTTGTTACTGAATTAAAAGTCTCGTTTGGAGAAATACTTAAAAGAGCAAAAAAGTGTATTGATATAATTGAAAGAGAAGAGGAGGTTAGAAGGTATGAAAAAAACTTTACTCACAAGGAATAACACTCTCTATTGGATACCAAGAATATTAGGAATTGTATATATTTGCTTTCTTGCAATATTTGCCCTTGATGTATTCGTACCGGGAAAAACAATTGGATATTACTTAATTGCGCTTTTTATGCATCTTGTGCCCAATTTTATTATGGCTGCAATATTAGTTCTTGCTTGGAAATATGAAAGGATTGGTGGAGTCTTATTTATTCTTGCAGGACTATTCTTTACCTTGTTTTTTAACACTTATCAAATGTTAATAAATTTTTTGATTATTTCATTTCCACTCTTTTTAATTGGTACCTTATTTTTGGTACATTACAAGTATAAAAATAGCAAAGGTTGATGTTCCAGTAATAAGCTTTTAATTTCTTCTATTTAATCTTCAGCTTCAATAAGGTACAATTATCGGATGAATATTAGTGTCGGAATTGTGGGGTTGCCAAATGTGGGGAAGAGTACATTGTTTAACGCGTTACTCAAAAAGCAGCAGGCGTTGGCGGCCAACTATCCATTTGCAACTATTGAGCCTAATGTAGGAGTAGTTCCTGTTCCAGATTCAAGACTCGAAAAACTAGCTGAAATTACAAAAGCTGAGGTAGGAATGAATTCCTTACCCCCTATTAAAAATGCGCTTATAGAATTTGTAGATATTGCAGGTTTGGTGAAAGGTGCATCAGAAGGAGCAGGATTGGGGAACAAATTCTTGTCACATATCAGAGAAGTTCGGGTCGTCGCCCATGTAGTGAGAGCCTTTGAAGATAGTGATGTTATCAAAGAAGGGGCAGTGGACCCTAAATCAGATTACGAAACAATTGTAACGGAATTAATCCTCTCAGATCTGCAAACACTTTCCAAAGTAAATGAAAAAACACTCAAAGCAGAACCTGCCAAGAAAAAGCTGGTAGATAAATTGTTGCTCGAGATGAATGCTGGAAAACCAGCACGTGAAGTTATGCTTGAAGATGAAGAAAAAGAATTAATCAGAGATCTCCAACTTCTTTCCTCAAAACCCGAGATTATTGTTCTTAACGTAAGCGAGGATCAATACTCAGACGCAAAAAATGAAGAGACCATTAAAAAATATTCTGATTTATTAGGAGTTGAGAGTTCGCAGTTGGTAGTTATATGCGCAAAAGTAGAATCAGAATTGGCAGAATTGGGAGATGAAGACTCGAAAGCATATCTTCAAGAACTGGGTGTGGAAAAATCAGGGCTTGAGAGACTTATTCAGAAAGCCTATGGGAAGCTAGGTCTTATTTCGTATCTTACCTGCGGGGAAGTAGAAGTAAAAGCATGGACTATAAAAAAGGGAAGTAATGCCGTAGAAGCAGCAGGTGAAATTCATACTGATTTTATGCAGAGATTTATAAAAGCAGAAGTGGTTTCTTACTTAGACTTTGTAGAGCTTAATGGTTGGAAGGGTGCTCGCAACACAGGCAAAGCTCGCATGGAAGGTAAAGACTACATAATGCTAGATGGAGATGTAGTGGAATTTAAAATCGGTAGATAACCGATTTTGCGGTCCTCGGCTACGCCTGTAGGCCTAAAGATTGGGAGATAATTACTTTTTTCCGTTTTCTGGATGATCTGGATGATGAAGTGTCCACACCTCTGCAGCACCTACTGCAATTGCACCTACAACACCAACAGCTGCCGCCTGAACTACATGGTTTCCAACTAATCTTGCAAAAAATCCCTTCTCATTTCCTATTTCATGCACAATGTGAATGCCGTGCTCCTTCATGTATTCAACAGGTTTTCTGTTATCAATCGTTCCATCAAATCCTGCCTTTAGCTCAGCTTTCATTTCCTCAGCTGTTGTTATGGGAAGACCTGTTATACTGCTTAAGACAAATGAATGCGGATTATTAAATTGTGTCTCATCAACCAATTTGTCAAAAGCCTCCCGTGCAGGTCTCACATATCTTCCGTGCATGGCGCGGTCAGTATTCACTTCTAGTACGCGCTTAAATCCTGCCCCTTTTGCCTCATGCCTTACACGCTGCATGGGAGATTCGGGATCGTTTGGATTATCAGGTCCGCCAACTACCCATAAAGAGTCGCTGTTTATAATACACAAATCAAGCATGGAATTTTCTTCTCTTCTTAAATAATCTTGAACTTTATCTTCATCTCCAATGAGTGTTACCATGGACGTTGGAGTAGGGTCACTTTTTTCCTGCATGATTTTGCCGCGTTCCGCATGAAATCTGAGTCCCGTTTCAAAATCCATATATCCAGCAAGAGCGGCCGCTGTTCCCATGCCCATACTAATACCAGTTAAGTATCCTGGAATTGTTCTGTAGCCATCCTTTCGTCCAGCATGTTTATTTACATTATGTATTGCCATTGAAAGCAAATATACAGCTGGCTGGGTAAATTCTGTGCGCTTTAGGATATCTGCGCGTCTTTGTGTGTCGGTTACATCCTCTTCCTCTACTGATTTTGCAAGATCAATCAAATCAATTCCGTATTCATCCTTTAAAATTGCATTTCCTCGTTCTATAACTTCACGGCCTGCAGGGTGCTCCATCCATTTATCAAACATGCCTATTGAGCGCACGTCCTGTCCTGGAAGAATAATGCCGATTTTTTCGTGCTTTTTTTCCAAGAGTGAGTGTTCAATAGGGTAGCCTATTTGAATTCCTTCACTGCCGCGTTTTTGATCAATCTGTGCCATAAGTGAGAATTCTAGCAAACAAAAGTCTTACACACAATAAAGAATTTGAAAATATTTTACTCTAGGACTATAATAGGAGCTTATGGCAGTTGAAAAAGAGAAAACATTTCGCAATGCGGTGGACGAAATTGACGCCCATCCATACAAGCTTGCGCTTCCTCAGGGTATTAAAAAGGGACTGCTTGTGGTAATACAGGAAATAGGGGATAGGTATGAAGCTGAAGAAAGACCTCTAGAGCAGCAGACAAGTGTGAGAAGATATGAGGGAAGAATTGCCAGATCAATTATGCAGGATAGTGTGTTTCCTTTGTCTTTTGCCCAAGAAGAGGATATGAGTGCAATATTATATGACGCCGCA
>CAYRYY010000108.1:0-4310 GCA_964428715.1 uncultured Gammaproteobacteria bacterium
ATAAGAACAAGAGAATTTTCAGACACTTTGTTTTTTAAATAATCTAATGTCTCAAGCCGAGAGTTCTCGACCAAAAACCCTTGGCCCGTTCTAACCCACTCAATGTTTTGATACACCTGGTAGACAACTCTCGGGATTGTTACAAGTATTATGAAGAATCCAATAACTGCTGCGACCTTAAAAGGAAAAATGCGTAGCCAGTATGTAACTGCAATTGACGCATAAATTGACAAAACTATAAATATGGTTGCAATAAAGTT
The DNA here is from genome assembly GCA_964428715.1 of uncultured Gammaproteobacteria bacterium. Lineage (GTDB taxonomy): Bacteria > Patescibacteriota > Microgenomatia > Levybacterales > GWA1-39-11 > JAGORM01. The sequence continues at coordinate 261 of CAYRYY010000108.1, forward strand.
AAACGTATTTGAACCTCCCGCCTCCTGCTGAAAAAATATTCCTATTATAAAACTTACAACAATTCCAGAGAACAAAAATATGTGAATTGGGAGGGGCAGCAATGAAAGCGACTTTTTGGTCTGAAAAATCGCAAGCAGCTTTGTTCCGAAAATGGAAAACATATAAAGACACATATACATAAGCTCATACTGTGCGACACGTAAGTGATTCTTGTGATCTTTATATACATTTCTTGCAAGCTCCAGATGAATTAATTCAAATTTAGGTTGGGAGATAAAGTTCTCAAAAACCCAAAATCCAACATAATACATTCCCCCTGCCTGTGCGTTTACAGGGAGATAGAAAATAAGAGCACCAGCTAAAGAAACCGCGTACAAAATTATTACATCAAATCTTTTTTTCAGTATGTAATAGAATGTCAAAAATGAGAGGCCGACAAAGATGAATACACCAACGTAAACCTTAAGTCCTATTACAGTTGAACACATCAATGCTATAAGAACTCCTAACAGTAGAGATTTTTTTCGAACCCATATTGAAATGAGCGATAAAATACCAAAAAACATGACCATCGCAAACGCACGCGGGGGATTAACTAAAAAGATCGAACTATCTTCTAATGACCCCATACTAAATGACAATCCTTTTCCTAAAATTATCAAAAGAAGATAAATTGCATCACCACTAAAATACAAAAAGAAAAGCAGCCAGTATATGTTCATTTTTGTGAAGTTATTATTTCTTGCAAATGAAATTGCTGCAAGTCCTAAAAAGAGTGATATAAATACAGACAAGAATTGAAACTGCACTAAAGACAATGGCAGCAAATACACCCTAGACAATTCGGCCGAAACTAAGTTAGATAAATAGTGGTAGTTACGAACCAACACGTCATACATTCCTGGCTCAAGTGGAGGAACATTTTTAACAAGCTGATTTGCAAGTGAGATATGATAAATACTATCAGAAATATTTCCACAGCAAAAATACAACCCTTGTGCATTTTGTATTCCAGTAAAAATTACAGCCGATGCCTGCACAAATACACCAAGAGTAATAAGAACAATGTACAACTTATATTCGCGCAAGAATTTGAATGTTTTTACAGAAATCCTGTTTTTTTTATTTGTGTATACCCAAATGAGAAGAAATATTAAGAGATATACATATGTTCCTAGCCTTAAGTTTAAAAAGCCTAATATAAATCCCTGCCATATCCACAAAGCCAACCCCAATACAGTGGATAATGTGATGCGATGAAACAAGCTCAAATGAAATTTTTTAAGTAACACGTCTCCTGGAACAAAAAAAGAAAGAAAAATTGCGGCTCCAAATATTGCAAGATACGATAGATGAATAAATATTGAAGAAATAAATTCCATATTGAGGCTTATGCCATCCAATTATAACTAATCAACAAATCTATATTTTATCAATGTCCAAAGAGCTATGCTGCCATCTCTTACTGTATGGAGTTTTTTCCCTTCAGCATATCCTCTTGGCTTGGTTTTTATATCAACTTCATGAATCTTAATATGTTTTTTAAGAATCTTTGCTGTAATTTCAGGTTCAAAATCAAAAGACCTCGATCTTAACCTAACACCCTTTAACACATCTCGATCAAATGCCTTATAACATGTTTCCATATCTGTTATGTGAGCACCATACAAAATTGATGTAAGCAAGCTTAGAAACTTATTTCCGAAGAAGTGCACAAGGAGTGGTGTTCTGTTTTTTCCAAAGAAAACTGGTTTAGTTCTCAGTCTTGTTCCATATACAACTCTAAATTTTTTTCGAACAATTGGAAGGATTAATTTTGGAATATCTTGTGGATCATACTCCAAGTCTGCATCCTGAATAATAAGTATATCTCCTGTCGCAGCCTTAATACCGGTTATAACACCAGCACCTTTTCCTCTATTTTTTTTATGCTCTAAAACTACAATTCCTTTCTTGTCCTTTGCGAACTGATTAATTAATGATAATGTTGCATCCTTAGAACCGTCATCTACTATTACCACCTCTTTGTCGATTTGTCCTAAGTCTAGCTCATATACCTTTTGAAGTATTTCTAAAATCGTCTTTTCTTCGTTATACGCTGGAATAATTATGCTTAATTTCATAGTTTATAGATAGTTTGAGAGTAGTTGCTTGTCAGAAATTACATACATCTTTTTTTGTATTTTTCGATGTTTCATTATATCAGGGAGTCTTAAAATAGCAAGATAAAAACCAATTAAAAAAATGCGGTCCCCACCCATTAAGGCACGAAGTAAATAGTATGGTAAGTACAATATGTGAGAGGCAAGTAATTTAAAATCAGTCACATTCTTCCATATGAACGTAAACTGATTTCGCATTGCATATGACTTGATTACAGAATCATTATAGTGCTTCTTGATCGACCCCTTAGAATGCCTATGCACCACAATACTTTTCTTCTCAAATATAACTTTGTATCCAGACTTTTGCGCCCTATATGAAAGATCTATATCTTCCCAATAAAAAGGGTTATAGAGAGAATCAAAACCCCCAAGTTTTTTATAAATGTCAGCTCTTACAGCGCTGCTTCCTCCGGATACCCAAAATGTGTTGTGTTGATCAACTTCACCCCGTCTATGAACGAGAAACCCCTTGCGCCACTTAGCAAGACCGCGGCCCCGCAGCACAACCTTATCGTCTTCTATGCTTTTATCCATACATGCAACACCAAAAACAAGCGGATTATCAAAGTGATCAAGTAAGGGCTTCAGAAAATCTTTTTGAGGCTCTACATCAGTGTTTAAAAGTACAAGTATTTCAGCGCTAGACTTCAATCCAGCCCTATTCACATTTGAGGAAAAACCAACATTCTTATCGTTTAACTCCAGATTTATTTTGGATTTATATTTTTTCTGAATAGATGGGATAATTTTTTTCAAATTTTCTTGATCTGTCTTTGTTGATCCATCATCTACAATTGTTATCTCCAAATCTTTATACGCAGAACACGCAAGCAACACTTTTTCAAGGTTTAAGGATACTAGATCTGATCCATTATAGTTTGGAATGATAATTTCAATCTTCATAAATTCTTAAAACAAACTGCTGCTGAAAACTACTTTGTGCTCACCAGCTGGAACTTTTATACCACGAAATGCGATATTTACAGGAATAATTTCCGCATCTTTCCCATCAATTGTAGCACGAAATGATGGGTAATATACATCTGATACAACCAAAAACCCTTCCTTTTGATTTTCGGTTTGAATTTCTACTTTGTTTGGCAAATATGTAACAACTTTTGCAGAGCCTAACGAATAATCCTTCACGCTCTCATCGCCATATATAACTGCTTCATTTTTAATGTCTATTGAATGAATTAAGTCTGCAGCCTCCTGAGCATTTTGCACTTCATGCACTTTTTGAACAAAATAGGCACGAGGGAAAACATTTTTATTTTCATATAACTTTGTCATTCCTTCTTCCAATATTAACTCATATTTTGGATTGTCTATCTCATCAAGTGACAACAGATACTTAACATTTAGAAAATCGTACACATCTGAATTAAAATTCCGAGGGCGAATTGTTCTATTAAATCCAAACGGACCAACAACAGAATGATTATCACGCTCGTTAGCTGCTATAAACTTTGCGTAGTTATTAACATACAATGGGTCATATCCCTCAATGGACTGAATGGAATATGCTGTTGAAAAGTTAGGAATCAAAAGCCTATCATCTGTGGCTGCAAGTCTATATAAACTGTTATCATTATCTAAAAATTTGGTGATCTTTGTTTCAGGAAACAAAAATTCTGAATTTACAAATGGTGTATATTTCCAACCAAAGCGTAAAAGATCAAAAATACTGATTAGTATTATTAATGCAACCATGAGGTTGGCAAATCTCTTTTTAAATCTTGTGTATAAGACTGCAAATAGTGAAATGGCAATATATAAAACTGTAGGAAGTCTTAAATTGCTTTTTGAGACAGCAATATCATTTGCTGATGGATATATTGTGGGTAAAAAATACACACATCCCCACAGAAGTAATAAAACAAT
>CAYRYY010000109.1:0-2503 GCA_964428715.1 uncultured Gammaproteobacteria bacterium
AGTAATGTTAGAACTAGATGACTTGCTTGAGACTGAGGGAGGTTTTGAGGTAATCGTTAGATTTTCTAAAACAGACCAAGAGGGGGAAGGACATATTAAAACAATTCCATATGGCTCAAACTCTAAAACTTGCCCCGTTAAGGCTCTGAAAGACTGGATTACTGAACTTAATAAATTTGGGATTGTCGAGGGGTGCTTATTCAGAGCAATAGATAGATACGGCAATATAAGAAATAAAGGCATGTGTTCCGCTTCGATAGCTTTGATCATCAAACGAAATGAACACATAAAAGGAAGGTCTGATAAATTCGGCGGTCATTCATTGAGAGCTGGTTTTTGCACACAAGCAGCCATGAATGATGTTCCTGATTCCCTAGCAATGTTGCAAAGCGGCCATAAATCAAGTACCTATAGAAAATATGTTCGGATTGCCGATCGTTGGAAGAACAGCGCAGCCAAAAAGTTAGGATTATAGATTATGAGGACTTACACGGAATATAAAAGAGCTTTGCGTCAAAAAGAATTAGTCCCCGCACATGATTGTGAAAATTGTTTATCTCAAGACTTCATTCATGGTCATCATATTGACTATGATAAACCACTTGAAGTGGTATGGCTTTGCAGGACATGCCACATGAAGATTCATTCTAGTAGCAAATTTTCAGAATGCAGAAAATCAAGTGAATTTCAACAAAGAACCTCTCCGCAGATAAGCCAAGAGAAAAGGCAAAAACTCTATCAAAAATTAGGGCTCAATCAGTATAGACGAATTCCGATTAAAGAGAGGTGCACACAAGAGGAGCGTGCTCAATTGGATGAATATGAAAAGCTGTGGAATCAATTTATGACAGAATACTTCAAGGCCAAAGACAATGCAAATTTCTATTATGAAAAAATGCAGTTGCTTGAATTGGTGTTAAAAGAGAAATATCCTCTGGATATTGAGGAGCTTTATTGAAACAAGCCACGCATCAAGCGAGATGGTCAATGCTTACGACAAATCTTCTAGAGCAGATAACGCCAGCAAGAAAGTAAACTTAGTTTCGTAGAGGCAACAAATAGTCTTGAACATTTCCACATATGCTTTTATAGTAGTAAGTTACTATTCAATGAGGGGGGGCATGGGAAGACCTAAACAAATTAAAGAAGGCGTTCGACTGTCTGTTGTTTTATCGAAACAGCAAGCTGAAAGGGTGAAATACATGGCTCTTCGAATGAGCACACAAGAGGGAAGGCAAATAGGGGTTTCTGAAGCTATAAGAATGGCCATTGAAACATTATACCCTGTGCCAAATAACCAAATGGATTTATTTAAAAAACATGATTAGATACGTTGCTTATTTATTCGTGTTAACATATTAATTGGAGATGGTAAATGCCAGAATTAAGCAGATTCATGGGAATAATTATAAGAATGTATTTAGAGGATCACAACCCTCCTCATTTCCATGCATTTTACAATGATTATAAGGCTCTATTTTCGATTGATCCTTTAGAAATGATAGAAGGAAAGCTGCCTCCACGAATTCACGGCGTTGTTATTGAATGGGCATCAATGCATAAAGACGAGCTTTTAGATAATTGGAACAGGCTCCAAAACGAACAAAAACCAAAAAAAATTAAACCTTTGGTGTAATAATGAAGACAGTCAAGGCGTTCGAATACGTTGATGGATACAGGTTAAAGCTTCTTTTTGACGACAAAAAAACAAAGATAGTGGATCTAACAGACGTTGTTAAAAAGGGCGGTCATTATTTCAAGCCATTGCAGGATATTGATTTTTTTAAGCAAGTTTCATTGGATGACGAAGAATATCCATCAAGCATTCGTTGGCCAAACGACGCCGATATTTGTCCTGATGTTTTATATGAAATGGGAGTGGATGTAAAAAACGAACCACAAAAGACGACCAAGACAAGACGACGCAAACGCATCGCTATTACAGCCCATACGATCACAAAGAAACGGTCAAAACGGTGTTCGTCTTCTAATTCGGATTATAAAGCACATTAAGAGTTTTTTTGTCTCTCTGAAGATTAAAGATCGTTTCTTTCTACCAAAGTATTATTTACCTATTTCTTGTTAACAAATGATACTTGTTAAAAAAAATGGCTAGTCTGCATCTCCTCCGTTTCCTCCATTACCTCCATTTCCATAAATACTTGAACCCCCGTTTCCTCCATGACCGCCATTCTGACCATTTTTTCCGAATTCTCCGTCTTGGCCATGTTCTCCATCATCGGAATATCCTGGAATACCATGCTCTCCATCTTTTGCTCTAGAAGATTCAACACAACATGACATTCTCCTTCCATATGCTTCCATTGAAAATGTCGTCAGCATGCATCCAATCAATATATAAAAAATGCTAGAGATTCCCATCGTTAAGTTCCTTTAATTATTTCTTATTGCCATCCTGACCATTATTTCCATTTCCAGATGGTCCTCTACCTCCATAACCACCCCTACCCCCACCTTCTGATCCATCTCCTCCATTGCCTCC
>CAYRYY010000109.1:2513-4109 GCA_964428715.1 uncultured Gammaproteobacteria bacterium
GACTGTCACCGCCATTGCCGCCATTTCCACCACGACCAGAATTGCTATTACCTCCATGACCGCCATGACCGCCATCACAATGAGTGCTGTTTCCTCCATTGCCTCCATTTCCACCATCTTTAGCGTACAATGGTTGGATATTCATAATTGTAATAACAAAAATGAAAGCCTTTAAAATAATGCTATTCACCCAGCATCTCCTCCGTGCCCTCCGTTTCCTCCACTAACCCCTCCGTGACCTCCACTTCCTCCATGACCACCATGACCAGACTTGCTACCTCCTCCATTTCCACCATGACCAGCGCGTCCTGGAGAATGTCCCCCATGACCGCCATTTCCTCCATTAGCAGCTTGTAGAACTGGTGTGAACGCTAAAGCAAACAATGCAGTAAATAGTAAAAGTTTTTTTTGTTTCATCAATCGCTCCTTTTTAAGGTTATCGGAATGAATCTAGATTTTTACAACTTTTTTTTCTATATTTTTTTTTTGAATGTAGGGTTGGATTTCGTTGAGTTGAAGAATCAGGATGAAAAAGCTGTCGTTGAGCTTAAAAAACTATGATAGCCCTTGGGTGCAGGGAATTTGCATGAAAAATTTTGAATCTTTTTGAAAAGAAATTCATTATAAATGTGTGCTTTGTGAGTTTATTAATCATGGAGACACATATGGACTTTTCCCTTCCGGCCAATGCGCCACTGCTGCTTGCGTTTGCAAAATTACCCGACCCTCGTAAGGAGAGGAATCGATTATATCCACTGATCGACATAGTTGCTGTTGTTCTTATGGGAATTATCTGCGGTGCAAATGATGTCATGTCTGCTTATCTATGGGCACAGCATCGTAAAGACTGGTTTGTATCGATGGGTCTTTGCTTATGTGGCCTGCCTTCATATGACACTCTAAACCGTGTTTTCCGTTTTCTGGATCCAAAGGAATTTAATCGCTGTTTTATGGAATGGGTGGATACGATTGCTGGTCAGATTCAGGGAGTGATTGCAATTGATGGGAAGACTCTATGCAATTCTGGCGATGCATTTCGAGGGACCAAACCGGTCCATTTAGTGAATGCTTTTGCTGCGGAGAATCAACTGATTTTAGGTCAATTGGCAACGAAGGCTAAATCTAATGAAATCACAGCCATTCCAGAGCTTCTTAAATTATTAACCATCAAGGGATCTATTATCACCATCGATGCAATGGGTTGCCAAAAAGACATCGTCAAACAAATTAGATCACAAGAAGGAGAGTACGTGATTGCTATCAAAGGGAATCAAGGCAACCTTCATGCAGAAATTGAAAACTTTTTCCAACAAGCAAAAGAAGTGCTGCCAGAAGAGTCTGGCTGCGATTTTATAAAGATATTAGAAAAGAATCGAGGGCGAGTTGAAGAGCGTTTTGTATGGGCTTGTAATTTTGACTGGCTTGACAACACCATGCTTATCGAAGGATGGGCTGATATAAAAAGTGCTATTTGTGTGCAGTCAAACCGAACACATAAGGGGAAAACTACAACAGAATTTCGATATTATATTTCAAGCCTTGAGCCAATTGCAAAACAGCACGCCCATATCACAAGATCGCATTGGGGGGTCGAAA
>CAYRYY010000110.1:0-4079 GCA_964428715.1 uncultured Gammaproteobacteria bacterium
AGTTTCCTGCAATCCTTTTCATACTGTTTTTAGTTACATATCTGTGCACTGATGGCTTTGAGATAAGTTTTACGTCTCTCATAGCTGGTCTTCTATTTTTGTATAGAAGCTCAATCTGCACATATTTTCTGTCTTCTTTTTCAATTAACGTCACTTTCTTAACATACCCTTCGTCAACTAGGATTTGTCCTATCGACATAATTATTTTGGCATGTGGAAGCACTACCTCTTTTTTATGCGCCATGTACGCATTTTTTAATTGTATTAAAAAGTCTCCTATTGTATACATATTTTTATAACTACCAAGAAGCTTTTGTTACTCCTGGCAACTCTCCTTTCAGTGCACGCTCTCTAAAACAAATTCTGCAAAGTCCAAAGCGTCTCAAATATCCTCGTGCACGTCCGCATAATGCGCATCTATTAACATCTCGTGTCTTAAACTTCTGCTTATGTTCAAATTTTGTTATGTTAGATTTTTTAGCCATATTAGTTTTTCTTAAACGGCATACCCATAGCCGTTAACAATTCCTTTGCCTGTTTATCATCAGGCGCATTTGTCACAATGGTTAATTGTAAACTTCTAATTTTGTCAACTTTTCCTGGATCAATTTCTGGAAATACTGTATTTTCTGCAAATCCAATACTTAAATTCCCTTGTCCATCAAACCATTTATCAGATACCCCTGAAAAGTCCCTTACGCGAGGGAAGACAATTTTAACAAGTTTTTCGTAAAAATCATACATGCGTTTCCCTCTCAGTGTTACAACAAGTCCCAATTTTTCTCCTTCACGAAGCTTAAATGTTGCAATAGATACCTTTGCTTTTGCAATTTTTGGCTTTTGACCCGTTATAGTTTCTAAGTCCTCTGCTGCCTTTTCTAAGTTCTTTTTGTCAACTAAAAAGTCTTTTGTACTCGTATTAACTACTATCTTTTTCAATCTAGGCACTGCCATTACATTGTCTAGCTTCAATGCTTCTTGCACTTTTTTAAGTGTTTCTTTTTCAAATGTATCTTTATACGTATTCATAATTTTTTTTATTTTTAATTTATTCAAAGCAAGCTTTGCTTATCCTTGGCGCTGTTTGTGTTTTGGTATCTCACAAATGATATACAACACACCTCGGCGCTTAATAACCTTGCATTTTTTACATCTTTTTTTAACTGACGCTTGTACTTTCATGTTTTATATTTCCTTCTTGCACTTTTTGCAAACTCTTACTTTTCTATCTTTTTCAACTAAGTATCCAACGCGAGTTGGCTTATTGCACTTTGGACACACAAGTGCCACAACGGACACTGGAAGCGGCTTTGTAATAGTTACAATTTCAGATGCTTGACCAGTAGCATTTCTTTTAATGTGCTTCTTGAATTGATTCGCACCTTCTACCATTACCTTTTTAGTGGTCACCAAAGCTTTAAGAACGGCACCCTGGTGTCCCTTGTCTTTTCCTCTTGTAACTATTACTGTATCTCCTTTTTTAATTTTCATATTTAAATTCTCCAAATCTTAAACAACGTGATTTGCTAAACTGGCAATCTTTGCAAATCCTCCCTCTTTTACTTCGCGCGCAATAGGTCCAAATACGCGTGTCCCAATCGGATTTTTGCTTTCTGGGTTTTCAATAATAACTCCTGCATTTTCAGAAAACCTTATATACGTCCCATCTGTTCGCTTATATTCTTTTCTTGATCTGACCAATACTGCTTTTACCTTATCTCCTTTTTTAAATTGAGTATTAGGAATAGTTTTTTTAACAACACATCCTAAAATACTTCCAATTCCACCTTTTCTTCTCGTAGAACCCCCATAGATATGGATTACCATAAGCTGTTTTGCTCCACTATTGTCTGCAACCACCAACATTGATCTGTGTTGAACCATATTATTTCACAGCCTCCTTCTTACTCACTACCTTAAAATTCTTTTTCTTGCTCATTGGTTTTATTTCTTCAATAACTACAACGTCTCCAATTGCAATTTCCAAACCATTTGTGTCTGCCATTAACTTTCCTGTTCTTTTGATTAATTTTCCATATCTTGGGTGTGGAACTTCACGCTCCATCTTAACCACAACAGTATTTTTCATTTTGTTTGATGTTACTATTCCTGTAAATATTTTATGTGCCATATTTCTTTTGCTTATTTTAAGCTTTTACCTCCTTTAACCTTTCTTCAATCATTTTTTGTGACGCAAGTGTTAACAAGCGCGCACGGTTCTTCATTTTTGTACGCATTTCATTAACGTTTTTTACTTTTCTTTGAGCCATATCAAAACTTAATGTTTTTATCTCTCCCTTAAGGACATTTGCCAAATCATGCATTTCTTTTGCAGTCTTTGTTTTTAATACTTGTACGTCTTTCTTTTTCATATATGTAATTATTTATTTTCTTCCAACTACTCTACATTTAACTGATAGCTTGTTGGCAGCTAGCCTCATTGCTTCCCGTGCAATATCTTCTGGAATTCCACCCATTTCAAATATTATTCTTCCAGTTTGAACTGGAGCCACATATTCATGCAAATCTCCTTTTCCTCCACCCATACGTGTTTCCGGCGGTTTTTTAGTAGTTGGTCTATCTGGAAAAATTCTGATCCAGATGCGTCCACCGCGTTTTGTAAAGTGTGTCATAGCTTTACGTCCTGCTTCAATCTCTCGGCTTGAAATGTTTCCAGATTGGGTCGATTTCAAACCAAACTCTCCAAAAGCAACATAGTTTCCAGAACGTGCTGGAGCCTCTTTCGTTTTTGCCCTAAACTGTTTTCTAAATTTTGTTCTTCTTGGTGTTAACATATTTTTTTATCTATTTATTGACCCTTATCAATCCAAACTTTAACTCCTATATATCCACTTTTTGTAAGAGCAGGTGCTGACGCATAATCAATATTTTCGCGAATTGTAGAAAGGGACACTTTTCCTACCTGCAAACGCTCGCGTCTTCCAATCTCAGCTCCACCTATTCTTCCAGAAAGAACTACTCTTACTCCAAGTGCACCAGATCCCATTGCTTTCTCAACTGCCTGCTTCATAACACGTCTAAATGGCATACGTCTTATTAATTGGTCTGATATATTAGTTGCAACCAAATATGCGCTTAAATTTGGCTCTTTAATTGGTTCAACCTTTAAATCAACCCGTGGATTGCTTTTACCTTTTGGAGCGAGAGGATAAAGCATTCCTAATACCATTTTTTTAATATCCTCAAGTCCTGAACCTCCACGTCCAATAACTATTCCAGGGCGCACAACATAAATCGTAATTCTAATACTGCTTACTGAGTGTTCAATAACAATACGTCCTACACCAGCCTGCTTTAATCTTGCATATAATAATTCTCTAATCTTTATATCCTGCAAGGCAATTTTTGGATACATCTTTTTAGAATAATATCCAATGGATGCAAAATCATGATGTCCTCCAAGTCTTAATGCAATTGGATTAACTTTCTGTCCCATTATTTAGCTCCTCCTTTTTTAACTGCTTTAACTGTCTTTTCTTTAGTCTCTTTTGCCGGTGCTGGTAGAGCAACTGCTGCTTCCTTTTTGACCGCTACCTCTTTAACACCCAAAATAACCTTTAAATGACTTGTTTTTTTCTGATATGGTCTGATTCTTCCGCGTCCTGCATAATGAAACCTTTTATATACGATTCCCTCATTCACGAACATTTCAGAAATAAACAAATTTGCCTTATCCACTTGCCCATTATGCACAGCATTTGCAACAGCTGAAAGTAATGCCTTCTTTATTGGAGTTGAAGCTCCTTTAGGAGATAACTCCAATGCTGCCACAGCTGATTGAATAGGCATTTTTTTAATTCCTTCAACTACCAATCGCACCTTACGTGGCGATATCTTTAAGTTTTTTGCTTCTGCAGTATACATATTCATAATTTTTTATGTTTTACTTACTTCACGAGATACTATTCTTCCATGTCCCTTAAACATTCTTGTTGGGGCAAATTCTCCAAGCCTGTGCCCTACCATAGCTTCAGTTACCTTTGTTGTTACAAAGTGTTTACCCTGATGCACTAAAAACGTGTGTCCTACAAATTCTGGCGGAATTTGGCACGCACGTG
>CAYRYY010000111.1:0-4076 GCA_964428715.1 uncultured Gammaproteobacteria bacterium
GAATCATACAGGAGATGTTTGCAACGAGGGGATATTGGAGCGGGAGACGGGAATCGAACCCGCTACATCTTCCTTGGCAAGGAAGCATTCTACCGGTGAATTACTCCCGCGCGGTATAAGCGTTCACTAACTCTAACTTTTGTGCTCTATTGAGTTTCTTTATAGCAGCCTCTTTTTTCAAAGCATCAGATTTGCTTTCAAACGTTTCTGAGTATACCAGATTTACTGGTAATTTGCCTTTTAGGGACTTAGAACCCTTACTGTTATTATGTACCCCTACTCTTTTTTCTACATCTACTGTATAGCCTGTGTAGAGAGAATTGTCACTGGCTTTTACTATGTAGACAAAGTAGGGCATGAAAATAAGCACACGTATTGTGTGCCAAGACCAGGAGTTGAACCCGGATAACTTGTTCTTCAGACAAGCGCCTTGACCACCTTGGCTATCTTGGCTCGAGAGAATCGAGAACCTTAGAAAGTTTGCAAAGCAAACTTATCTTGGCGAATCCAAGTCATGAACGAAGTTCATATCTTGGCGTCTTGTTATTTTACCAGAAATTTTAAAATTAGTCACGGAAGTTTAGTAATTATGTGGTGCCTTCGCCCCAGGAGGATAGATACTTCTTTTGTTCAGGAGTGAGTGTGTCGTACGTTACCCCCATGGCTTTGAGTTTCAGGGCTGCTACCTCTATATCCAGTTTTTTAGGTAGTACATGAACTTTATTGTCCAGTTTTCCTTTGTTTTTCACAAAGTACTCTGCAGCTAGTGCTTGGTTGGCAAATGACATATCCATAACTTCAGCAGGATGTCCTTCAGCTGCGGCTAGATTTACCAGTCTCCCCTCTCCTAACACATATAATTTGTTTCCATTTTTCATCACATACTCATCCAGTGAGTTTCTGAGGCGTCGTTTAGACTTTTTAACCTTTTCAATTCCTGCCATATCTATTTCCACATCAAAGTGCCCAGAATTGGCAATTATGGCTCCGTTTTTCATGAGCTCTGTGTGTTCTACGGTAATTACATGTTTGTCACCAGTGGCGGATACAAATATGTCACCAATCTTTGCTGCATCTTTCATTTTCATAACCCTGTACCCGTCCATAACGGCTTCTAAGGCACGTATTGGGTCAACCTCTGTTACCACTACGTTAGCACCCATTCCTTTGGCTCGCATCGCAATTCCTCTAGAACACCATCCATATCCGCCTACAACAAATGTTTTACCCGCAAGGAGTATATTTGTGGCGCGCAAAATTCCATCAATGGTTGACTGTCCTGTTCCATATCTGTTGTCAAACAAATGCTTTGTATCAGAGTCATTAACGGCAATAACAGGAAGTTTTAGCGCTCCTTCTTTTTCCATTGCCTTAAGTCTGATTACGCCTGTGGTTGTTTCCTCTGATGAACCTATGATTTCTTTGATCTGTTCTGGTCTTTCAGTATGAAGTAGGTGAATGAGATCTCCTCCGTCATCCATAGTAATATCAGGGTGATAATCCATAACTGTGTTTAAGTGTTTGAAATAAGTCTTGTTGTCCTCTCCCTTGATTGCAAACGTTGGAATTTCATAGTCAGCAGCTAGTGACGCTGCTACACTATCCTGTGTAGATAATGGATTAGATGCATTAGCCACTACCTTTGCGCCACCTTCTTTAAGAGTAATAAGTAAATTCGCGGTCTCTGAAGTTATATGAAGACAAGCAGCAATGGTGAGTCCTTTGAGCGGTTGTTCTTTTTTAAACCGTTCTTTGATAATTCGCAGCACTGGCATGGAGTTTTCTGCCCACTCTATCTTAAGCTTTCCCTCAGCGGCCAATTTTATGTCTTTTACGTCAAAGTCTGTTGTTTTCATAAGAGTAAGATTCTACAAATCTCTAAAGAAGTTATAAGTGTATCAGATGTCCGTATGTTTTCAAGTACCTTTTTTTGAATTCTGCAACGGTGTATGCGTGTTCTTGACCGCCATAATTTTCCACTGCATATGCTCCTGCTACCGCTCCCATTTGACCGCTTGTTTTTAAATCAAATCCTTTGTCTAATCCCGCTAAAAAGCCTGCCCGCCATGCGTCTCCAGCGCCGGTGGGGTCAACTACTTTTGAAGCCTTGCAGGGTTTAATCTTTATCTCTTTTCCATGATCAAAAATGACTGCACCCTGAGCCCCCAGAGTTTTTACAACGATTTGGTTTTTGTTGTTTTCAGTCCAGGATGGCACCACGGATTCCATAAGTTTTATTTCATAATCATTTCCTAAAACATATGATGCATGTAAAAGACCCTTTTTTAAATCCTCTGGAGTTACTTGGGTGAGTATAAACGCTGGATCAAACATATATTCTAGGTTTTGTTCTATACATTGATTTATAAAGCCCATAGATCCGGCAGCTCCAGAGGGACCAACAAACACTACATCTCCTTTTTTAGCAATTTTTGATAATTTTAAAGTTGGAATTTTGTCTGACGCACCATAAAAATATCCCCAGATCTGATTGTGAGTTTTGTCAGCCATTGCAAAGCCGGTGGATGTGAAATTATCACGGTCAATTTTAACTTCTGTGGTGTCAATCTGTAGCTTTTCAAAAGTTTTTTTGTATTCTGCAAAGTCTTTGCCTGCATAGGAAAATAATTTGTGAGGAGTCTTTAAAAGTCCCAGAGAATAGGAAAGGTTTCCAGCTGTGCCTCCGCGTCTTTTGTCAAATTTAGAAACTATAAATGAGAGGTTAATTTTGTGAAGCTGTTCGGGGAGTATGTGATCTGCAAATGCGCCCGGAAAATCCATGATGTAGTCGTACGCAATAGTTCCGGTAACTATAATCATCCGTTTGTATAACTTAGCAAAGATGCATGGGGCGCTCAATCTGAAGTAGTCAGATTGTACACGAAGTGTACACCCGCGACATTCGCAAAGACCTTTTCAGGCGATTTTTGAACCAATTTAGCTTAAATTAGTGGGCGATGCAGGGGTCGAACCCGCGACATTCGCAGTGTAAATGCGACGCTCTACCAACTGAGCTAATCGCCCTCACATATGTAGCTAAATTGTAAATGTTCAAAAATCTAAAATGCGACGACCTTCTCCCAATGAGAGCTAATCGCCCTTAAAAATCAAAGATTTTCAGGGATCAAATGTATTCTAACAATTTTAAGAAGGCTAATCAAGGAGTGCCCGGGAGAGGAGTCGAACCTCCACACCATTGCTGGCACATGCACCTCAAGCATGCTTGTCTACCATTCCAACACCCGGGCAAATTAACTATCTATTTCTTTTATTATTTCACGGCCATAACCTGATTTTAAAAATTTTTCAAACTTTCGTGCTTCATTTACATCATCAAACACTTGAGCAAATAGTAACACAAATGGTCTATTTGTTTTATTTGAGCTTGTTTTTCCTGCGTTATGCTCATCAATTCTTCGCTCCAGATTTGTTGTCATCCCTTTGTAATAAGAGCCATTTTTTAAACTTTTCAGCACATAAACTATATGCATATATCTGGCTTGTCTACCCCTGCCTGCCGGCAGGCAGGATTCCAACACCCGGGCAATTCGTCAATTATACCTAAATGGAGCTTAATTTTAAACATGAAGTTTAAATCACTGCATTACAGTACTTGAAGTACATTTTCAAATTTGGTTAAATGATATCTTAAGCCTTGAGAAAGTTTATACTACTAACTGTTATTTTTGCGGGATTTACGCTCCTCTTCCTCTTTTTATTCGGAAATGCTAAATACTGGAGTTATTCAAAATGGAAGAATCGTTGAATCAGTTGAAGGAAGTAGTTCAAAACCCTAAAAGCGTGCATCCCGTAAAGTACGCACTCAAGACATTTCATAAAAATCCCAAGTTTTATATAACCTCTTTTGTGTGGTCAATTGTGTCCACTGCCGTGGGAGTTGGGCTGTTTTTAAATCAAGAGAGAATTTTGCGTGAACATCAGGCAGAAAATCAAATACTAGCTCAAGAAAATAAAACAATCGAGCAATCATTAAAAGAGCTTAGGACTAAAGTTGAATATTCAAAAGTCTCTGATGCAGATTATAAAATGTCTCAAGTACATGCTGTATATCTTAA
>CAYRYY010000112.1:0-1547 GCA_964428715.1 uncultured Gammaproteobacteria bacterium
GATAGTTTACGCACAAATTGCTTTTGCATCCCGCTTGGGTGTTATTCTTTTTACACTTGGAAAACTGTTAAGATTTGTGTTCTTTCTTGTCTTCATTTTTCTGATTTTAGGACGCACCAATACATTGGCGGGTTATTCATTGTGGGAAGTAATCTTTTTCTATGCAACATTTAATGTTGTAGATATTGTTCCTCAGATGATACTCAGAAGCGTGTATAGCTTCCGACGACTTGTAGTGTCCGGTGACTTTGACCTTTTCTTCCTACAACCTATTTCTCCACTGTTTAGAGCGCTTTTTGGCAGTTCGGATATACTTGATTTACCAATGTTAATAATAGCATTTGGATTTATTTTGTACTCTGCGCTTCATCTGCCAGTTATAACAGTTTTAGGAGTTTTTCTTTATCTGCTACTGCTCTTAAATGCAATTGTGATTGCTCTTTCCTTTCATATTTTTGTTGTAGCTATTGGAATTGTATCAACGGAAGTAGACAGCACTATCATGCTGTACCGGGATTTAACTCAAATGGGGCGAGTTCCAGTTTCTGTGTATCAGCAAGGTGTAAGTTTTGTCTTAACTTTTGTAGTCCCTATTGGAATTATGATGACCTTTCCAGTTGAAGCACTGCTTGGCACCCTATCACTTCAATTCATCCTGCTTTCGTGCGTGTTTGGGGTAAGCTTTTTATTACTCTCACTTCTTTCATGGAAGAAAGCAATCAGGCATTATAGTAGTGCAAGTAGCTAGTTTTAGTTATCTATTGCGAGGATCACGAGGGTCAGGAGTACCATTTACCCAAGTATTTTTTGTTCTTTCTGCAGCGTTAGCCACACCTTGTCCAAAATCTTTAGAAACATTTTCGACAGTTGTTGCAGTATCTTTTGGAAAATCTTGAATCTCATTTCCTGCGGCAGCATGACCAGCTACACCAAGAGATGTTGCAAAAGCTGCTATTGAGCTTGCAAACAATGCCTTCAGCCCCTTACTGTGTTTAGGAGCCACCTTGTCCTTAATAGCATTTTTGGTGCTTGGCTCTACCGTTGTGTATCCCTCATTTCCTCCAATATCTACCATATAATAATCGTAGTACCAACCCTATAGGTTGTCAAGTAAGGATTACTTTTCGAGCTTACGAGAAAAGGAAGGTTTTGAGCATAGCGAGTGGTTCTTAAACGAAGTACAAGGTTTTGAGCATAGCGAGTGGTTCTTAAACGAAGTACAAGGTTCCGAACATAGCGAGTGGTTCTTATTTATTATACTTACTCATATAAAGATCAATGCCGTGTTTTTGAAGCAATAATAGCTCTTTTACCGCGTGATTTACCATGGTTTTTACCTTTCCATGCTCGTGTTCTTCAAATGTGCCTAGCACATAATCAGCTGTGTCATGCGGATTATGAAGTCGTGCTTCCTTTCCTATTCCGCATCTAACCCGCAGAAATTTGTCAGTTCCTAAACTTTCAATAATTGACGTAACACCATTATTTCCGCCTCCAGAACCCCCAAATCTCACCCTAATTTTACCAAGCGGCAAATCCAACTCATC
>CAYRYY010000112.1:1557-4032 GCA_964428715.1 uncultured Gammaproteobacteria bacterium
TCATCATGCACTATGCAAATATCTGACGTGTCAATTTTAAAATAAGTTGCATACTTGGAAACTGCCTCACCTGACAAATTCATGAATGTAGTTGGCTTCATAAGCACTACCTTTTCTGAATCAATCTCAGCCTCATGAATAAACGCTTTATATTTTTTGTCCTCAAGCCACACCGTATTTTTTACTTTCTCGAGTTTTTGAAGTAAATGGTCGAGTACTGTAAAGCCTACATTATGCCTGGAGTTATTATACTTTTCACCGGGGTTACCAAGTCCTACAATTAACTTCATTAGTGATCAGTATAGATCAACAAACTCTTCTATTCAAGAAAGAAATTCGTAAGAAGTTAGTAGTTTTCGCCTGGGTTGGTGATTAGAACGTCATGAGGATGAGATTCAGAAAGGGATGCTTGGGTGATTTGGATAAACTGAGCTTTTTCTTGAAGTTCTGGAATGGTTTTAGCTCCTACGTAAAACATGCCTGATTTTATCCCACCTAATGCTTGATCTAGTAAATCTTTCACGCTTCCCTTAATAGGCACGAGTCCCTCTACTCCTTCAGCCACCAACACTTTATCTTTATAGGATTTTCCATGATATTCATCTTCAGATTTTATTTTAGCTCCATGCTGCATAGCGCCAACTGATCCCATTCCTCTATATTCCTTAAAGTAATATACTTCTTCCATTTTTTCTAATACTTCTGGCGCTACTTCTACCAATTCCTTATTAGATTCATGAATTTTGGCGGCTAACTCTTTATTTTGCTTTCCAAAAATACTCTTAAATCTGGAAGGGACAAGGGATTTAGATAATTGCACTACTTTTCCAGGAGATTCTACGCAGGATGCAAAGTATGACCCCATCATAACAGTAGAAGCACCAGCTGCTAATGCCTTTATCATGTCTCCTGAATATTTAATTCCTCCGTCAGCTATAACAGGAACGCCAAATTCGCGGGCTCCACGCACGGTTTCCATGATGGCTGTAATCTGAGGCACTCCCATTCCTGAAATAATACGCGTCGTACAAATTGCACCCGGTCCCATTCCAACACGCAGTCCATCTGCTCCTGCTTTGGATAAATCTTTTGCAGCTTCATATGTTGCGATATTCCCTACAATTACGTCAATGTTGGGATATGTGTTTTTAATAAATGTAAGCGCTTCCACAAATTTATTAGTCCATCCATGAGCTGAATCCAGCACAATTGCGTCACTTCCAGCTTTAACTAGGGCCTCAAGCCGCTCCTTATAACCCTCAGATACACCAATTGCGGCTCCCACTAAAAATCCTGCAGCTTTTACTTTTGCAACTTCAGATGCTTGATCATCTATGGTTAAATTACGGTGAATAAACCCAATTCCACCCTCTTGAGCCAAAGCAATAGCTAACGCGCTTTCTGTAACTGTGTCCATGGGAGCTGAAACTAAGGGAGATTTTAACGTAATGTTTTTTGTAAGTTTTGTTTCCAGTGTAATATCCGCGCGGGAAAAATCTGCAAAACCTGGGGTTAGTAAAACGTCATCAAAAGTGAGGCCGATGGGAAACTGTGAATTGCTTACCATGATTTATGATACACCACCCACCTATAGTTGTCAATAATCTCCTTGACATGGGATAGAAATCGTACTATTATCTAGTCAGGTTTTGCTCGCACA
Organism: uncultured Gammaproteobacteria bacterium; assembly: GCA_964428715.1. Classification (GTDB taxonomy): domain Bacteria; phylum Patescibacteriota; class Microgenomatia; order Levybacterales; family GWA1-39-11; genus JAGORM01. The sequence continues at coordinate 3,218 of CAYRYY010000112.1, forward strand.
ACTTTGCGAGACAACTCATAGGAAACCAATAAATTATTGGCACCTAGTCAAAATTCCCAATTTAGGGTCTTGAGACGGGTGCTTTTTTTGTGCCTTAAACATTAATAATTATCTAATACTTAATAAGCAATCTTTAAACGAAAATATTCAAATACCTATAAAGCGACTTACTATCCTAGACAATATACAAAATATGACAAGAAATAGATTGATCGATATTACAGCTATAATACTGCTACTCTTGCTTTCTTTTGTGTATCCTGATTCAAGGGATTTCTTAATAGTGGTAACTTTAATTCCGATGGGGGAACTATACAAGAGCTTAAAATCAAAAACTTAATAATATAGCTCGTTAATAATTGGGAGAATTTACTGCGAGTAGTTATTGCTAACTTTTTGCAGATTTTTTAGTTTTGCCTCTCAGTCTCGGCCTTGACCCATCTTCCCCTAGTGTGTAACACTAAAGTATTGTAGGCGCTGATACGTTTCACTTCTCTGTTCGGAATGGGAAGAGGTGGTACCATATCGCACAAAAGACCAAGACTCAAAGGCAAAACATTATATATACAAATTTTTTATCAACAAATAGGTCATGATTTTCTAGAAACCACGCTATTTATAACTGATCTATTAGTACAGCTTAGCTAAAATTGTTGCCAATCTTACACTTGCTGCCTATCAACCTGATGGTCTCTCAGGGATCAATGAAATCTTATCTCGAGGTGGGCTTCCCACTTAGATGCTTTCAGCGGTTATCCCGTGGGAATCTAGCTACCCAGCAGTGCACTTGTAAGTACAACTGGCACACCAGGGAT
>CAYRYY010000113.1:0-3060 GCA_964428715.1 uncultured Gammaproteobacteria bacterium
AAGCTGAGCATAAGGGGTAAATATTTTTTGTGCAAGCCTTATAGGTGGGATTTTAGAGTATGTCGTTTGAGGTGCTTCCACTTCAATTTGTGAAATATTGAGACTTTCCTCAGGTTTAAGCGGAATGTTTTCAATCGTGAAAAGTGGGGTGAGCTGGTTGCTTTGTATGTATATATTTTGAAATGCAGCGTAGCGTCTTAGACTTGAGAGTTTTCTGTTAATACTTTTTGGGGATAGGTGAAGCGTATTGCTTAGTCTTTGTGCATATTCAGATATGAGTTCATCATTGAGGAGCGGATACTGATTACTTTCGAATACACTCTCTAAATTTGTCTCCTTGCACCATCGTGCATATGATTGTACGTCATTGATATAGTATTTTATAGTTAAGGGTCCAGCCTTTTGAGATAATAAGTAATTCTTGAACTCAGAAAATCTCCAAGGGTCAAAAGCAGATATTTCCGCAATTTTTTGAAACGGATTGTCGGTTATAAGGTTTTGAGCAAGTAAGTACTCTGAGAATGAACGAAGAGAAGAGAGATGACGCTTGAAGCTTTTCCTTGAAAGTTCGGACGACCGAGAGCCAGAGTTTTCATCAATATACTTATCAAATACAGATTTGGTTAATGAATCAACAAAAAATGGGGTATTGTATTTGTTAGCAATCCAATCAGTAAAGTGATTAATATCAGAAACATAGTTCTTTACTGTAATACTTGAAAGCTTTCTTTCAATTTCTTTTTTATATTCTTTAATAACTTCAGAGAGTTCCATAGGGCAGAATAAATTCGGTTTTAATTTTTACGTTTTTGCAAAAGAAAATGAGTCTTTTGCGGTAATAAAATATCGGATTACCGTATAGTCAGCTTAGCTTCAAGATTATACCGATTATACAGATTATATCCGTATGTATAAGCGTATATGAGCCGTAGTATGCCTGTCAAGTCTTAAACACGAAATGTGATGCAGTAATATATAGTAAGGTTTTACCAAAATTATAATTTCATGCTGTGAAAAGTTGAAGCAAAAATACACAGTTTGTCAATTTTCACAACGATTTAAATTTTCTTCTAGAATCGGATAAATATATCAATATGTATAAATCTATATATATTCTTAAATAAAGATGAGTTGATATGTTTGTATATGTTTATAAAAAGTAACAGGATAGGGAAGTTTGCTTGAAATCAGAATGAAGAATATATTTGGTAGAACTGATGGTGTTGTTTAATTTATACAGTTATTCTAGGTTCAATATAGCAATGAGATAGTTTAAGTGATAGGTATCTCGAGGGCTGGTTTAGGTTTATAAATCAACTAGTTTGAGAAAATTGGCTTTGCATTTTATGATTGTCTAAAATTGAGCTTTTTTATAACCCTATATCCCACACCAAGCATGACTACGAGTAAAACGCATACTACGAGCAGCAGAGTGAATGGAATATAGAGAAAAAATGTTTCCTTAGATACAGTTTTTGTGTTATTGAGACTAAGTTCGCTTTTAACAGAGTAGAGCCCTATAAATGTTCCTGTAATTTCTATGGTATTTTGTTTGTCATTTGTGCCTATCTTTTTCGTGGAATTCGAAAGAATTATAGATTCAGCGATTTTAGCCTCAGATACTTTTTTCCCAAGCACATTATATATTGCTATGCTTCCATCAGTAGAGATATAGTTAGGAGAATCATTGGTCACTTCCAGTGAGATTTTTACAGGTCCGTTTAATATAATCGGATTGCTAGAAAGATCTGAGATGTATGCTGTAGGGTTCTGTGTGGGGTTTACAGACAATAAAATGTGGGAGGCGATAGATTGTGAAACTTTTACCGTTGTTTGCTCTTTTTGTGATTCAGAGGTGGAGTTAACCGTGAAAACTGGTGAAAAGTAATAGTCAGCCTCAGTTTTCCCTGGGGCTTTAAATTTTACCTGCAGGTTTTTTTGTTCACCAGCATAGAGCTTAATAGATTTTATTTGGTTATCTTCATCATAAAACTTAACAGTATTAATGAGTGAGGATAGAGCGTGTGGAATGTTTTCTTCACCATAGTATTCAACTATTCCCTGTGTGTTATTTGAGCTCTTAAATCCAAGAACGGATATGTCAACAAGTTTTTCGTTTTGAGAGGCATTGACAACTGTTATTGGAATTGAGATTGCAGATCCAGGCTGTGCGGTAATCTTTATAATTGGAGGATATATGCCTAGTGTGGCTGACTCAGCGTGCACTGGTGTAGACAGTAGTATAGCTGCTGCAGTGTTTAATGGTACAATAAGTTTTTTATTCATGGCTACATTTAGTATAGTTACACTTCTTAAGGTAAGCAACAAATGATGTTCAATTCAATGAGGCTAATATACAGAAAAATATTAGAATATAGAACAGTATTAGTCATGAAACATGACAGCTTGCAGTAATTAAGGAACATATCAAAAGATATCATGTTTTTCAATTGCATAAGAATAGCTGTTTTGTCAAACTTTTATATCCTTTGCTAACAATATAATAATGTGATAAGTATTGATAAATCAATGATATTTATTTTAGCTAGAGAGCGGGAGAAGCAAGTAGGTTAATGGTTGTAGTATAGCCTGAATTTACTTGATTTCCGGGAATATTAAGTTTGTATTGAATCATGGAGACGGATTTCTTATCAGTTTTTGAATGCACGATAAGGGAGGGAGCCTCATTAGCTTCTATACTTGAGAATCGTTTATATGTATCAGTATCCATCGTTGTATTGCAGCTTTGGCCCTCTATGTTTTCACACATATAACCAAACCCATAGGTAAGCGGAGAATTCCAGTAGTCAGAGAGTATATTTGTGCAGTTTCCGTTATCGCAGCTTGTATTAGGTATCTCGTGTTTTTCAGAAGATCTGAGCGGGTGATTTTGAGATGCAACAACCTGGAGATTGTTAGCAGACCCTGGGTTAACACTGATAATTTGAGTTCGAATAAGTGGCTCACCAGGATTAATCTCTCCAAAGTTAACAAGGTCATCTGATACAGAAAAGAGAAAGGGGTTTTTAGTATCAGTACCTGATGAGAGAATCGCACTCC
>CAYRYY010000113.1:3070-3995 GCA_964428715.1 uncultured Gammaproteobacteria bacterium
ACCTTCAGGGTGTCCAGGTGAACGTGCTCAAAGTAACATTTGGGTTTTCAATCTGAGCTTCTGGTTTTTGTGTCTCTGGTAAGACTGCATCCCTTGGCCCAATCTCAGTTTCAAGGATATATCTTGAACCCTGCATTTGTGCATGGCTAGTTGTGGGTAGTAGTATGAGAGATGCGGTAATAATTATGGCACCTATAATCCTATTCATTTGCTTTCCTTTTGAAGTTTCTTTGCCTCAATTATAATTTCTTCAGCATTTTTTAACTTTTCGTTCTTGTCCGTCGTTGCTAAAAGGTTTTCTGCGTCGTGTATGATGGTCTCGGTTTTTTCCTGAATTTTCTCCTGAAGCTTTTCGCGCTTTCTGTATTCACGGCCAAAGAAAAACGCGATAGGAGCAAGGACTATAAGCGAAGATAATTTTGCCATATTCCCAAAGACATCGTCTTGAAGAGCTTCTGGCAGGAAAAGTCCGATGAGGCATGCAAGAAAAAGTAGAATCATGCTGGGTTGAAAGGTGAAAGTGATACCAAATAGCACAAAATAAACCAAGAAAAACACGACTGACTTAATTCCTCCAGTATAAAAAACAATAAGAAGAGTTGAAACGAGAATTATATAGATTTCTTTGTTTGAGCCTGTGAACACTTCTTGGCCTTTTTTTCGTTTCTTTTTAAATAATGCGTATGAAAGTATGAGAATTCCAATAAACGTTAAAAATAGAGGTATATACGGAGAAAATGGAGTATACACTATGACGAGTGCGGTAAGTGACGATAATAGTATGACTAATGACTGCTGAAAGACCTTCATACAATCAATAATAGCACAACTACATAATTGAGGGTAGAGAGGCAACGTGATATACTTGCACTAGAATGGATAAAGCACAAAACACAAAAACGGCGGTAGATCACCAAAAAATCGA
>CAYRYY010000114.1:0-3956 GCA_964428715.1 uncultured Gammaproteobacteria bacterium
AATCCCGTAACTTAATCAATAAATGCAAATATTTTTTTATCTATTTAGTAGCCCATCTAAATACGCTGTGACATTTGTGCCAAGCACTTTCGTTGCATATCCCCCCTCCTGCACGCTAAGCGCAGGAATCTTTAGGTCGCGGATTGCTCTTCCTAGCTGTTGATAGTAATTAGTTGTTAAGTTAAATGCGCCAATTGGATCATCTCTATGCGTGTCAAAGCCTGCAGATACAACAAGAAAATCTGGTTTAAAATCGGCAACAAGACCTAGGGCTTTTTTTACATACTTATCATATTCATCATCACTTATTCCCTCAGGTAAAGGGAAGTTGTGATTGGCTCCAGCACCTTTTCCATCTCCTCTTTCGTCATCATATCCAGTAAAAAACGGAAATTTTATCTCTGGCGAGGCATGTAAAGAAGTATAAAGAACATCTGATCTATCATAAAATATTCCTTGTGTTCCATTGCCATGGTGAAGATCAAAGTCAAATACTGCTACCCGCTCTGCACCGCTTCCTTTTAGATGTTCAACCGCAACGGCTACATTGTTTATGTAGCAATATCCACCCATTTTGTCTTTATCGGCATGATGACCGGGCGGTCTTGATAATGCATATGCTAGAGGTGCACCCTGTTCTAGTAATTCTGCACCAGCAACTGCGCAAGCGGCAGATTCAAGCGCAACATCATAAGTACCTGACATGATTGGCGTATAGGTGTCAAACATATACCTTCCTCTCTCAGCGATTGGGTTTGTAGCGCGTAATGAAGAATTATATGGAAACGCTGAGGGATAAATAGCTCTCTCTTCCCCTGGTGCAAGCTCATTATCTCCAACTATCTTATCTATATCGGATGAGTTTTTTTTGAGAAAATTCAGATATGCTGAGTCATGAACCTGCTCCACCCATGGTAAACCATTTACGGATGTGGTATTTATGTTCGCAAAACCTGAATTCCGTAACGCTTCTAAAATACTAGAAACTCTTTCAACAGTTTCCGCGTGAGGCTCCTTTTGTCCCCGAAATATTTCGAACTGAGGCTTGTGCCTGAGAGATGCTTCTGAATAAAAAACTGGTATCTCTGCCATAACGTTATTCCTGTGCTTGCTGTGCTCTTGCTATATCGTTAATTTGATCTTCAACTCCAGGACTCAACACTCTACTGCTGGATGCCCGTTTTACAGGCGGAAAAAATATTACATCTTTAATATTTTGAGAACCCGTTAACAGCATGGCAAATCTGTCAACAGAAATTCCTATTCCTCCCATAGGCGGGAATCCATATTCCATTGCGACCAAGAAATCCTCGTCCGCAGGCGGTGCCTCATCATTCCCTTGCCTTCTTCTCTCTTCTTCCATTTCAAAATTCTCTCTTTGTATTCTAGGGTCGTTTAGTTCTGTGTAGCAGTTCATTACCTCAAGCCCACCAACAACGCATTCAAAACGTTCTGCCAGGTCCGGATTATCTCTATGAGGCTTTGCAAGACTACTTGTTTCTTTAGGGTAATCCATAACGAAAGTTGGCTGAATTAACTTATCATCCCAATGATGTTCAAAAAGACCTAGTATCATATCTCCTCTTCTTCCTATGTGTTTTTTCTTTATCTTTTTTTCAAGAGCCATCTGTAATAGCTGCTCATCTGTCAACTCCTCCGGGCTCACCCCATATGCTTGTGTAAAGCCATCCGTTATCGTTAATCTTCTCCATGGCGCCTTAAAATCTATCTCATGATCACCATATTTTACTTTTGTTGTTCCATGAATATTCATTACTATTCTTTCCATCATTTGCTCTGCCATCTCCATCATCTCCAAATAATCAGAAAACGGTTTATATGCCTCAACAGCAGTAAATTCCGGATTATGAGTTGCATCTATTCCCTCATTTCTAAAATTTCGGGAAAATTCAAACACTGGCCCCATCGATGGAACCAACCTCTTAAGATAAAGTTCATTTGCAATTCTTAAATACATAGGCTCATCAAGTGCTTTCATGTGGGTTACGAAAGGTTTTGCGTCAGCCCCACCATACACTGTGTCTAGCACCGGAGTTTCCACTTCAAAAAAACCATGATATTGAAACTGCTCCCGCATCCCCTGCATAATTCTTTCACGCGTCCGAAATCTTTCACGTGCGTTTGGATCACTCATCAACTCCAGGTATCTTTGCCTTCGAGCAGTTTCAACGCTCACCCCTCCTCCTTTTTTTTCATTTATAGGGGGAGGAACAAGTGCCTTTGCAAGCATAGTCATCTCTTCGGCATTAACGGTATCCTCTCCTCTTTTAGTTCTGATAACTTCTCCTTGAACTGCAATAAAATCACCAGTATCATATGCTTCTTTTATTAATCCAAAATCTTTATCTTCCTCGCCTTGTTTCCTTCTCATTACCTGTATCTTTGCCCCATTTACGCCGTAATCTTCAACATCAAGAAATACTATTCCTCCTTGACCACGCTTTGAAATAATTCTTCCTGCAATTTGAACATCTTGCCCACTTTCTTCTCCTGGGGCAAGCTGAGATGTAATGTCTTTTACCTCACCTATTTTGTGTGTTAATTCTGGGGGAACTGCCGGATATGCATTAATGCCTGCTGATTCCAGTAGCTGTAAATGTTTTAACCGTGCCTCTCTAGAGTCTGGGATTGGCTCACTCAAAGGTCTATCTACAAATTTTCGCTGTTTGCCGGATGGCGATTGTTCAACCATGATATCCCCTTTCTGGAACAGAAACGAGAGCGCGTTTAATTCCACTATCCCATGCGCCATGTTCTGGCTTAGAGAGCCTAGGACGTCCAGAAAATGTATCAAAACATAGTACCTGAGCACTTCTTGGACCTGCTACATATTCTGGAGAAGACACCTCAAATACTGCAAGCGCCTCAAGTAAGCTTGCTAAATGCATAGGCTGATTACTTGAAACCGCTTCTTGCCTAATTACTGAGGTAAGTTTTTCTGGAGGTACATCTGCAATCTGCATACTTCTTACCCTAGTAAGGTAGGGCATTGTGGATTCAGAATCTTCAGGAAGCGCATAAACTGTTGGATCAACTTGTACTCCTAACATATCCAACTGACTTTTAATTGGAATCCTTGGCTCAACAAATGCAGGGTGGCCTATACTTGAGGGCTTATCCCATGCCGGCTCTAAAAGATGCTTAAACGACTCTACATATTCTCCAATGCTTAGTCCAAGCTCTGTGTGAAATCCATGCGCTACTCTCAAGCCCAACTGACGATCGAATGCTTTTTGAAAATTTTGATCACGGAATTCATAAGGGAGGATGGCAGACTTATCAAGCGAGGTTTCAACTAATTGAACCATAAAATATTAGAACAATATTGATGGGAGTATATCAGCTCTACAATTGGTTTGCAACCATACAAGCTATTTTGGATGAATCACTCGGGTTCCTTCATTGGATACATTAAAGGTATTAAGTACACGCAGCTCAATTCCTGTACCAAATAATGGTTCCAACGTTTTTGACTGAAGCACTTTAGCACCCCCCTTAGCCATCCTATCTGCTTCATCTATACTAATCTCACGAATTAATGTAGCATTTGGATCGCTTTTTGGATCAGCTGTATATATTCCATCCACGTCAGTCCAAATCCAAACTTCTTGCGCCTTAAGCGCTCTTCCCAGCAGTGAGGCAGAATAATCTGAACCGCCTCTGCCCAATGTTGTCGGACTACCATCCAGTGTGGAGCCTAAAAACCCGGTCACAACAGGTGTGATGTTATTTTTTAAAAGTGGGCGCAGGTATGTGTCTGCATTTTCGGCTGTTTTATCTATGTCGGGAACTGCCTCACCAAAATTTCTATCAGTACTAATGACTGAACCAGAATCAACAGCCAAAGACTTTATGCCCTTTTGTCTTAACATTCCAACCACAAGATTCGATGATAAACGCTCCCCAAAAGAAAGAATCCTATCTCGTCTTTCTTT
>CAYRYY010000115.1:0-3864 GCA_964428715.1 uncultured Gammaproteobacteria bacterium
AAACGGTTTTTAAAAGGGAGTACAAAACAGGTAATAAAGACTTTGGAGCAGGAGCGCGATGCATTTGCCAAGACACAAGAATTTGAAAAGGCAGGTATCGTTCAAAAACAGATTGATTCAATACTGCAAATTACACAGGAAACATATGATCCTTTTACTTATATTCATCAGCCAAAAGCACAGTCTATAAGGGAGCAGTCAGAAAATGAATCTTTACGTAATTTACTTCTACAAAATGGTGTAGATACGGGAGATCTTGCAAGAATTGAGTGTTACGATATTTCAAATTTTCAAGGCACAAATGCTACAGGTTCTATGACAGTTTTTATACATGGCTCAGCTGAAAAATCACTATATAGAAAATTTAGAATACGAAAACTAGATACACCAAACGATTTTGCCATGCATCAAGAGGTTATGGGTAGACGGCTCAAACATCCTGAATGGGACTTTCCAAACCTTTTAATTATCGATGGAGGTAAGGGGCAAGTTTCAAGCGTGCTTCAGGTTTTAGCGCATATGAATATACAAATTCCAGTCATTGGAATTGCTAAAAAATTCGAGACTCTCATAATCCCCGTGAAGGAAGGAAAAGACTTGCAGTTTGTGGAGGTACGTGTGCCTCAGTCGACCCCTGCAATTAACCTGGTCAAACGGATTAGGGATGAAGCGCATCGTTTTGCAGTTACCTATCACAGGGTTTTGCGTTCCAAACGCGCACTCCTATAAGGTTCACAAATTTTTCTATTTCTGCTAGCATGAATATATGCGATATATATTCCAACAGTATGTGATTTTACTTACTGCGTTGTTTACAACAACATACTTATTTTCTGGACTGGTTCTGCATGGCGGTTTAATTCAATATCTTTATGATGCGGCACTTTTGGTAATTGGGTTTATCATAGTTCGTCCAATAATTAATATTGTCGCGCTCCCATTTAACGCATTAACACTAGGTGTGTTTTCAATCTTCTCAACCGTTGTGGTTTTATTTTTACTAACGTTAACCGATCAGCAATTCGTAATTCAGCCATTTACATTCCAAGGGTTTTCTGTGTCAGGGTTTACTGTACCTGAATTTCACTTCAATATCTTTTTGTCTTATTTGATTATTTCTGTTACAATACAACTTGTCTACAAGTTCTTAATGAATTTATTTGAACTATGAATACATTTACAATTATTCAAATGGTGCTAGCAGTGCTAATCGTTATTACTGTAATCCTGCAGTCTAGAGGGTCTAATAACGGAATGGCTTTTGGAGGAGGAAGTGAAACATATAGAGCTAAAAAAGGAATTGAAAAACTACTCTTTTATGCCACAATTGTTTTTGCTTCTCTTTTTGCAGCCATATCAATTATTGCACTCATAAGCAGCTAAGCTTCACTCGCGCATTATGGTCTACGTCAGACGCCGCTATTATTTCTGGTTACTGAAAGCGTATGTTAAAAAATGGAGAAAGACAATTTTGCTTTCCGTTTTTCTAGGTGCGCTTGTCTTTTTTGGATTCTTTTTAGCCCTTGGATATATTACTTCATCCGTTTTTAAAGATAAAACACAAAAAATAGGGTACGCAGGATCATACACATTGGCAACACTTCCTTTCGAAATTTTATCAGATGTGTCTTATGGTTTGACTACGGTTGAGAAAGATGGCAGCATAAAACCAGCAGCAGCAGACTACAAGATTACAAATGATGGCAAAACCATAACCTTTTCACTTAAGAAGAATTTATCATTTAGTAATGGAGATGAGTTTCAGGCAGATGATGTAACGTACACATTTAAAGATGTTAAAAAAGTGGTTAAAGACCCTTATACTATTGAATACCAGCTAAGTAATCCTTATGCTCCATTTTTGTCAGTTATGAACAAGCCCATTATTCAGGGAGACCATGGGTTGTCACAGTTTGAAATATCTAAAACAGAACGAAATGGTGGTTTTTTAAAGACCTTGACCCTACTTAATAAAAGCACGGGAGACAAGAAAATTATATATTTCTACCCAACACAAGACGCATTAAGATCGGCATTTATGTTGGGCGAAGTCGACAGGATTGAAAAGTTAGCAGCTGATACAACCCCACAGGAAACATTTAAGGATTGGAAGAATGTAGAAGTTGCGCGCAGGGTTGACTACAACATTTTAATAGCAGCGTTTTTTAACAATTTAGACCCGGTTTTAGCGCAAAAAAAAGTTAGACAGGCATTGGTATATGCGCTTCCTGAAACGTTTAAAGAGGGAGAGAGAAGCTACTCATTTTTACCAACGCACTCAATGTATTATACAGAAAGTCCCAATGAGGGAGTATTGGACTTGGGTTTAGCACAAGAACTATTGGATTCAAGTAATGAAGAAAATTTGGAGCTTACTATAACGACTACAAATGAATTGGTTGAAACAGCAAAAGAAGTTGCAAAAGCGTGGGAACGCTTGGGGATCAAAAGTAAAATTGTAACCTCTCAAGATATTCCTCCTGATTACCAGGTGTTAATTTATCCCATGACGCTTCCACTTGACCCTGACATGTATTCTGTATGGCATTCAACACAGCCAAACAACATAACGCATTATAAAAATGTACGAATTGACAAATTACTGGAGGATGGAAGAACTACCATGAATACAACTGATAGAATCTCTATTTACGCAGATTTGCAAAAGTATTTGTTGGATGATGCTCCCGCTGCTTTTTTGTACTTTCCCTATGAGTATACGGTGAATCGAAAAATTTAACTATTTGCAGTTTTAGAAATGAGAGTTTTTAAATCCTCCATATTTCGCTTGTCATAAATAGATAGGGGAATAACCTTTTTTCCAGTTGCTGAAAGTTCGCTTATTTTTTGATCAAGTTGTCCATTTTCAAGTAAATCAATTTTGGTTAATAGAATTATTTCTTCTTTAAGGAGTAGATTGGAGTCATATGCACCAAATTCATCCCTCACTGTTTTATACACATTTAGCAAATTTTCAGTTGTGGCATCAATGCAATGAAACAAAATCTTTGTTTTTTGAATATGCTTCAGAAATTTAATTCCTAGCCCCTTGCCAGTTGATGCTCCCTCAATAAGTCCTGGAATATCTGCAATGGCAATTGCGGTTTTAATATCAGTGTCAAGTTCTAATATGCCTAAATTTGGCTCAAGGGTTGTAAATGGGTAGTTTCCTATCTTGGGTGTGGCACGGGAAAGAGCGGCTAATAGTGAACTTTTTCCTGCATTTGGGAGACCTATAAGTCCTATGTCTGCGATTAAATTGAGTACCAAATGCAATTCGCGTGAATCACCCTTTTGCATTTCGTCAGTGACTACATTTCTCTTACGTCTTTCTGCAATTTCAGCATAATTTCCAATTTTGCCGCGTCCGCCGTAAGCTACAACAAATGGTTTATCTTTTTCCAATATTTCAACAAATTCACCAGATTTTGTATCCGTTACAGTAGTTCCAAGAGGGACTAAAATAGTAACACTTTCTCCTTTTTTCCCATGCAGTTTTTTATTCTGTCCGTTTGTGCCATCCAGTGCTCTTATGTCTTTTGTGAATCTAAATTGTGATAAATCAGCTACATTTGTACTTCCTACCACAAATACATCTCCGCCTTCACCGCCGTTTCCACCATCAGGAGCCACACCAGAGCTAAAGGATTGACCTCCTTTGCCCCCGTCACCTGCTTTGACTCTTATAATTACATCATCTATTAATGCCATGTCCTCATTATACCCTGAATAGCATTTAATTGCGTGTGAGTGGTCAATTTGTTAAAATCTAAATGCGTTTCTTAAGTGAGCTTATGCGCCTGTAGCTTAATGGATAGAGCACTTGTCTTCGGAACAAGGGGTTGCGTGTTCGACTCACGCCAG
>CAYRYY010000116.1:0-577 GCA_964428715.1 uncultured Gammaproteobacteria bacterium
GTGTGATTTTTGTCTGTCTGAGCCGCCATCAATGCACCTGCAGTCATAAGAGTTGCGGCAATTGGCAAGCGCAACGGCTTCTCACCTACAGCATGCACAAGTCCACCTTTAATAAATCGTTTTCTCTCCATAAAAAAACTCGCCTGTTGCGAGTGTGTGTAGTATACCAAAATGAACACTTGTTGTCAATATTATAGGACTAAATCAGGCATAAATTAGCTTGCTCCTCCACCGCCTCCTCCACCTCCACCGCCTCCTCCACCTGAAAATCCTCCGCCGCTACCTGACGAGAATGAAGAATTAAATGAGCTATTCATACTGCTAAAGCTTTGAGTCAAAGATGTGCCAAAATCCAAGCCAACTCCAGATACTGAATTTGATATTCCACCTCCTTGAGAACTCATATAATACCACCCCGGACTAATATTCTTTTCAGATGACAATATGAGCGGCAAATATTTTGCCACTTTATGAGCAACACCTAATGCTGTCCCATAAACCAGCATTTCCTCCCAAATAATTACTGCCTGAGGAATCTCATTTTTAAATTTTGAAAAATCATTCAAAAATCTTTTAA
>CAYRYY010000116.1:587-2165 GCA_964428715.1 uncultured Gammaproteobacteria bacterium
ATGTTTCTAAGAATATATTAAAAAATACTGCAAGAGCGCATGCATAAAACACAATAAACAATATATTAAAGATTACAAACTTTGTCCTCCAAGAGTTTCCAAATGACTCCATAAATCCTCGTTTTTTTACTTCGTCTTTTATGCTCTTCTGAAATTTTGTAAAAAATGAACGGGTTTTTGTAGGATGCAGTCTCATTTGAGACTTAATAGTGTCAACTGACACACTCTCATTATCTGATGAAAAGGAAAATACAAAATCCAGCACGTCTTGCTCGTAGCTCAAAAGTGGTTTTTTTGAAACATATTTTTTGTGATCTCTGTGCAAAATATATTCATATGATTTTCCACCTCCAAGCCCCAAAAAACCTTTTTTTATCTTTTCTATAGCTTCAATTTTTATATATTTGCGTCTTGCTAAGTCCAGTATAGTTGCCGTAAATGAATTTGCAGTTACAACCTCTCCCTGATGTACAAGGGCCTCAACTAAAGCCGGAGGCAACTTGCTAGGCGGATTATGAACGTATTTTGGAACGTCTGACCGTCTTTCACGCCCATACTTATACCAAATCACATACCACAAGATAATCCAGCCAATCAACACTACTCCTAGACCCATAAAAAAGAAGGTTTTAAATTGTGCATCGCGAATAGTTTTTTCTTGAAATGCTTTTTCCTCTTCAAGTACTGCGGCCAAACGCGGCGAATTTTCTTGTGGACCGGACGCAATGATAGATGATGGAAAAAGCGTTCTTATTTCAACAAATGTTTTTGGCGGGACGTCTGATACAACAAATTCTGCAGTTCTGCCATTTATTATCTTTGAACTGCCTTGAAGTGGTCCATGCCCCCATACATATATGTCTTTCGTTAAAACCTCTTGCGGTAGTGTAATCAAAATTTGAGCATAATCTGTTTTTGACCCCCACTCGTCCCCTATTACTTTCCAGTACAGCTCGGCAACATCAGAATAACGAGTTACTGCATTTGTTAGCATGTAGGACAAAATAAATTCTTTAGTAGTGTCAGCTGATGAGTGGTAAGCTTCTATGTGATAAGAATTACCTTGACGTCTTACCCAATACTTTTGCGCGGGTCGTGTTGTATCCTCATAAGGAATTAAACTATAAGGAATACTCCCTTCTGAAATTGTTATGTTTTTTATTTGCTGATTAGACTTTATGGGAATATCCCAATAAATTTGAGTGAACGATCCATCAAACAAAAAAGTCCGTTTTTCAATAACAGAAATACTTGAATCAGAGTTTATTTTAATGTCTGTTTGAACAGATGGAAAGTAAAAGGACTTAGCAAAAGTTTCACCTGAGAAAATAAACAACAAACTACATAATAAAAACGCAATTAATATAACACGCAGCATATACCTATTATAGAGCAAAATTGTAATTTGAGTACCGCATAAGATATGTGTGTTACAATTGTAAGTACCCATGAAGCAATTAATTGCAGCAATTCTGGCAATAGTGCTTGTCGTAATCTTAATCGGTTTTTCATTTACGTTTAATCAATCTGTAAACGAAGAACGCAGACTCGAAGAAGATATAGAAAATAGATCATTTC
>CAYRYY010000116.1:2175-3777 GCA_964428715.1 uncultured Gammaproteobacteria bacterium
AGCCTAAAGGATTCAGTAGAAACTAATTTCATAAATAGATCAGATATCTATCTCCAGTCAGTTGTCGAAAGATTCGTAGACAGTCAGAGAATTGCAGGTCTTTCAATTATGGACAATAGAGGAAGTGTTGTTGCATCCTCATCTGCTCTGCCTGAAAAGCTCCAAAAATCACAAAAAATTGCAATTGATGCAATGGATGCTGATTTAGCCTCTGGCAATTTTATTAATCATGATGGAAACAGATATTATGTCTATGCAGCACCACTACATTCAAGTGATGGCGTTGTAGGGTCACTGGTTGTCATTCAAAATGCAAACTACATAACAAACAGGCTAAATGAGATTTGGACCGTGAATCTTCTACGTCTTATTATCCAATCAGTATTAATCGTTATTGCAATAATTCTCTTTGTGCGGTGGGTTATCATTACTCCTTTAAAAAAGCTGCTCACCTCAATTCAGTCATCTGAATCGGATAATCCTCAAGGGAGTATTGGAAGGTTTAGCAGCACATTATTTAATCCTTTAGCCAAAGAGGTAAATACTATGCGCCAAAATTTACTTCAAGCGCGTTTTGCTGCATCTGAAGAAGCACGTTTAAGAATTGAAAAACTAGATTCTCCGTGGACTGAAGAAAGATTAAAAGAATTTGTAAAAGATTTAGTTAAAAATCGTGAGATCGTGGTAGTTTCTAATAGAGAACCGTATAGTCATGAAAAGGTTGGAGGAAAAACAGTTGTGAAACAGCCTGCAAGCGGTATGGTTACAGCACTTGAGCCATTTATGCAGGCATGCGGAGGAACATGGATTGCTCATGGAAGCGGAACAGAGGACAAAGCAACGGTGGATTTTCACCATAAAGTATCTGTTCCTGTAGATAGTCCAAAGTACACGCTAAAACGAGTGTGGCTAACTGACAAAGAGATCAAAGGATATTATCAAGGATTCTCAAATGAAGGAATATGGCCATTATGTCACAATGCACATACAAGACCAATCTTTAGAAAAAATGATTGGGAGGAATATGTACGGGTAAATGAAAAATTTGCGGAATCGGTGCTTCATGAAATAAAACACAAAAAAAATCCAATTGTGTTCGTTCAGGATTTCCATTTTGCGCTTCTTCCAAAGCTTATAAGAAAAGCAAGAAAAGATGCCATAATATGTATTTTCTGGCACATTCCTTGGCCAAATGCAGAATCATTTAGCATTTGTCCTTGGAGAAAAGAATTGCTTGAGGGACTTTTGGGAGCTGACATTGTAGGATTTCAAACACAACAGCACTGCAATAATTTTATAGATACGGTAGGACGGGAAATTGAAGCACTGGTTGATGTGGATAAGTTTGCAGTAACCAAAGAGAAGCACGTAACATACATTAAACACTTTCCAATAAGTATTGCTTTTACAGGTGCGCCCACACCCTCAAATGAACTAACCTCATTTGAATTAAATAACATAGAATTCAAGGAAAAATTGGGTGTTAAAACAAAATTTATGGGAGTTGGAGTTGACAGACTAGATTATACAAAAGGTATCCTTGAGCGACTGAAAGGAATTGAAATTCTCCTCTCTCAGCACCCATCATATATAGGCAACTTT
>CAYRYY010000117.1:0-3748 GCA_964428715.1 uncultured Gammaproteobacteria bacterium
CAATATAACGCCCCTTACTCCAACTCCGGCCGAGTAATTATTTCTCTTGAATTTTGATGGGACGCAGTAATTTAGTTCCTAAGTCGCTCAATTTAAATCCAAAAGACATAATAAATGTCATAAGCAAAAATTGAATTCCCAGATTTAACATGTGATTAAAATCTTTTGTTGGGATAATTACTATGTCTTGTCCTTGAGCCTTTGGAAGTCCTGGGACGCTTGGCACAAGGCTTCCAGTGTTTAATGTAGGAGCAGGAATATTGAGTAGTGGTATTGGATTTATTTGACCTGTAAACAACAGGACAATGATTACAACGGCTAATATCATCACAATAATTCCTGAAGCAAGAAGCGTATTACCTGTTTGTTTTTCTGTCATTTTTTTGTCTTATCTTATAATACCTTGGAATAATTACAAACACAAATATGAGTGCTGTAAGGAGCGCAAATCCGCACATGACAGATGGAAGTGCAGTTTGAGAAATAACGTTTGTATAAAAAAGGATTAACGCCGGGATAATAAACACAAAGTATGACAAAATCATCCATTTTTGCTCTTTTTTGTCGCCTATTTTTTTAAACATTGCATATGTTAATAGTGCCACTCCAGTTAGCATGGCAACTGTATAGTAGAGCCAATGAAGGAATGAAAAGGTTGGATTAGCATCATAGCTTACATAATTTGGATTGCAGGTTGCTAAAAATGCAACGTTTGGAATAAAAACAATTGCGCCTACTAACACTGCTGCCCAAGCATATGCAAGATACGCTATAAATTTCCATCTATTTGTTAGCGTGTATATAATATGTAGTCCTAGTGCTGGAAGAAGAGTGATTGCCACATACCCTAATTTAATTGATGCATCTATAAAAGGGGTTGTGCAAAGCAGAAATTCAGAGAGCTGAAATAACCCCAGACACATGAGTGTAAGTACACAAAGCCTGCTAAACAGTGTGGGTTTGTATTTCATAAGTACATACACTGCAAAAACAAATTCAATAATAAAAGTAGAAAGTGAAACAAGGGGAGTAAAGCAAAAAAATGTGGTGCCACTGGTGGGTTTTGGTCTAAATAATAATTTCATTATCTGAGCATATATTTTTTTTGTTAAATTATCAAGCTTTTATTTATTGTTTTAATGCTGAAATGTATTGGAATGTTATAATGCTCTTATGAAATCAGTAGCAGATTTTAATGGTATTAAGATTTATAAATTGTCATCTCAGGCAGCAGAGCATTATATAAGTGAAATTATTGAGGCGCTAGATTCAATTCCCAAGGTAGATAAGCACACGCAAGATGACGTATTGCTGGAATATAATAGCAAGCGGCGCATGCATCAAAAATGGAATCATAGTTTCATAGCACTTACGGATTCTGGAGAGTTTGCAGGAGTTGTAATTGGATATGAAAGAGAAAAAGAGGAAAATAATCAGTATCCGGAAAACTGTATATATCTAAGCGAGTTAGCAGTTGCGGAAGCATTTCAGAAAAAAGGTTTGGGGAAATTTCTACTAACAACCTGGCTTTCAGAAAACAGAAAAATAGGATTTATTGATCTTTCAGGACAATTAAGATTTTGTATTCAGACAAATAAAGAAGCATGGAATGCGCATGTGCAAAAGCTCTATGAATCAGTAAGGTTTAGCAAACTCTCTGAAAAATCATATGGAAACAGAACAGACACAATTTATATTCTTGAAAAATAACAATGTGTATTTGTGGTAGTATATAAAAATGAAAATTGTAAATTTACAAAATCTTTCAGAAGTTCCTACATCTCATGCAGGTGCAGGATTAAAAAAAGTTTTAGTGTCACCTGGAGAGGTTCCAAATTTACATCAATTCGGAAGAGTAGTTTTCAAGCCAGGAGAAATTGCAAAAGAGCATAAGCATGATGAATTTTCAGAAATTATGTATGTGGAAAGCGGAACTGGCACGATGAGGATTAATAGAAAAGATTATAAAATTCACAAAGGGGATTGTGTGTCAGTGGAAGTAGGAGAATTACATGAGGTGGAAAATAATGGACGTGATCCTCTCATCCTCCTTTTCTTTGGAGTATATAAATAATCTTTACATATTGCTGTGTGCTACAAGTAGTAGCAGAAAGAAATAATGTGTGTAATACTTAAGAAATGTATGAGTTAAAGCTTGCACTATTTGGATTTATAACAGGTATTTTGTCTATTGTATTATCCCCAGGAATTTTCACTATCTTTTTGTTTCCAGGTGCAATATATGGATTATTCTTGGGACTTTATTTTTACCCCAAAAATAGAATCGATCGTCAGAAAGCGAATAATATTTTCATATTTACTGTTCTCTCAGCCATTGCATATTTAGTAGCATCACTTGGGATAGGATTTCTTAACAATAATCTTCTGGAAGATATAGTGCGTCTTGGTCCAGAAATTGACGATATGCCGGTACTATCTCTCATTCTGTCAGGGCTTGTAGGATCTGCAATATTGCTAGGTGCTTTCCACTTTTATATAAAACGGATAACAGTAGGTCAATATGTGCGTTTAGTTTTATTAGGAGGGGTATTGGGATTGACATGGTATGCGATTCCATCAGGAACTATTTTCCCTAGTTCAGGCGGTATTTCTTCACCTACGGAGGGGATATTTGCAGTTTTAGTTTTCTGGCAGATGGGGATGACAATGGGTATTGGACTGTTTACCAGACAATCAGAGGGAATTTAGATTATATTGGGTAAGTAAATTCAGTGGCCCAAATGTTTTTGCAATGGAACCAGATTCGAAGCTCGCTGGAGCAGTGGAAGCACATAATTCACCCCGAACTCGACTCAAGCCCGCTGATTAAATACCATTAGGAATTAGAACCTATAGTTTGAATTTCCACCTTAATTATAGTAAAATGGGCATATGAGTCATGAAAGAAGCAGCGGGGAGGGTTTTCCACGAAGAGGAATTAAGCCTTACGAAGCTGGTATTGTTAGAACCTCACATAGTAGTGGACTTACCTATACGAGCGTTGGTCAGATAGCTAGTGGTATAGGAACTTTAAGTATGGAAACTACTCAGTTCTCGCTTAAAGGCTTAACTGATCTTACAGCTTGGCAAGATAATGATGATGTTTACCTGATGGACGAACAAGGAGATGTGCATTCTAAAAATATTAGAAATATCAATAGAGTAGAGAATGGTGCGGTTTATGTAAGTGTAAATGGTGTTACTGGAGATAATGATGAAATGGAAAGAAAGGGTGATTTAGACTTACAGGTTTGGGTTGAAAATGGCAAAGGGGTTAGGACAGCTTTAGGATATGCAGGTAGCTTTAGGCAAGCCCTAGATGAATTTTACACTGATGAAAGTGGTTCAAAAATGCTTTTTGTCCCAGTCACTGAAGAATTTTTAAAAAAAATCACTATTGCCTTTGAGTCTCCGTCACATTTTTATGAACTTCGATAATAAGTATACTTTGCTAAAAGCCGTCCTGGATTAACGTGTGCTGTAGAAAGATGAACTCCAAATGTAGATAAATGAGATAGAGAAGCTGTGACCCATCGTGTCACAGCGCGGAAACATGTCATTCCTGAGCTTGTAAAGCTTTACCGCTTGTTTGGTGAAGATGTCTCAAGGCTAGCGTTTCAATCACAAGCTTTCCCCCAATAGGAATTAGAATATTAGCAAGTGTGCTCAGGATATAAGGGGACGAACATTGAAATGTTATTGTTGCAAGTATTTGATATAATACTAACATGAATAAAGACGAGCAGAA
>CAYRYY010000118.1:0-3733 GCA_964428715.1 uncultured Gammaproteobacteria bacterium
AATTCCAACTATTGAAAGTAAGAGGGACAAAGCAGCCAGCACCACAAGACCGTACAGAACAAGTCTGTACATGGTTATAGAGTTGATAAGATTGTCAATTCTTGACCACATATATATAGCTTACTGTATAAATAACTCGGCGTCAAAACCTTTGCTTTTATCAAATGTTAAATCTTTATAAAGTATGAAATAATCGCATGGATATGCTGTTTTAACCTTTTCATCCTGACTTAAAAATAATGCCGTAGACATAGCATCAGCTACCAATGCAGTGTCGGCCACTACCCAGACCGCCAAAACATTATCGGGGGACACAAGCGTCACGGGATTGATTATGTGATGCATACCTTGCCATGCCCTTCTGTTTCCAGCTGAGCCGCATATGCTTTTATTTTTTATTGCTGAAACGCCAATTACTTGTTTGAGATCTAGAGGGTTTTCAAGGCCAATTTTAATTTCATCATGACTATTTGATTTGTGAAGAATATCTCCTCCAGCATCTATTAAGTATTCCTCTACACCCTCTTTGTGCAGTAAATCCCCAATAATATCTATTAAATATCCTTTCCCTCCAGCTCCAAAATCCAACATCACAGGATGAGTAGTAGATAAATGACCTTTCGCGAAAGTTAATACATCTTGAATATTAAGAGGAATTCGGGGAGTTTTGGGTACAAGCGAGTATTCCTTATCATATCCTAAGCCTTCTAATGTATTTCCAATGAGTGGAGTGAATAAACCGCTTGTCGCTGCATTTAATGATTTATAGACATTAAATAGCAACTCAAAGTCTTCAGGCATTTGAAAAGTGCCTTCTGATTTTGAAATAGTTGAAATCAATGAATCATTTCGGAATCTAGAATATGCTTTATCAAATTCTTCAATCCGTTTCCTTATTTTTTTCTGTAAAAAAACTTCTCTTTTTTTATCAAGAGTAAGATCTATTTCCCAATGTGTTCCTATGGCTTCAAAAGACAAGTGAGTGGAGTAATGCATGACTAGCTTTTAGCTTGTTGTTTTATCTTTTCTAGAGCATCATTAAATCCTTTCGGTGTTAAAGATGATCCCGAAACTTTGGTCAACACTACTTCGTCAATATTTTTCCCTATTACCATTGGTTTATAATTTGCTGCAAAATCAGTTTGCTTGTCTACTGAAGCAGGTCTTGTTGCTAGTACTTCTACATTTGCATCTGTTATTACACCATTTGCAAGGGTAATGGTTACGCCAACCGTTTCTGGCCCTCCAGGAGATACATATTCTCCAACCATTTCATAAACTCCATCCTGATACATTGCACTTTTGTTCATTTGAGTTTCGTTAACCATTTCAGCTTGATTGGTATTGTTCTGTCCCATCATTTGAAAACCTACAACTGCTGCAATAATTACAAGTACTACAACAACACCAATTGCTGCAAATTTAACTGTATTGTTTTTTGGGGAATTTGTGTTTTGTGTTTGTCCTTCTATAATTAATCACCACCTTTCAAGTTTAAGTTACCAGTGTACAAAATGGAAATGAGGAATGCAAGAATGAAGCTCTATCAATCTGCGTGAAGATCATCTTCATGGAGTTCTTGTTCAATATGTATCTCTTCTTCATGTGAATGAGAGTGTAGCCCTAGAGAATTTAAAGCTTGAATAACTCCAAATATTATAGCCACCCCCAGAATCAGCATGATCGTTTCTTTTAGTGCAAATCCTTTCCTGTTTTCTAAATGAATTTCTGGAATTAAATCTGACAATGCAATGTAGATAAAAAAGCCTGCTGTAATTGGCAATATTACAGAGCTCACATAACTTCCTAAAAAGTCTCCAAAAATAAACATCATAATTGCGCCCAATACAGCAGCTAGGGACGATAACACATTAATTACAATTATTCTTTTTGTTTTTAGCTTTTGCTTTAAAAGAACTCCAAAGTCACCAATCTCTTGAGGTATTTCATGTGCGCCAACTGCCACAGCCGTTACAATTCCCAAAGGAATGTTTATTAAAAAAGTTGCAGCAATCGCTATTCCATCAATAAAATTATGAATCGTATCCCCTACTACAATGAGTGCTACGATTGGCTTTCCTTTTGATATTTCAAATTCACTTTGATGATGATGCGACCAATGTAGAAAACGCTCAAGAAGAAAGAAAAACAGAATACCAACAAGTGTAAAAAAGAATACTTGAGTGGTTCCTGCGATCTCAATAGATTCAGGCAGTAAGTCAAAAAATGCTGTTCCAAGTAACGCTCCTGCGGCAAAAGAGGACAAGAGATGAGAAATATTTTGTGCAAATTTTGGTCTAATTAAAAGCAGTAGTCCTCCCAGGAGAGACAAAACTCCTCCTATGACAGTGAACACAAGAATATATATAAAAAGTTCTATTTGCATGATTTACAAAGTCCAAAAAATTCTAACATGTGAGATGAAAGCGCGTATCCAGTTGTTTTTTCAATATCTTGCTCAATACTCTCCAACTCTTTTTCTAATGGAATATCCGTTATTTTTTTGCAATTTATACACACTATGTGGTGATGATGCGGCCTATTAAGAGCGATTTCGTATCTTTTTTTTCCATCTCCTAACTCAATTTCATGTATAAAATTATGCTCAAGCAAGAAAAATAACTCTCTATATATGGTAGTCTTATTAACTGACTGGTGTTCTGATTGGATGTGCGCAAGTATTTCATCAGCAGCAATTGGATTATCCTGATTTGACAGAAACTCCAGAATTGCAGTCCTGTTTTTAGTTATCTTATGCCCTTGGGTTCTCAGAGCGCTGGTTAGAATTAATTTTTGATCCATTGTTTGTATATTAACGCAACTAAATTGCACTTGTCAAGCAACATGCAGGCCTGAAATAATATCAAGCCCGCATGTATTGTGTAAAATGTCGCCAAACTTAACCTGAGAGCCGTGCCGCATCCTCATTGCTGAGAATCTTAAACAATCCTACGCCATTGTCGCTTGCCTTTGCTGCTTTTTTTCCATTTTTCATAGTTATTACACTCACTTCTGCATCAGGAATTTCTACGCTTTGTCTTGTTTTTACATTGTAAAATTTCAAATTGTATCACCTCCCTTTTGCAACTTACTTGCATTAGTATATGCAACAGAGTTGCGTTTGTCAAGAGATAGTTTTGTTATAATATTCACATGTTTAAAAAACTTGTTGGTATATTTCTTTTTATAAGCATGCTTCTTGTCTTCAACACTTCCTACGTCTACGCTCAGGGAGCCGCATCCAGTCCATCTGCATCAGTCGTGCCTACTACTACTTATTACAAAGCAAAGGTTGTACGCATAGTCGACGAAGGACAAAAAATTGAAGGAGAATTTACATCTTTTTATCAAACTCTTGAGGCAGAAATACTAGACGGGAATGACAAGGGGGAAAAAGTAGAGGTAGATCAGGGTGGACTGATTGAGATAACACCCCAGCAGTTACTCAAACCAGGTGATACTATAGTGCTGCTTAAAACAGACGGGAATAATAGAATTACCTACACAATGCTTGACCGATACAGGCTTGATTACATGATCTATATCATGCTGGGCTTTTTTGTACTTGTGGCGTTTATTGCAGGCAAAAAAGGTCTTGGCGCAATTATAGGGCTTGGAATTAGTTTGGCGGTTGTTCTTCAATTTATTGTGCCTCAAATTTTAAAAGGGTATGACCCCGTGCTTATTACAATCATTGGCTCACTATTCATAATGCTAGTCACCATGTATCTTG
>CAYRYY010000119.1:0-3716 GCA_964428715.1 uncultured Gammaproteobacteria bacterium
CAAGCCCGCTCTTTCAACTCAAACCCTCAAAATATTACAGCAACATTAAATGAAATACTAGCTGAATGGAAAACTCAGCAAGAATTAAAAGATCAAAAGCTGATTGATTCCCTACCTAAAAAAATTAGAACTGTTGCCAACAACTACTTTGGCATGCCCGTTTTATCTCCTGAAGAAGACAAGATTCTGTATACTGCCTCAGCGTCTGCAACGCTTCCAATTCTTATTAGTCCCAGATTACCAGGCACAAACTCCACACCTGAAGCACGCGCAATTCAAGAAGGAAATACTTATGTGTATGACATGAAGGAAGACAGAAACTATTTGGTTGCAGAAAAAGACGACGCTCCTGAAAAATTTCTTTGGCACCCAGACTCTGATCATTTAGTTTATATTAAAGGCTCAAATATAAACGTTGTCGAATTCGACGGTGGAAATCTCACAACTGTATATGCGGGACCATTTGTGAATGGATTTGTCTTCCCTTGGCCAAACGGCTCAAGCTTAGTAATCCTAACCAATCTCAACATCCCAGGTGCTCCTTACAACCTGTACAGAATTTCCTTGCGCTAAAAGACTACTTTTACCTAACTTAATTTATGACTCTTTGAGGAGATACTTTTGAAACTGAAGCTTCGTTTTTATGCACGCCCTCAACTTGCTCATTAACCTTAGTTACAAGTGGAATAGTAAATGAGAAGGTTGCACCATCCTTGACAGTATTCTCAAGCCAAATCTTACCTCCATGAGACTCAATGATACCTTTGGATATATAGAGTCCAAGACCAGTTCCACCTTCGTGCCGTACTGCCGCCCCCAACTGCCCATATTTTGAGAAAAGAAGAGACATTTTTTCTGCAGGCACTCCTTGACCACTGTCCTTAACTGTTACCTCTATTTGCTTATTCTGCAGTCTTGTAGATATGTTTATAGTTCCATTGTCGGGCGTAAATTTTAATGCATTTGACAGCAGGTTATTGATAACCTGTCCAATTCGTTGCGCATCAAACACACTTTGAGGAATTTGAGGGTCAATTGTGCTTTCAAGTTTTACATGCCGCTCCTGAGCCATAAAAGAAAACGCTAAGGCCTTGTCTTTAACAAGCGCGTTTATGTCTGCTGGAGCTTCATTTAACGTAAACTTCCCAGCTTCCAGCTTTGCTACGTCCAAAACGTCTCCAATATCCATTAACATACGCTCTGTTGAGTCATGGATAATCCGCAGCATTTTTGAAGTATCTTCTGGATTTAATTTTCCTGCAATAAGCATGCTGGATGCTCCTTTTATAGAGGTTAGCGGCGCACGCAGCTCGTGAACAACCATATTGGTAAATGTTTCACGTATCTGTTCTATCTCATGCTCAAACGTTACATCCTCCATGGTTATGGACACTCCCAAAACCTCTTGTGAATCATGAAGAAATACTGGATTTAAATAGATCTTGAAAGACTTGTCGTAAATTGTAACGTCTTTTAATAGAATACTCTCTTTGCGTGCTGCAACCTCCCGTATATCTTTTACCAAATCATAATGCATGCCAAAATGTGCAATGACGCTCGTTGCGTCTACATCATCCTGCAAATGTAAGAATTGCTTTGCCGCACTGTTAATTGCTGAGAGCTTAATAGTTTCCTTTTTCAGTATTTATGACTTGCTCCAAGCTTCCAACGGCGGCTGCTGTATTTTCAATAATGCGCTCAAGCAATGCTTTATCCTCCTGTGAAAAAGCATCTTTTTTAATAGATGCTACAGAAATGACACCTACGCACATATGGTTAATTATGAGCGGAAGTGTAAGCAGGGATGCTGGATTGCTATTGTTGTATTCTGCTTGGGTATGAAATATTTCTTTGTGCGTTGATGCAATAACTTGTGCGTTTTGCACTTTTGCGTGTTCCTCTATCACGTCCACCATATCCTTTTTCATTGCATCCTTAAAATTGGGCCCTATAAACCCGTTTTCATAAATCTTGACTGTTATGGTACTGTGATCAAGCAGTGCATACCCTACTGCTGAGTGGTCAATTACCTTTTCAATTGTCTCAACGATTGACTCAATTATAGTTTGCAGCTTTAAGGAGTAACCTATTTGATTTGCAATTGTTTGGGAAACAGATATTTCATATAGTCTCTTTTCAAGCTCCCTGTTCTTTTTTTCAAGCAGGTCTTTTGTATGCCGTAATTTTTGGGACGCATAAAAAGCTAAAACACCAAGCACAAAAGCAACACTAGCTATAACAACCATTTGCAACATATATCTATTGTAAAGGAATGTGATTCTAAAATGAAAGAAGAAACTTAAACCGCAGGTGGAGTTTGGGAAGCCGCGCCTGAAACTAATTTCCCAACTTTTTCAACAAGCGCTTCAGGAGATACCTCATATTTCATAATATAGTCATTTGCACCAAGCCCCATAGCCTCTTTCACCGTTACATCGTTTGAAAAATTTGAAAGCATTGAGATGGGGGTTGCAGCATTCACTCCGCTTGTTTTAATTGTCTTTAAAACTTCATTTCCTGAGAGGTCTGGCAGCATCTGGTCAAGTAGAATAACGTCAAATGGCTCTCCTTGCGCAAGAGTAATTCCATTTCTGGCGTCCCCTGCAAGCTTTACTTCATATCCTGCGTTCTTAAGCGCTGTTTCAAAAACAGAGGCAACAGCCAACTCGTCGTCAATCAACAATACTTTTGCCATTCCATTAAACGTAACACCATCATATTTAAATGTCAATTATCAAATAGATGTGTTACAATTAGGCTTATGCACGCATGGGTATTTGATATTGACGGTGTTATTGTTGACCCGGTCACTAAAAAAGCAGATCACAAAATATTAAAACATCTCTCAACGATCCTACATAATGGAGACTTCCTAGCATTCAACACTGGCCGCTCCTTCTCCTGGACAAAAGATACTATTCTTGAGACATTTTCAAAGTATGTACTTGATTCCGAATTATTAAAAAACGTGTTTGTTGTATGCGAAAAAGGCAACGTATTGGGTGTTTACAAAGATTCCATGTGGGAGAAAAAACTACTTGATGATGCTCTACCAGAAGTAATTGAGTCTGAAATTAAACATATCATAGAAACAGAATTTAACGACTGTATGTTCCTAGATACCACTAAAGAAACTATGATTACAGCTGAAATGATTGAAGGATTTGACATGAATCTTTTTGAGCCGCGTGTTAAAGCATTGGACCACAAAGTAAATGAAATACTCATGAATAAAAAATATGCAAGTCTGGAACTCAAAACTGAACCAAGCCACATAGCTTTAGACATTCAATATGAAGACGCGGGAAAACATTTGGGCGCTGAGCGAATTGAAGATTTCATGATGGAACGCGGAATAAAGGCAAAAACTATATATATGTTGGGGGACAGCCCATCCGACTCTCAGATGGCATCAGAACTTCAAGGGAACCATCACGTTGTTTTTGTGTTTGTAGGACCAAGAGAAAAATTAAACACAGATCATCTTATGTGCGAAATCATATATACCAAAGAGCACTTTACGCAAGGAGCATTAGAGTTCTTAGATAAACAGCCAAGTCTAGCCTCAAAATAATTCTAATTTTTGGAAATTAGATAATATAAAAAAGCATCAAAGAAACTCATTCCACAGATATTCGTGCCTAATCACGAACTGTAAACCCCACCCCCTTTGTTTCTATTTTTATATCCCCGCTTTTTGTTTCCAGAAAGGAAAT
>CAYRYY010000120.1:0-3679 GCA_964428715.1 uncultured Gammaproteobacteria bacterium
TTATCACAATACAGAATTTGGAATCCATAAAAGATGAGTTATAAATGTGTAAGAGCTAGCGGGCTATAAACTCCCTAAGGGGACAATCAGTGTGTTTGCAGGATGCTTTACAATACGTTCTTCCGTAATAGATTAATCCAAGACCAAATTCGCGACAGTCTTTTTGAGGCACAATCTCCATTAAGTCTTTTTCGATTTTTACAGGATCCGTGTTTTTTGTTAAACCAAATAAATTTGCCAAACGTTTTACATGCGTATCAACCACAATTCCCTCAGATTTTCCAAAGGCCTCCTGCAAAATAACATTGGCTGTTTTGCGCCCTATGAATGGCAATTCAAGCAGCTGATCCATTTCTTGTGGCATGTTGCCATTATACGTATCGCTTACTATTTTGGCTGCTGAAAGAATAGCCTTTGCCTTTCCCTTGTGGAAGTTAATACTTTTTATGTCTAGATCAAACTCATCAAAAGACGCATTTTTATAATCCGCTAGTTTTTTATATTTCTTAAAAAGCGCGTCAGTTACTTTATTTACTCCAACATCAGTTTGCTGAGCCGACAAAGCAACAGCAACATATAATTCCCATGGGTTTGAATGATTAAGAGGAGTATGAGGATTTGGAAAAAGTTTTTTAAGCTCTAATGCAATATGTTTTGCCTTTTCTTTCATGCTTAATCTTCGATAATTTTAGATAATGCTTTTGCTAACTTTTGCGGATTGTGCCGCAAATATGTCCCTTTTCTTAAAAAATCACCAGTCACCACTTGTACATTCTTTCCAAACTCATCTCTATCAAATAATACAGGCTCTTCTTTGTCTTGTGCGTAACGCGCCAGAATTGTACCTGTTGGAAGTTCTGTGTTAATAACACAATAATCAACAACCCCTTTCCCTAAATGATCCTCTATAACTGAAATGAAGTTTGATGCCTTAAAACCATATGTCTCCCCATACTTTGTCATAATATTTACAATATAAACAACCTTTGCCTTTGTATTGCTGATTGCCTTTACAATATCTTTCGTAATGAGATTTGGAAGTATTGAAGTGTATAGATCTCCAGGACCAATAATTACAACGTCTGCATGCTTAATTGCTTCAAGTGCTTCAGGATTGGCCGACACCGAAGGTTTGAGAAACACGCTCTTAATTTTTTCAGAACCATCGTGTTTTGGGATATCTATATTTGTTTCTCCCTTAATTACCTTTCCGTCTTCTAATTCCGCGTATAGAGAGGTGGGCTTAAGCGTCACAGGGATAACCTGACCCTGTACATTTAAAATTTTGACAGCTTCCTTTACTGCCTGGTCAAAACTTCCTGTTATTTTTTCAAGAGCAGTTAACAACAAATTTCCAAGGCTGTGCCCCGATAAACTTCCTTTACTCTTAAAACGGTAATTAAATAATTCTGAAACGATTTTATTGTCTGTTGCTGAAAGAGCCACTAATGCACGTCTTATATCTCCTGGGGGAAGTGTTCCAAATTCTTCCCTAAGCACGCCTGTAGACCCTCCATCATCAGACATAGAAACAATTGCCGAGAGTGAGTATGGGTATTTTTTAAGTCCAGTTAAAACGCTAAAAACACCTGTTCCGCCTCCAATTACTACCACGCTTTTATTTATCATACAAAAAATGCTTCACACAAGAAGCATGTAGGCAATTATAGTACAAATAAGGTCTGAGAACAAATTTTTTCTATCAACAATACCATGTATCTAAGGTTTTATTTTTTGGCAGCCTTTTTAAAGAAACGCTTCTTTGAATCTCCCTTTTCCTCGTCTGACACAGACCCTGCCTCTTTTTCTACCACCACTTCTTCCTCCATAATTGGTGAGATAATCTTTTCAATATTCTCTTTTTTAGGTGCTGCCGCATCTTCAAGTCTATTAACACCTTCAGAAATAAGCTCTTTTACAACTTCACGTCCTCTTTTAGTGGATAAAACGTATGCGGATGCGCCTCCCAAAACTGCTCCCCAAAAAAAGCCACTAAAAAACTTTCCGCCGCTCTTTTGATTCATATGATTGTGTGTATTATTCTGTGGTTTCATCACGGGGTTTACGCGTAGCATTAAAAAATTTGGCGACTGTAGCGAGTGTTTTAGAGGAAAATAACAAACCTGATACAAATGAAACAGGCTCAGAGATGCTGGTAGTTAGTGAATCAACATCGTCAAGGATTTTATTCGTTTTTACGACAGTAGTTCTTAATTCACGCAAGATTAAAAAGACCTGAATTCCTAGCACGACAAAGAGAATTGCGAGTAACAAAATTACAAACAGAAGAACCGCTTGGACAGGATCTATCATAGGTATTTTAGCCTATCATGTGAAAAATTTAAAAGCAAGAGAGTCAAACAATGTCAAACCAGTATCTCATCTAACAAGCACTTCCACCTGCTTTTTTGTTTCTTTCCCATACCTATTCTTTGCAACTATTTCAATTTGCTCCTGATTGGACTCTAAATAAAGTGTTTTCTTGAAGGCTCCTGAAAGATCTACATATACATCTTCCCCATTTACTAACACATTTGCGCTTGGCTCAGTTTTTCCTGAAACTACTACGATATTTTCCGACACTACACTTCCTTCTTTTGGCGACTGAATCTCAAGTTTTGGACCTACTACTAAAAAGCTAAATTGATACATAATGTATCCTAAAATTATCAACACCACCCCTAATATAAGGAGGGTTTTAGGTGATTTTAAGCTGAATTTGTCTTTGGATTGAGAAATTGCTCTTCTAAACTTTGGAACACTCTCCATTTTCGCTGAGTCATATTCTCTTCTAAAAAGTGCTGCTGCACGGGATTCAGGTATGCCCAGATAACTGGCATAATTTTTAACAAATCCAAGCGCATAAGACTCTGAGGGTAAATTGCCAAGTTTTCCATCCTCAATTGCTACAATAAAGCTCTTTCTAATTTTTGTTGCATTTACAACATCCTCTATACTTAAACCTTTTTTTATTCGCTCTTCTTTTAATATATCAGAGATATGTTTCATCGTTTGAGTAACTGCGTGAAGTTATTATTGCTGCTGTTGCT
Organism: uncultured Gammaproteobacteria bacterium; assembly: GCA_964428715.1. GTDB lineage: Bacteria > Patescibacteriota > Microgenomatia > Levybacterales > GWA1-39-11 > JAGORM01. The sequence continues at coordinate 3,051 of CAYRYY010000120.1, forward strand.
GCATATTTGCCAAAAATGTATCTGGATCTGAAACCAATACTTCTCGCGGCTTACTTCCATCCCCAGGACTTACAACTCCTGCCTCTTCTAGCTGCTCTAATATGCGTGCTGCTCTGTTAAATCCTACCTGAAGGCGTCTTTGAAGCATTGATGAAGATGCCCTGTTGTATTGACACACAAGGCGCAGTGCTTGCTCAAAAAATTCATCATGCCCTTGACCGTTTGCATCATCTCCAGCAGCCATTCCGCCACCGCTGCTTCCCCTGCCTTTTAGATTTACCTGCTGCTCTACAACCTCTGTTGTGTACTCCACTGGAACTCCGCGTGATTTTATGAAATTTGTCAATCGCTTTACATCCTGCTCAGAAATAAATGCTCCCTGAATACGTGTTGGCTTTGCTTGATCTGGTGGAACATACAACATGTCTCCTCGGCCAAGCAGTTTTTCGGCTCCAGGGGAGTCAATAATAACTTTTGAATCAATCATGGATGAAACGCTGAACGATATACGAGACGGAACATTTGCTTTTATGAGTCCCGTCAAAACGTCTACAGATGGACGTTGCGTCGCCAAGATTAAGTGAATTCCGGTAGCACGTGCCATCTGAGCCAAACGCGCAATAGAATCC
>CAYRYY010000121.1:0-3525 GCA_964428715.1 uncultured Gammaproteobacteria bacterium
AAAAAAAGGCAGAACGTGAAGGAATATCTGTCACATCCCCTTGGGTTGTAAAAGACGGAAATAGCAGTGCAGCAACGTCACTTATTGCACACAATAGGATTGCAGGTGAAATGGCAAAACCAGGAAGCGTTGAGCTGTTTGTTGCATATGGGGCTGGCGGATCATTTGATGGAGGCGTATTGCTTCACGCTGGAAAACCTCAAAAACTAAAGTAGTTTGAATTTTGATATACTGCAAGTGATGAGTAAAAACGTTGTTATATTACACGGCACGAGTGAAACAAAAGAATCGTTTTGGATTCCGTGGTTAACTAAAAACTTAGAGGAAAAAGGCTACATAGTGTCCTGTCCTACACTTCCCGATGCAGACACACCAGATATTAAAAATTGGTTGCCAGTAGCACTCAAAGAAGACTATAATCCTGAAACCATACTCATAGGACACTCTGCAGGTGGACCTCTTCAACTAAGCGTGCTGGAAAACATCAATGTTAAAATTAAACAAGCAATTTTAGTTGCAGAATATGCTCGAAAAGATGCAAACAAACCCAAACCTGAGTTAATTCTTCAAGATACATACAATTGGGAGAAGATTAGAAACAATGTGGAGGATCTCATACTTTTAAATTCCGATAATGATCCATGGGGCTGCACTGACATTGAAGGAAGATATATTCTAGACAATATTGGAAAAGGGAAATTAATTGTTATGAAAGGTGAGGGTCACATGGGGTCTGATACATATAGCCAGCCATATAGAGAGTTTCCATTTTTACTCAAACTCATAGATTAATTTGTTCTTGCATGGGTTGCATACTTTTCAAATACCTGATATAAATTCTTTGATGAATGCTAATCCAATAACTATAACTGCAACCATTCAAGCACCCATCTCAAAAGTGTGGGAGTACTGGAGTAGTCCAGAACATATCACAAAATGGGCATTTGCAGATGGTAGCTGGGAAGCTCCACATGCAGAAAATGACCTGCAAACAGGTGGCAAGTTTTTAACCCGTATGCAGGCAAAAGACAAAAGCGGAGGGTTTGACTTTGGAGGAGTTTATACAGATGTTGTAAGTCACAAACTCATAGAATATGACATGGATAAAGGTGAAAATGAAGAAAAACCAAGACACGTAAAAATTGAATTTGAAGAAATTCCAACAGGTGTAAAAATTACCCAAACTTTTGACCCAGAACAAGAAAATCCTTCCGAAATGCAAAAAGCAGGCTGGCAGACGATTCTTAACAACTTCAAAAAATATACCGAAGAAAACTAGAATCTACTTCACTATCACTGGCGAGATTCTACACTTCTCTATATAATAACTACATGATTAAGGTTATTTTATTTGACTTTGATGGAACTATTGCTGATTCATTTGATAATTTTTTAGAGATTATTGATGTGATGACTGCTAAATATAAGCTCCCTGTACTATCTCTAACTGAAATTTCAGAATTAAGAAATAACAGTGCACAAGACATAGTAAAAAGACTAAAAATACCTCTTTACAAAATTCCGTTTATGGCACGTGACATGAAGAGGCTGCAAAAAGAGCAAATCTCAAGTCTTAAACCTTGTGCAGGAATTCCCGATGTATTAAAAAGCCTTAAGAACAAAAATGTTAAATTAGGAATTGCAACCTCCAATGGACATGATAATGTGCAGGCATTTCTAACCAATAACAATCTTCAATTTTTTGAATATCTTTACTGTGACATAGGAATGTTTGGAAAGAGTAGTGGTATTAAGAAATTTTTAAGAAAACACAAACTTTTAGAAAGTGAAGTAGTATACGTAGGAGATGAAATCAGAGATATAGAAGCAGCTCATAAAGCGGGAGTGAAAGTTGCATCTGTCACCTGGGGTTTTAACTCAAAAGAGGGTCTTTTAAAACACAGCCCCGATTTTATTATAAACAGTCCAGAAGAATTACTTAAACTTTATTAAATTTGGAAGAATTTGAGGAGTTCGTATACTACAAATGCAGGCCACACCAATGCCTTTAAAACGCCCATAAACCCTTCCCAAAATGTACTTGCCTGCTGCAGATAGTAAATAAGGGCTCCAATGAGGCCAAAAAAGTACACCATATTTCCACCTCCGCTGCTTACATTGTTTTGGATTACTTTCTTTGATTTGTTCATATACTTATGATGCACCTATGGCATGTATTTGTCAATGTAATTGATCAATTCCTCAAATTAGCGTATAAATAATGTCACATGCAGAAAGTAAAATCCTTTACAGAAGGCTCTATTTTAAAGGCACTTGTAGCTCTTTCCATCCCTGTCGTGTTTTCTAATATCTTACAAAGCGCGTATCAGCTCATTGATACATTTTGGGTTGGAAGACTGGGAGAAGATGCCATAGCTGCAGTATCCCTCTCATTTCCTATTATATTTTTGATGTTTGCAATTGGTGGAGGGCTGGCAATTGCCGGAAGCATACTGGTTGCACAAAGCATAGGAGCCAAAAACACTCAGCGGGCAAATCACATAGCCGCCCAAACACTCGTTATGCTAACCGCGGTTGTACTTCCCTTAACGGTTTTAGGAATTTTAGTGGCCAAACCACTTATGCAGTTTATGGGAGCAGATGAAGCAGTGCTGCCTTTGGCAACCCAATACTTACAAATTTCATTTATTGGGCTCATTTTTGTGTTTGGATTTTTTGTATTTCAAGCATTACTCAGAGGTGTAGGGGATGTTAAAACACCTATTTACATAGTTTTAGGAACAGTAATTCTCAACGCTATCTTGGACCCGCTTTTTATTTTTGGGTATGGAGTAATTCCAGGATATGGAGTAGCTGGAGCAGCAGTTGCGACTGTTTTAACACAGGCATTAGCAACAGTCATAGGTTTAGGTATCTTATTTTCTGGTAAATATGGTATTCACTTAAAAGTACATGAAATGAGACCTGATAGGATTCTTATGTCACAAATGTTTAAGCTGGGACTTCCAGCATCCATTGAGCAGTCTATGGTGGCTTTAGGGTTTACAGTAATGACTATTTTGGCAGCTGATTTTGGCACAAATGTTATTGCGTCATACGGAATTGGAACAAGAATTTTAAGTTTTGTAATAATACCTGCTATAGGTCTTTCTATGGCAACTTCTACAGTAGTAGCGCAAAATATTGGCGCTCGAAAACTAAAAAGGGCAGAGCAAACAGCATATGTGAGCTCACTTATTGGGTTTTTATCTTTAACTGCTATTGGCGCAATTATATTTGTCTTTGCACGCCCCATAGCTTCTGTTTTTATAACTGGAGATGTACAAGTACTAGACGGTAGTGAGTTATTTGTTCAGATCATGGCGTTAAGTTTTGGATTTTTAGGGGCAAGATTAGCACTTGGCGGAGCATTTCAAGGTTCAGGGAATACGCTAGCTTCAATGATTTTAACGCTTGTGTCAGTATGGGTTTTGCAATTTCCTATTGCCTACCTTTTGGCATATCCTGGACATTTAAACGAGCTGGGAATTTGGATTGCATTTCCAGCATCAAATATAATCATGG
>CAYRYY010000122.1:0-3457 GCA_964428715.1 uncultured Gammaproteobacteria bacterium
TGATGCGGTTGGTTTTACCTCTTGTGCTTTTTTGGCTTCAGATATAGCATGATGCATATAATTGTTACTTTTTGAAAGAGTGTCTACTCCTAACTGGTCTTCGTCATTTCCAAATAGAAGTTGTGCTGCAAACATTTTTTTATCTGATTGCAATAAATTAAATTCTGCTTTTTTAATTGGATCATTTATCAAAAATCCCACAAAATGATCCCTGGCAACCTTAATCATATAGAGGGGATGGTTAGGTAAAATACCGGGATACGGGAAATCATAATGAATACTAGCCTGCTCAGTTGCTGGAGTTGCGCTCTCTGTTGCACTCAGTGTAATTGTTTGCGCATTAGCTGTATTATTCACCACAACAAAAAAAGTCAACACAAATAATGCTGTAGTAAATAATTTCATATACCTTGAATCATATCAGACTGTTGACGTCTGTCAACAGGAATCTAAAGTAATTGACATTAGATCAAATTTTCAGCCATACTGTAAGTAGTATGAAACGCCTGCTTTCTGTATTGATTCTTTCATTTATTTTCCTCCAGACACTCGTACCTTTTGCTTCTGCACAAACAATTACAAGTACTGTAGCTACTACTTCTGCTCCACTTTCCACACGACTTGAAGAAGATGTACCGAGGACATATAGCACACATACACAAATGCTTATATTAGAAGTACTTGCGGCAGCTTCATGCCAGTTAGCGGGAGTTGATTCTATAAATCCTAACGGTAAGTGTCTAGGAATAAATCCACTAACCCAAAAGATAGGTTTTGTAGAAAATAGTGGGGGAGCAATTTCTGTGGTTACAAATCTAATGATTTTTACATTTGATATTCCTGTTAGTAGCCCCGGTTATATTAACTATGCTTTTTCTGACTTTGGCATTGTGAAATCGTCTTTTGCTCAAACTACAGGATTTAGTAGTCTAAGTCCGCTTCTGCCTGTTTGGGTAGCGTTTCGAAATGTTGTATATGTAATTTTTGTGATTGCATTTATGGCTGTTGGAATAGGAATCATGTTTAGACGAAATATTGATTCAAAAACTGTCATGTCAGTACAAAACGCTATACCCAAAATAATTATTGTTTTGTTATTAGTTACATTCTCTTTTGCAATAGGTGGACTTTTAGTTGATTTTATGTATCTCACTATGTATGTTATGTACGGGATTGTATCGAGTATTGATGGAATAAATATCCCAGGATTAAATCCTATAGGGATTGTTGGAAGTACTCCTTTTGGAGCGATTGGTGGAATGGGTGGAATTAAAGATATTGCATATAGTTCATCTAGAGGGTTTGGGAGTCAAATATCAGCACTAATGGAAGGAACAATTATTGCTGATATTATGGGGATTATTACTCTTACTTTATCTGGTCCAGTTGGTTGGTTGAGTACAGGGCTTAATGTTATTGGTTTTGGAACACCTAATACTTTTAATGCAGGAAATGAAGCATTAGGAGTTATAGGAGGATCAATTGCTTTTCTTATTATTGCAATTGCACTATTTGCAGCGCTCGTGCGTCTTTGGATAACATTGTTAAAAGCATATCTATTTATATTGGTAGATATTGCAATCGCTCCACTATGGATTGCAGCTAGTCTTATTCCAGGATCTTCTATGTCTGTCGGATCTTGGTTCCGCCATATTATGAAAAATATTGCAGTTTTCCCGATAACTTTCTTTATATTTCTACTTGGATCAGTGATGGTACAAGTGTTTGAAGGTGTCGCTACTGATGCAGCGGTTTTTGTACCTCCGTTTATTGGTAATTCTCTTAACCCAAAACATTTAGGTGGCCTTATAGGGCTTGCAATAATACTTCTGGCACCTGAGGTAGGAAATATGGCACAATCCATGTTTAAGGCACCTGATGGGAAGATGCTAAGTGCAATACCACCTGCTTTAGCTGTAGGTACAGGTATGGTTGGAGGACCATTCAAAGGTGCATATAAAGCAGGAAGAGCAGTAGGTAAGAGTGAGATAGGATCTAGAATCAGTGATCATGGGACAAAACTAGCAACACTACCAACAGCGACTAGGTGGACGAAAACAAGAGGCGGTCTGTATAAAAACTTAGGAGAATATATTCAAAGAAAGAAAAAGAGTGGTAAATAAATACCTACTTCTTTAGATAATTTATAAAGCTCTTTTTTGTATCTGATGCTCCTTCTTCTGTTTCATGCCAAACATCTCCAAGGAACATGAACATCCGATTTTTCAAGAGACTATTCTGTGAAAATTGTCTTATATCTTTTACGTCTTCTTTTTTAAAATAGTTACTCTTATCAAGAGCTTTTAATAAGTTTTCTCTTTTTTCAGGAGACCATATTGATCCTTTTACAAATACATCTGTATGAGAATACAATATTCCAGTAAGATGGGCTTTTGAAGCAGCTCTTGGTATTAACCCTTTAGAATCCGGGATAAATGGATTTACATATCCCAATTCTCCTACAACTCTGCCTCTTTCATCTTTTTGATAATCTACGAATCCTACCAGAGCACGTAACAATCTTCGTCTTTCAAGAGCTTTTGGATGTGTATACCCTTCTAACGTAGCTTTTCCATCTGTTTTTTCTGCAACACTACCCGTTTCATCTACAAAATAGAGATCTGTAAAATCTGCTGCCTCAGGAGGAACTTTAAGGTTGCCTTTCTCATCAAACTCACCCTTAACAAGTCTCTTATAATCAAGATTTCGCTGGTGCAACTCTCTTTCAGCATTAACTCTTGCTTTTTTAGCTGCTTTCTTTTGAGCATCAGTAGCATTTATTAAATTTCCTTCGGATGCTTCGGCTTCCCTAAGAGTTACTTCAGCAGAGTTTCTCGCTTGTTCAGCAGCAGTACGTCTCTCAGCATTAATTTTATTTACCTGTTCTAAAGGAGTTAATGGTACTTTTTTAGGCTCTTTTCCTGCTGAAATTAGCTTTTTATTTTCTTTTATAATTATTTCTTTATTTTTTTCTGCATCTACTTGTAAGCGTAAAACTTGGTTTTGTAACATATGGAATACTCTAGAATCATATGAACCAAAGTATGTTTCTAGTACAGGCATATTCACATGATATGGAGGATTTCCATTAGGATCTTTTGGATTTACCAAGCGATCATCTTCTGCTCCAAGTGGCGCAGGATATGTATCCAGTGTATATCTCCATCCTTTTTCTAATGGCTCCAACCACTCACCAAATTTACTAGTAGAGAATTCAAATCTTCCGGTTTCAGCGTTATATCCATAAAAGTCGTCAGGGATATCTTTAGAAGCCATTTCAAAGTGGAACAGTCCAGAAGCACTTCCTACATGCATGGCACCGTACTGATTATATGCTGCAGCTTCAAATTTGAGTCTTCCCATAGTATCCAACACTTGTTGATCTATGTCTTTACTATTAAATTCCTCAAAGTATTCCATTAAATCTTCATCTTGAGCACGCAACTCTGCATGTAAG
>CAYRYY010000123.1:0-3165 GCA_964428715.1 uncultured Gammaproteobacteria bacterium
TCAAATGGGGAAGTAAGCGACCCGAATTTATTTTCAATTCCATTAGAAATAATAATCCCGCAGTTATACCAAAAAAGATGAGGGATAGTGTCTTTGTAATCACGGATATTATCGCGATACGCATCAACTAAACTTTTATGAGAGGTTTTCAACTCCAAAAGCATGAGAGGGATTCCATTGACAAATAAAACTACATCGGGGCGTCTTGTATGCATTTCGCCTACAACCCAAAACTGTGAGACACATAGAAAATTGTTGCTGTCGGGATTCTCAAAATCAAAATACTTTACATTCTCAGTCCTTGAACCTCCATCATCCGTCTTAATATTTACACTAAAACCATCCTTTAATAATTTATAAATTTCTTGGTTCGCTTTTACTAAAGTTGTATTGGATCTATCACGAGTTATTTCACTCATCGCTTGTTGTAATGCGTCCTCTGGAACTCCCGGATTTATATTTTTAAGAGCAGACAGTAAATACTTTTTTAGAACGACTTCGCTTCTGTGCTCACGACCAAGCCTTGCGTCATCTTCATCCTTAAACGCATTAATATGACAGCTCTCATCGTTCCAGATTTGCTTGATGAGCTTTATGGCTGTCTGTTCAACCAAATTGTCTTCGCTAAATTGATTCATAATTATCCTTTATTTTGCATCATAACGACTTGAACAAAAGATTTTCCTTTATCATTTTCAATTATCTTTATTGCTGGGGTTGAGGAAAAAGTTATCATTATTGAATGATGATAACTCAAAACCAAGTCTTGCAATCTAGAATCACTTTCAAGATCAATTATCGAAAGACCGATGTCTTTACATTTGTTTTTATTTAAATGTCGGCTATGTGAAAGACTGATTGAATGATCACAAAGCTCATCGGAGATTTTTTTTATTTCAACTGTGCTTTTACCCATACGATCTTTTAATGATTGTTCCAAAATCTGACGTGACCAATCAACGGATTTTATGCATTCACCAATAAAAGATGGGTTGTACTTTTGTAATACAAACTGCCACACAGCTAATTTAGATGGATCAAGTTTTATTTCAGCATGTGCTCTATTAAATTCCTCAATAACGCCATGTGCAGGAATACCATGGTATTGCGGATCTACAGGACCTAGGCTTGAATGATTTCCCATAACAATTTCTTTTGCTGAACAAGCTATCATGGTGCCACCAGACATAGCTAGCTGAGGAACAATAACGCGAAAATCGGCAAACTTGCTTTTGATGTAATTTATTATTGACTCTGTTGCAGCAACCTCACCACCTGGTGTATGTAAAATCAAGTCTAGTCCCTTTTTAAAATCTAAGCCATTAAAAGCAGTCATAAAACCATTCATATCAACATCATTTATGGATAAAGCTTGTACAATTTCCGGAGCATTTTTTTGTAACCAAGCACTGTAGTATGCAACAGTGTTTCTTTTTGTGTAAGCTGATATCTTTTTAAGATATGTTTTTCTCGTAATATCAAAGGTAGATCCTTGATTGTTAATATTTTGTTGAATTTGGTTCCAATTTGCCATATTTAATTATTTGTATTATTGGTTGTAATAATATTAGGCGGAGTCGAGCTATTCTGTATTTTAATATCTGATGATAATAAGTATTTTGTATTACTTTTTTGAAAATTTTTTATTTCTACAAACATTTTTTTAATTTGTTTATCGGTAGGAATTATTATTTTTTTATTGTTCTGATCAGTTTTCATGGTTTTATTATTATAATTTGCGCTTTCCAGTCACCAATTGGGGAATAAGTAAATCTCGAATTTTTACCAATTTTTCATTTTCTTCAGATAAATTATCTTTCAATTCAACAATGTTTATGCACATTCTCTCAAATTCATCCAACAATTTCTTATCAGGAAGAATAATTTTATACTCAGATATTGCCCCTGGTTTTAGATGCAATACATTGGCCCCATTAGCTTTGTTTTTAGTAGTTTCTGTAAATCTATAATCTAAAAGTGTGTAATATGTAAAAGCCAATGGAATTTCTTGTGGGACAATTTTTACTACATCAGCAGAGAAAGTAATTTTCCTAGATCTAATATTAGGAATCCTTGCAGGCCGAGAAATTACCGCACGGTCTGTAGTCATATCCGTAACTGCGACAACTATCTCACCTCGTTTTAACAGTTGTTCATCTTTTACTCTACCGTTAAAGTACTTTATCCCATCAAATCTAAATCCTCCACCCCTGTTAAAGCTTTTTAAATTTACAAAGTAGAAATCCCCAGCATTATCATCTATTTCTTCAGATGAATAAGAGGTTCCTCTAATAACTTTTGCAACTTCATCAGTTCTTTTCACATTCCAATTCTCGGGAATTTTACCAAGGGGGGATTCAATCATTTTTACTTTTTCATGACCGGGAAACTTAAACTTTACAAACCATTCTGTATAAAATCTTTGCGCTATATCCTCCAAAATCCTAATTCGTTTTTCGTTATTATTGATAAGATCGTCATATGAAGAAATGATAGAAGAAATATGAGCTTGCACTTCATCTGAGGGTACGGGTACTAATATGTTTGCTACCGAACCAGTATTAATAACGCCTTGTGCGGCACCAGTTGTATTAGATAATAATGCTTTTTTACCCATCTCACTACGAAAGTAATATTCGTAAAAGCGAGTTTTTTTCTTAGGACTTGCAAAGACAATATTTGCACAATTTAGTTCTCCAAAATCGTCAGGCACTATACAGCAATCCCCGCGATTAGCCCCAACACGTACTATTAGTATGTCACCTGGAAGTAAATTGGACTTTTTAATACTTTCATGAAAACTGGTAGTTATTTTAGCTGTATTCTCAATTATTAGTTTTCCGGGTCTGACATTTTGGGATCTAATTAATGGAATCCCCAGCTCTTTATTAGTACTAAAAAATTTGGTAGTAGGTCCCACATATCCTACAGATACCCTCGTACATACTGTAGAAAACTTATGCCATTGCCAATTATTGGTTGACGATTTTAAATCATAATTGTTTTTTTGTTCCATTGATAATCTTGATATGGTCTTATTCTCTTTATTTAAAGTCTTTAAAGTCACTTGAAATTTTCTTTTCCAGCTCATGAGCTTCCTGGGTGAGCGTTGTGAGCTCGGCAGATAATTCTTTTATTCGTGTTTCGAATTCTTGATCGTCCATC
>CAYRYY010000123.1:3175-3450 GCA_964428715.1 uncultured Gammaproteobacteria bacterium
TCTTTAACTTCCTCAAGTTTTACAACCTTGCAACGGCCTGGGACATCTTCATATTTTCCTGCCCCTTCTTCCTTTCTATACTTTCTAACAATTCCCGCTATCTCGTGAATTTGCTTATCTGTCCACCTGTTGTGAGCCCGGTCAATTGGGGTAAAAATATCTTGAGTGTTAATAAAAAGAATTTTATTTTGTCGGTCTGAACCCTTTTTACCTTTATCCAAAAACCAGAGAGTGGAAGAAAGTGTGACGTTAAGAAACATGTTGGATGGGGTTGA
>CAYRYY010000124.1:0-1333 GCA_964428715.1 uncultured Gammaproteobacteria bacterium
AATGGATGCCTATCATAAAGGAGAAATTAACCGTTTATGTCAGATTGCACAGCCTACTCATGGGATTATTACCGCTATCGGGCCACAACATTTAGCTCGCTTTGGTTCAATGGATGCACTTGTTGATAGTCAGTTTGAACTTGCATCATTTGTAAGGCACGGCACCTTATTTTTAAACGAATTAGATGAATTTTCAGCAAAAAAAGGACGAGAGCTTTCTCAAACGGTATTTTTTTATAATAATAATTCTGCATATATTTCAAACCGGATTGAAGATGATTTCGGTCAGCATTTTACTTTGCATATCCGGCAGTCAAAAATTGAAATTCATTTACCGTTAAAAGGTGAACATCAATCAATTAATTTTCTGGCTTCTGCTGTTATTGCCGATTATCTTGGAGTTTCTTTAAAGACAATTGCTCAAAGAGCCGAGCTTATTACTTCTACCGAACATAGACTTGAAGTAAGAGAGATGGGGGAGATGACAATACTTGATAATACTTATAATGCAAATCCACAGGCAGCTCTTGCATCTCTTAGTTTATTAAATAGTTATAAACATAGACAAAAGATATTAATTACCCCGGGATTTGTTGAACTTGGGAAGGAACATAACCGTGCCCATCAAAGTTTTGCGGAATCTGCAGCTGAAGTTGCGGATATCATAATTATTGTGGGTGAACATGCAAAAAAGCCGCTTTTAAAAGGTTTGGATAAAGCAGGATTTAGTGAAAAAAAGATTCATTTAGTACAGAATACTCATAAAGCACTTGCACACTTATCGACTGTGGCAAAAAATAATGCGGTAAGCTGGTGTATAATAGTCTCATCTGAAAGAACAACTCTTAGTTGCAGAACATGATGAAGCACACTCCCATCTTATAGAAGTTAAACACAAGCTTATGGCTGATGAAGTATCTTTCGGGCTGTTATTTGCAAGAACTATCGATGAGGCAGTCGCCATGGCAGATGAACATAAACCCCGAGCTATACTACTTAATCATATATACCCACAGAACCAACATGGATATGATTTATTAGCTGCCGAACTTAAAAACGGACCGTTACATACACAAATACCGCTTAAAATTTTATATACCTCTTCTGATTTAGATTTAACCGAGTTGGATCTTCAAGCATACAAACGATATGGACTAAGCCGGATTTATTCAAGACTCAGCCCACGTGTTTTGCCCACTATGCTAAGATTAGTAGAAGATTATGGTAGAAGGTCAAGTCAATCAAGAACCGGTTAATGCTCCTGAACAAAAGGGGAGTCCTTTACGATTACTTGCCGTAGCGTATGTAGATCCTGCTTTAAAAAATACAGATA
>CAYRYY010000124.1:1343-3393 GCA_964428715.1 uncultured Gammaproteobacteria bacterium
ACTCACTAAATATAAAGCAGGAATGTCTGATAAAACATACAATACTGTGGATGATGTCCGTAATAATCCTGAATTAATCCAACTTGCAAGACTTGGCGCAGCTCTAGATATGCCATATTCAAAAAGCACAACGGATTTTACCGAAGATTTTGAGCCGGTAGATGAGACTCAAAAAAATAAAGATACCGTTCAATTGGCTACCGAAGTACTTACGATTGGTGACGAAACTGAATTACAAGCACAAGTGAAAAGAATTGCTCAAATAAAGCATGCAATCCGTACTCCTATAACCCGCATAATACCAACGCTTGAGATGGCAAAAGACGTGGATGATCCCGCGATGGGAGCAAGGTTTGTAAGTATTATTTCAAGATCTACCGTTGATTTAGAAAGAATATTAATTAGTGAAGCAGATAAATTTTTAGACTTATTGGCAGCAGGCGATATACCTATTGATGAAATAATTGAAATGATTCAAACCAAGACTACCGACCGAATAGATAAAGACAATTTTGAATATGATTTTGATGATAGGCTGAAGAATTCGATAATATGGGGATCAAGAAGAGAGCTTAATACATTTTTAAATGATGCTTTGCAGAATATTGAACGGAAAAAACATGATCAAGGGATTACGGATCCTTTAAATGTGGTGGTGGGTGTTAATGACCTCGGAGAATATGTTGATTTAATGGTTGCAGATAATGGTGGACCGGTACCTGCTCATATTGTCCGTGACGGTTTTGGTGAAGGAGTCGGATCAAATAAAACCGGGGAACATATATCAATGGCAGATCATGCAAAGACTGCAAAGGAATTAGGTGGGGTTTTATTTGCAGAAAATAAAATGAGAGGTGATGAGTTATTTGCCGAGATCCACTTACATTTATCTAAACCGGAAACTGCAGAATTTATAGAGCCTAAGTGATAACGAATTCCCAAACAATAAAGCCTACAGAAGCAGAGAATAAAAAGAAAAAAACTAAAGACTTTAAACATCCATCTTCAATATCAGACATTACCCCTTCACTATCAGCCATAGCTAAAAGATAATTTTTTTAGAGTAGAATGTCAACATGCTCGTTATTTGGCAGCTTTTGCCATTTGGGTAAGCAGTCCTGATTCGAAAACGTATTGAGTTTTTTTTTGGTTTTCTGCGCGTTTTAATGCCATTTCAATTAGTTCATCAAGTAATTCTGTGTAGGAAAGTTTTGGATTACTTTTTTCCCATAAATAAAACGCTAACGAGCCCGGAGGGGAATTTACTTCATTTACCCAAAACTTATTTTTCTTTTGGTCTACAAAGTAATCGATTCGAGCTACACCACATCCATCCATTGCTTTAAATATTTTTCTTGTGGCTTCTTGGATTTGTTTAGTCAGATCTTTCGATATAGGAGCCGGAATTTCTCTGGTAAGACTTTCCATACCTCCTGCAGCTTTTGAACCTTTTCCTCCTCTTTGATATTTATCTGCAAAACTTAATACATCTTTTGAAGGAATCGGCATTTCACAGACAGAGGCTTTTATGTCTTCATACCCTAAAGCAGAGCAGTTTACTTCAATACAGTTCTCAAATGCTTCTTCAATCATTATTTTTTCTGAATAAATACTTGCTACTTCTATAGCAAACTGGAGTTCATCTTCATTATTTGCGCGTCCGGCTCCAATACTCGAGCCGCCTGTTGCAGGCTTTACAAACCAAGGTTTTTTCTTGAGTTCGCTCATTATCTGTTTTAATACTGTTTTTTGGTCTTTCCACCAATCTAAACGTTTTACTTCTCTGTAATGTGCAACTTCATATCCAAGGGACTTGAATAATAATTTAGAGAGGGCTTTATCCATTGAAAGAGCAGCACCTGTAACTCCTAAACCTACATAAGGCACTTGATAGATTTCAAATAGACCTTGCAGAGAACCGTCTTCACCAAAAGCACCATGAAAAATAGGTAATGCAACATCAATCGGTTTGAACTTTTTAAATATACCTTGCTGTAAATATCCACCGTGACCTGATTTATTTGCTGGCACTAATTGAGTTGAAGAAAAA
>CAYRYY010000125.1:0-3375 GCA_964428715.1 uncultured Gammaproteobacteria bacterium
ATCCCCTATTCCCATACCAAGGGCAATTATCATATCTTTAAGACTTTCAAATTCCACAATTTTGTCAAGTCTTGCGCGCTCTGTGTTTAAGATCTTTCCACCCAGGGGTAAAATAGCCTGAAACTTGCGATCACGTCCTGATTTTGCACTGCCTCCTGCGGAATCACCCTCTACTATATATAGTTCTGATACAGCTGGATCTTTTTCCTGACAGTCAGCTAGCTTTCCAGGAAGTGAACCGCCTTCAAATGCGCCCTTGCGTAAGATTGCGTCCTTGGCTGCTTTTGCAGCCAAGCGTGCTTTAGCAGCTAACATTACTTTGGCGAGTACCTGCTTTGCCTCATTTGGATTTTCCTCAAAGAACATTTCCAACCCTTCTTTCACTATACTTTGAACCAATGGCTGGATTTCTGAGTTTCCTAGTTTTCCTTTTGTTTGCCCCTCAAACTGAATATTATTTTGCTCCATGCGGATGGCAACCACTGCGGCCAGTCCCTCGCGCGTATCTTCTCCTTGAAGTGAATCTTCATTTTTAGATCCCCCTACTTTTTTACTGTAATCATTAATGGCGCGTGTTAATGCCATTTTAAATCCAGTAACGTGTGTTCCGCCGTTGACCGTATTAATTACGTTTACGTATGACTCTACGTTTTCAGCAATCCCATCATTATATTGAATGGCAACTTCAACCAGTACGTCATCAACCTCTTTTTTGACGTACACTGGTGTGTGAAGAGGCACTTTGTTTTCATTCATTTTCTTAACTAAGGATATAATCCCACCCTCAAAGAAGAAGTTTAATTCTCGAGGTTCATCTCCTCGCAAATCCATATAATGGAAATACAAACCAGATACGATAAACGCGCGTTCACGTATCATGCGCAGTACTACATGTTCATCAAATTCAACAGTTTGAAAAATGCTTCCATCGGGATAGAATGTTGCTGTAGTTCCAGTTTTGTTGTGTTTTGTCTTGTCATACACAAGAGGATTGTTTGCTAAATGTGTTTCAGAAGGTTTTAAAACTAACAGCTCAGTTTTTGGAATTCCGCGTTCGTATTCTTGTCTGTAAAGTTTGCCTCCGCGTCGTACCTCAACCCACATATTGTTAGATAGTGCATTAACTACAGATGACCCTACTCCATGAAGTCCACCTGATACTTTATATGCCCCATCTCCAAATTTTCCTCCAGCGTGCAGCACTGTCATAACTACCTCAAGCGCTGATTTATTTTGTCCTGCCATCATGTCTACTGGAATTCCGCGCCCATCATCCATGACAGTGGCACTTCCGTCTTTGTTGAGTATTACCCATACGTTTTTAGCGTGTCCCGCCAATGACTCATCCACAGAATTATCAATAATTTCGCGCAAAGATTCGTGAAGTCCAATTGAATCAGTGGAGCCAATATACATTGCGGGGCGCTTTCTTACAGGTTCTAGTCCTTCAAGGACTTGGATTTGTTTAGCTGTATATTCTGAGGATGCCATTAGGATTTTAATTTCAAAAAAGCGTTAAAAACGCTTAAGTTTCAAGTATAAGGAAAAAACTCAGCCGTGTCAACTTGCATAAATCTAGTCACTGTGTATAATTCATTTTTATGTTTACAGCAGAGCTTGGTCCAAAAACAATTGTCCTATTTCCTGCGTTTGATTTAACTACTTTTAAAGAAGGCGGTATGACAAAGGAGCAAAAAGATATTGTGCAAAGTAAGATGTATAGTGGACTTACTGAAGTTTTTTCACCGAATAGCTTCCCTGCGTATATGACTGCACGTATACTGTCAAGACACATCGGACTCGCAATGAGGCCTGCCGATCTAGAACCAAGAAGGCTAAAGGAATCTTCTGATGATTATATAGATCGCCTTGCACATGCTATCAAGCGCGTTGAGACTTCATGGATGAGAAACGCGGCACTTGTTGCACCTCAGGATGTAATTAATGACATAGGGCGAATGGTTGGAATAACCCGCGAGAATACTCCTCTTACCCCAGGAAAATTATATGAAGTTACTCGAGACAGAAAGTCTACGTTATAATTGCAAACTATTGAATAGATGAGATCAATGAATAAATTGGAGAAATAACTGAAATAATCAAGAATCCGACCGTTACTCCCAAGAACAAAAGCAGAATTGGCTCAATTGCGGTGGTTAAGGTTCTGACTTTAAGACTTAAATCCCGTTCAAAATATTCTGAAACTTTGGACAGTGAATCATCAATTTTACCTGTGGACTCCCCTACTTTTGTCATTTGAATTAATATTGGTGGAAAAATATTCTGCTGTTCAAATGCAGTTGACAAATTAATTCCTTTTTCAACCAAAGTGGCTGTGGCAAGCATTGCACGTTTATAAATATAGTTATCCGCAACATTGGCTGTGATTGACAAACTTTCAAGCATGGATGTACCTGATGAAATAAGTAGGGACAATGTGCGGGAGATCTCATCTTCAATTGATAATCTTAAAATTCCGCCTATGACTGGCATCTTTAACTTATAAGTGTCTATAAGTTCTTTCCCTTGAGGTGTTTTTGCAAACCGTTTAAAAAGCAATACTCCCACTATAACAAGTATAAAAAATACTGGCAGGAATGTCGTAATGATGCTGGATGTACCTAGTACAATTCTCGTGATCAACGGAAGCTCAACATCCAATCCTTCGTACAGCTGAGATAATTGAGGGATAACAAAAACATTCATAATTATGATTACTGCTACAACCCCAAGCCCAACAATTACAGGATAAAACATAGCTGATTTTATTTTTTTCTTTAGGTCTTCTGATTTTTCTAAATTCTCAGCAAGACGTCCTAGCACTTTATCCATTACTCCACCCGTTTCCGCAGCCTTTATTAACGCAATATATACATCTGAAAAAACATCTCTGTGATAAGACAATGCGGTTGAGAATGAATTTCCTGCGGAAATGGATGCAATAAGATCCAAAATTAAACTTCTTAATGTAGGTTTGGTTGCTTGGTTTTTTAAAATGGTTAAAGCCTCAATCAACGTTAAACCTGTTTGAATCATGGAGGACAGTTGCCTTGTAAAAATAACCACATCGGCCTCTTTTACTTTTGAAAAATAAGACATAAATGGAAGATTAAGTCTGTGAACTTCAGAAATAGTTATTGGGGTTAAGTGGTTATCCCGCAAATAGGAAATTACCTCACCTCTATTATTTGCTTCGAGTAATCCTTTTTGTTTGAGTCCAGTTTCAGTTACTGCTAAAAAAGAATATTGCATAGTTTTAAAGGAGTCTTAAGAACGCGTCAGGGTGAAGCGCGTAGCTTTTCGCATTTTCTAGTGACACAATACCCTCTTTAACTAGATTGGCAAGTGACACTTCAAGCGGAATCATGCCTTCAT
>CAYRYY010000126.1:0-3362 GCA_964428715.1 uncultured Gammaproteobacteria bacterium
TAAATCCTTCTTTGTCTCCTGCATTTGTGGAAAGCCAGCCTGAGACTTCTGTAACATTTTTCTGTGAAGATCCAACACGTGCGTCATCAATTGTCACCGCATCATTATTTACAAAAGCAAAAAGGGACACCATGATTATAATTCCAATGAATAAGTATTTTAGCGTTTGAGTTTTACTTATTAAGTAGCCTATGAATATTGAAATGCTTGGAGCCATCATAATTCCGTAACGCACGTTAAACCATGTGTCACCACTAATTCCCTGAACAAACAAAACTGAAAATCCAAAGTAAAGCGCAATTACATTGAACACAAGTGGTGCAAAAAGGGAAGACACGGCAATTTTTATAGGTGTTTTTATTTTTTTATCAAAGAATAGGATAGCCGCACCAATAATACTTAAGACAAATGGTATTCC
The DNA here is from genome assembly GCA_964428715.1 of uncultured Gammaproteobacteria bacterium. GTDB lineage: Bacteria > Patescibacteriota > Microgenomatia > Levybacterales > GWA1-39-11 > JAGORM01. The sequence goes on from CAYRYY010000126.1 coordinate 419, forward strand.
ATACTGATTAAACATTAATGCATAGAAGTAAATTTTAAGTGACAAAAGTAAATCACGTTTAGAGGCGAGTACTCCTGCATCTTCCAGCTGCAGCTGCTGAGCGTGGGCAGAATATGGACCAAATGCAAAGTAGAGCGGGTCTTTAAAAATTACCAGATTCCACAGGAACCACAGAATAATTCCAACTCCACCCAGCGTGCAGAAAAACAAAAATGTTCCCTCAGCTGCTTTGTAGCCTTTCTTCTTCCACATCAAAAGTACTACGGTTACTGCTGCCCAGAAGAATAAAAACCATCCGTCATATCTGTTTAGTGTGGCCAACATGATCCAAAAGGCACTGTAGATTAAGTGAATCATTTTGTTTTCCTTTTGCCACATGAAGAGCTGGTATACACCGGCCGTCATGGTGGATAGCAAGAGAAGCTCAGTCATGGCTGTTGACTGGAGATATAAAATGTTTATATTTGCCACAAATACAAAAACACCAGTTATTCTTCCTAATGCTGATACTCCTAGGTTTTTTAAGAACATGTAGATAATAACTCCAGTTGCCACAAATGAAACCATGGAGATAAGTGCGCCTGATAATCCTGAGTGCCACATGAAGTCATTCCAGATAGTTGGAACCATAAGCAAGTGGGGGAGAGGCAGCCACACAGAACCTAACTGAGCCAGCCCTGGTTTTAATCCTTCTACAACACGTCTTCCAATATCCAAATGAGAACGAGCATCATTATAGGCAAGTCCTAGACCATTTTCCCAATAAAACAAGAAGCTAAAAACAGAAATAATAGTAAGTGCAAAAATCAAAATCGCATAATCATACTTTGAGGTAAATTGTGCAATTTTTTCAAATGGTTTTTTTGGTAAAGAGATATTAATATTCATATTATTTTTTCACTGGTTTTTGAAAATAATTAATCGTAAGCAGAGAAATGCCTGCTGCAATAATTACACCAGAATATATATATGTGTAAGACCAAGCAGTAAGCATATTTGGAAAGTAGAGATTATACATAAGTGATGACATTTGATTTTTTTCAAGCATTTGAAAACTATATTCATACGTATAAGGAATTGGAGTTGGAAGATTTACGGCTTCTACTTTTGGAGGAATTGCGTTTGTCGTAAGTGCTCCAGTACTACTGATAAATGCACTATAGGCAAATAATGCAAGAAAAACAGGAATAACTATGAAATTTCGATTATAACGAGTAAGTATAATTCCAATGCTAGCTGAAAGTAGGGCAGCTGATGGTATAAGATAGCGAGGTCCAAAAGACCATCCTCCCCATGGGTCACCAAACATTGTATAAATTGAAACATTGACAATAATCACTGAAGCAACGAGCCCTGCAAGTGTTTTTGAGTCCGTTTTTCTAAATGCGAGAAATATTCCAAATACTCCTAATAGAACAATTGGACTATAAAAAATCCATGCGCGCTCATTACTTAAAAGCAATATGTAGCTTCCATTCATTTGTGCCCTTGTTTCGAAAGGCAATTTAAATGATGCGTCAGATTTAGTTTGTGTTTGTGTCTTTTTAATTGATTTAAGATCAGGTGCAGTGCTTAGTCCTGTTGGTCTTCCAATACTTTGAGCCAAAAGTGTGTAGCTGCCAGACGTGGTGTGGTTGTACCAGCCAAATAGCATAATAAATGGAATTACTCCAATAAGCAGTCCCATAACTGATGCCTTTATGGAAAGCTTTATTTTGTTCTGTACAGTTTGAAGACTAAAATAGCTAAACAACATATAAAGACCAAGTGGTGCCATCATGATTACATTTGGCACATCAAAAAGTGCACCCATACCAAATACCGCACCAAACCCAATAGCATTTATAAGATTTTTTTTGTTCGTTGCAAAAAGAACACCTAAAAGAATAGCCGTTACACTCATATGATGCTGGGTTAACGTGTGAGCATATGACAAAGCATTTGTTGCAAAGATGAAAGTAAATCCAGCAAGTAACGAAGCGATTGTGTTTCCGCCAAGTCTTCTGGCTATTTTATATACAAGATAGAGATTGAAAACAGCAAATAAAGTAGTGGCTAGGTATGTTGTAAGCTGAGGAGAGTTAAATTGCTGACCTAACGCATAAAAAGGAATTCCTACAAAAGAGATTCCAGGAGTAAATATTGAAAAGTACTTTCCTTTAAATTCAACTACGTCAGGTGAAGAAAATTGAGCCAAGTCAGGATTTAAAAATACAGTGCCGTATTTCACAATTGATTCAGTTAACGCATATCTAGCATTACTGTTGGTTGATTCAAATGGTCCGCCAACTCTTGTGTCTCTTTCAGATTGATAGTAAATGGGGTTTCCTACATTTCCACGTATGGAAAAGGCGAGTAGTGCCGCCGAAAAGATTAAAAATAGAAAAACTGCAATTTTTTGTTTCATGGTTATTTAAATGTGTTTACTTGTTCTGACCAGAGCTTGTCAGATATTCTTCCTTCAGGAAGTATTACATCAGCAAATGTAATAACTTCATCCTTTTTAATATCTCGATTTAGAATACAACCCTGAGCGAGTCCGATTGGGAGTAAATTTTGCGCTCTTGCCGTATCATAATTTTCACAGAGTCCATATGTATCATACTCACCAATCCCATCTAGAATTTGTCCCGCTTTTAAATCTCTTTTTGCAGCTGCAATCACATCAACACTTGGTTTTCCAAGTGGAGTGAGTACCGCGTCATGAAAGAGTACGACTCTTGCAATGGAGGTAGGAATTTCCATATGGCACAAATGGTACGGTGTGTAGAAGCAGTAAAAAGGTCCATCTCCCATTTTATAATAATTCAAATATTTTTCCTGCTTTGGGTCAGGGTTTGTGGCCAAAATAAATACCCCTGGTGCAGGACTTGCTCCAACTACATAGTCTACAATTCCTCGCCCTTCTAGGTCGTGTGCTGGAAACCAATTTGCAGCATCTTCA
>CAYRYY010000127.1:0-1770 GCA_964428715.1 uncultured Gammaproteobacteria bacterium
ATTAGGGGCGATTCTGCCATCCCTGTTAACTACTCTGTGGCAAGGAACATCACCCTCGTACGGATTTGCATGCAGTACTTGTCCTATGGTGCGTGGTGACATAGAAAGCTTTTTGGCAATAGTGCCGTATGTGGTTACCTTCCCCTGAGGAATTTTGCGCACAAGCGCATATACCTTTTCATAGGTTTCATTTGGTTTTTGCATCTTTAACTCCATTCCCTTCATCTCTTAACTTTTTGAGTTTCCACATAAATAGCGCTCCTTTATTTGGAGTTGTTGTTCTGGCGTCTTTACAAAAGGAAAGTGCGCGTTCGAGTAATGCGCGGTTAGTTGTTTTGGCCAATTTTATATATAACGCTTTGTGTTTATAGTCATTGAGGCTTTCTGATAAATAAATTCCATATGATTGAAATTCACGGGAGATATATTTATCTGCTACGGGGTTAAATTTATCTAGTATATTTCCTATCTTTTGCATGAGTCTAGTATAGCTTCAAGACGCAAGAGAGTCAAAGAGTGAGTTGCAACGGGGGTTTTCTTTTGGTTAAATTTCCCTTAAATGGAATTAGTTTTGGATCTTCATCTACACTCACGTTTTTCTAGGGCTGTTTCTCCTCGTATGAATTTAACAAACATGTACATTTGGGGACGCAAAAAAGGTATTAACGTGCTTAGTATTACGGATTTTACACATCCAGTGTGGTTTAAAGAGGCAGCATCTCAACTAGTAGAAAAGAATGAAGGAATTTATTCGTTAAAATCCGAATCACAAATTGAAAATGCTACCCAATTACCAAATAGAGAGGGGAGTGTGGGAATGCATTATATTTGGTCCACAGAAGTAGCAGCAATTTACACAGACCTGCCTGCCGGCAGGCAGGGAAACGGCAAATCCCACAGAATTCACAATCTCATATTTTCCCCAAGCTTAGAAATCTGCGAAAAGATAAACAAGGTACTTGCTGGCCGAGGTATAAATTTAACGGCTGATGGAAGGCCGATTTTGGGAATTTCAACTCGCAGCCTGTGCGAATTATTATTCGAAATTGATCCTAAAATAACTATAATTCCTTGTCATGTGTGGACACCGTGGTTTTCTTTATATGGCAGTAGATCTGGATATGACAGTATAGTGGATTGTTTTGGAGAGTATGCGCCCAGAATTTTTGCAATTGAAACAGGAATTTCCTCAGACCCATCTATGAACTGGCGAATTCCAGAACTTTCTACTCGCTCTATTGTTTCATTTTCAGATGCTCATTCACTGGAGAAAATGGGACGGGAGGCAACGGTTTTGCAAAAGCTAGATAAGAGTAAGATCTCCCAAGATGAAATTACATACAGCAATATATTGAATGGGTTGGTTCGTGGGAGGCAGCGGGTATTTGAAATGGCATATACCATAGAGTTTTATCCTGAAGAAGGGAAGTATCACTACACTGGGCACAGAAATTGCAACGTTTCCTATACGCCAGTAGAGGACAAGACGCGTGGCACAGTGTGCCCAGTTTGTAAACGAGCGCTAACCGTAGGGGTTATGCATAGAGTTGAGGATTTGGCCAAGTCACCCGAGAACAATTTTACCCTTGAATTAGACAAGAATGGCGTTATGTGGGTGAAAGACCCACAAGGCATAAAACCATCATCGGTAAGTTTAGTTCCCTTGCTTGAGATACTAGCGGAAGTTTACAAGACAGCTCCTAATTCACAAAAAGTGTTAACATTTTATGACACATTAACACAGGAATTAGGCTCAGAACACGAAATTTT
>CAYRYY010000127.1:1817-2739 GCA_964428715.1 uncultured Gammaproteobacteria bacterium
AAAGTAGCTGAGGGAGTTGAAAAAGTAAGAAACCGCAACATTACAATCACCCCAGGGTTTGATGGTGAATATGGAAAAGTTAGTATTTGGAGCAAAGATTCGGACAAGGGGGGACATGAGGAGCAAATTGGATTAATTTAATCCTTGCATGAATAGAGAATTTGATAGACAATAAATAGAGTTATGTAGTGCCTGGAGGCACAAAGAAAGGTGGTGATATTATTATGAAACAATCATCAACTGATAAAGTTATTTCAACTGCAGAAGAGTGGTTTGCAAAACTTCCTGCACTTCCAAAAGACGCACGTGTGTTAATTGTAAAAATTACTCCTTGGGTTGCTCTTATTTTCGGAATTCTTGGTATTATTGGAGGAGTTGGAGCTCTTGGAATTTTGGGAGGAGCATCTCCGTTTGTTATCGCAGGAGGCGGAATGCAGTCACTCGGTGGCGGAATGCTCGCGGTTATTATAGGAATTATCTCAAGTGTATTGCTGCTGGCAGCATTTCCTGGAACACGAGCACATAAGGAGAAAGGATGGAAGCTTTTGTTTTGGAGTGAGGCTGTAAGTACAGTAGGTGCACTTTTAGCAATTTCCCTATTTGGAGTGCTGATTGCATTAATCGGTTTCTACCTTATCTTTCAAATAAAGTCGTATTACAAGTAATTTGAAAGAGAAGGCATCCTGTTAATTTTCAGATAAAGTCATATTATAAATAGAGACTTGAATGGAAAGTACTTTGAAAAACCTCTTTTTTAAGAGGTTTTTCTTTTGTCTTAATTAGTCGTTTTGGATAAAAGGAAGTCTAGTGGATTGTCTTAGAATTCCGCTCCAGGAAGAAGATGGAGGGGGAGCTAATTCTGAGGCTAACTCTTCAAGTTTTATGCGAGAAATATTGGTAGTAGTCTTGGATACGAGCTCTT
>CAYRYY010000127.1:2749-3355 GCA_964428715.1 uncultured Gammaproteobacteria bacterium
AATACACAATGGAAATTAAGAGTGGTATAAATGATAGCTTTGTAAGAATGGACTGTTCTTGACGCACCACAGGCAATTTATCAAATCTATGCTGCTTTAAAAACATACGCGAAAATCCGTTTGGTGCATACGCCATGGCACCTGACAAAGCTCCGTGTCTGGCGCGTCTTCCTGACGCGTACACTAAAAATTCAGGATCTAAATATACTTTTCCAATTTCTGACAATCGTTGAGCTAAATCTGCATCTTCACCAATCTGTAAGTGTTTAAATCCACCCACCTTTTGAAATGCTTTTTTGGAAACTGCCATGTTCTGTGCAATGAGAGCCCATTTGGAGGACATGAGTTTATCAAACTTAAATACAGGATACGTTAAGTAACGTACTGCAATTCGGGCGCTTAGCGGTCCGGAGTAGAGCCTAAATAAGCCTCCAAAAGCCACAAGTTTTTCATCTTTTTCAAACTCATATACAATTCGGGTTAACCAGTCGGGAGGCAAGATATTGTCTGCGTCAGTGGTTGCAATTATTTTGCCTTTGGAAACTGCAAATCCTGCCTGGCGGGCTGCTCCAACCCCCTTTTCAGTGTTGTAAATTATCTTGACTC
>CAYRYY010000128.1:0-3271 GCA_964428715.1 uncultured Gammaproteobacteria bacterium
ATTTATTATAGATTTCAAGCACCCTAATATATAGGTAGTAATAATTGTTTCTGGTTTTCGATTTTGCATCTTTCGTTTTTCATTCTCAGTTAAATTATTTCCAATGTTTTCAAACAACGAGATCATATCTGTGTAGTAATTATGTTGTTGAGCTGTATGGTTTTGTTTATCACTCTCAATGTAGTCATAGAGTAGTATGAAACTGTTTTTATCTTCTTTAGACAAAATAATATTTGGAAGATTTATATATGAAAGATTCTCGTGTTTTTTGATAACTTCATTATAAGGGCGCTTAAGAGTGCCCAGAACAGTTTCTTCATTTTTCATCATTTGGTATTCAAAGTCTTTAAACTTTCCTGCCCACATTTTTGCAAAAAACATTTTTCCATTTTTGTTTTTATAAACACCGTAGCAATACCCATGTCTAAACGAAGTATATTTATATGTTGAGTCAAAATAAAACCCTCCAATATTTTTAGGAAGCGACTTCTTGGATGGAATCATTCTGTTAACATATAGCAATGCTGATTGTCTGATGAGATTGACTATTAACGTGAGCTGATTATTTTTATTTTGTTTTTTCATATTATTTTTGTAAAGAGATGGAGTATGATGCCATCCCTTTTCCTTTCTGTTCATTTTCAAAAAGAGTATTAAATTGTTTTGCGCTTTTCTCCCATGAGAAATTCTCAGCCCACAATATAGAATTTTTAGACATAGATCTTCTCAGTTTCTGATCTGTTATTATTTGAATCATCTTTTTTGCAAAGTCAGAAGAGCTGCCATATTTTGCGAGTAATCCAGTTTCTTGATCTCGTACTGAGTCTCTGAGTCCTGGGACGTTGGACGCCACCGCTGGTGTTCCACATGCATTTGCTTCAATGGTTGTAATTCCCCAACCTTCTATAAATGATGGGTTAACGAATACCCATGCACTTTGCATAAGTTTTATTTTGTCCTCATGTGATACATGACCTTTGAATTGTATGTTTTTGTCCAATCCCATCAGTTTTACATAATTTTGCAAATGAGCTTTTTCTTCTCCTTCTCCTGCAATTACCACAGTAGCCGTTGGAATTTTTTCAATTACTTCTTTTGCTGCGTTAATTAACACATGTAGACTTTTGTATTTTTGAAGCCTGCCAACATAGAGGATTAACGGATTATCTAACTCACGGCTAGGTTTGAATTCATCTAAATTTACACCATTATAAATTATGACAGGTTCATGTTTTGTTAATTTCAATTTCATGATCTCTTTTTTTGATGACTCTGAAACAGTTACAACTTGTGTGTTTCTATATGCCCATGGCATGAGCTTTGCTTCTAAAAATAGAGCTAAATATACAAATGGAAATTTAAGATTTTTTCTAAATACATTTTGATGCACGTGATGAATGAGCAGCAACTTGTGTGTAGTAGTGTAGAATGGTGTGAAAAATGGAATTCCATTTTCAGCATCCACTATGACATCAAATTTTCCTCTGAAACGAAGCACATAATACACAAATGCCCAGAAATAGACTGTATAGAATCCACCGCGTCTCACTATTTGTACGCCGTTTATAACCTGATTACGTGGTGCATGTCCGTCATTTCCGCAAAAGATAGTAACACTATTTCCTGACTTTACCCAGTTTTGAGCCAATTCTTGGACATATACTTCAGCGCCTCCTGCCCATTTGTGTCTTGTGTCTCTCCAGTTTAAAACTAATATTCTTTTGTTTTTGTGTGTTCTTTGCGACTTAAATTTTCCAAAAAGTCCTGCAAAATCCGCAATGTTGTTTTCTACAATTTTTACCTGAGGAGACAATGCATGAAGAAGTAATATAGTTGCGGAATATGAAATCCAGGTAAAGCACATTGTTAAAACAAATGCCCAAATACTTGAATGAAAGATCGACAGCATAACTACTTCAATAACTGAAAAGACAACCGCAACAGCTGTGAATGTGTAATATTTTTTAGCCAAATAATAATCTGCGTATACACGTGCTGCTGCAAAAGATACCATAGCCACTGCAATTAATGGAATGAAGGGGAGCACTGCATATGACTTATCTCCAAACAGGAATGGGATGATAATATCTCCATACAGCATAAATGCGATTGCACTTGGAACGGAAAGTGCAAGCGTTCCAAGAATTGTAAAGTTTAATATTCTTCCTGAATCTTTTTGAGCGCCTTCATTTCTGGATACTAATGGGATTATAAATGGAGATACAAGTCCTGCTAGAAAAAGTATCATTTTTCCAATAAGCGCAGTTAACGCGTAAAGTCCTGCGTCTCCTGGATTTAAATAGTGTTTTGCAAGAATTACGTCAATATTTAAAAATGCGATGGTTGCAATACCTGTTAAAACTGAAATAAGGAAAAATGACTTTGGAAACTTTTTTGAATCAGTTATGTCGGTCTTTGGCTGAGCTTTTTTCCCAGTTCTGACCAGAATAGCTGCTGCAATAAATACTAGCGTAATAGAGAATGGGATTGCTGCATATGCAAATGCTCCAAAGCCAGCAAGTACGAGGGTTACTGCAATGGAAAACTTAATAGCCGTTTCAAATACAGCCAAGAAGGCAAGAGACCCAAATTTAAGACGTGCTGACAAAAATCCTGTATTTACAAACAACAGTAATCCTAGCAAGATAACTGGCGTGAAGAGAAGTAGTGGGATTTGAGATTCAACTCTCAAAAATTGTCCAATGAAGGGGGAGAACACAACCCATGCAACAGCGAGTACAAATGAGGCAACAAAAACCTTAAATCTAATTCCTTTCCAGAATTGGAATGCGGCATGTTCTCCAGATTTTCCTATCAGGTATGATGCTTGAAGGGTTACTGTTTTACCTAAAATTCCTGATGCAATCCAGAGGATGGATAGCAAACTTGAAAAAAGTCCAATGAGTGCAAAATCCTCTAGAGACAAAACGCGTCCCAGATATGCGTTATATAAAAAGTTAAAAATGTTTCCTACGACGGTAGCGATCACCAGGAAGCCTCCGGAAAACAGAGCTGAATTGGTTAAACGTTTTGTCCACCCAACCTCTTGCGACAACTGAGTTTGAACCTCTGCTCTGAGGATTACTTCTGACTTTGCGAGAACCGCGGGTTTGATGTGCAATCCATGGTTTGTCTTTTCCCAATAATGAGGTTTGAACACCAATTGAACGAAAGCTTTGAATGCGGCGACACTTACAGCCAACCAATATATAGGAATAAGGAAAATATATTTCATTATTTCCCAATGTCCTCGTTTGGCGGCTCCAATCAT
>CAYRYY010000129.1:0-3158 GCA_964428715.1 uncultured Gammaproteobacteria bacterium
CATGACCATGTCTGTGTTTCCTTGTGTTTGCCAAATATCATCATGTTTATTGATTAAGTTTTCATAGGTCATGTGCGCTGCAAGCAGCCCTTTTTCGTCTCTAACCACACTGTGCCTTCTTGTGAGTAAAGACATGGTTTCTCCAGGAACTACTCCCAAACCCGCTGTGCCGTTTGAAAAAAACCTCATTGACAAAGCGTCAGCATATTCAGGGTCAAAGTCTTGGGTTAGATAAGTTATTCCTTCCATTCCCATAACTACCACTGGCTTGCCTTGCATGTCAGGATGAGATAGTGCGTTAAGTAGTTCACGTCCGCCAGAGGCACACGCTGCATACGTGTTGTGGAGTGTGACATCAGGTCTGAGCCCAGACATTTCAGCAAGGGTTTTTGCATAGTCTACATATCGAGAATCATCCGCAATTGGTACTCCGCTTCCAACAAAAAGCCCTGCAATGTCTTTTGCCTCCCAACCATTTGACTCAATAGTTCTCTGAAGTACAAGTGCTCCCACTTCTAATTCGTCCTTAATCCCTTGTTCTCTTGAGGTACCTGTTGCCTGATGCCAGATTTCATCAAATCCAGTTGACTCCTGCATTTTAACACCTGGATGTGCGTGTCCTATTCTGTCCACCAGGTCTGAATCTAAAATTCGCTCCCCCCAGTGAGCATTTACACCAGTTGTAAATGGACCCTTAATTGTTTCAAGTTTTATCCGTGTTCCACGTGACGTTGCGCGCGTTTCTACTCCGTATGCCATGGTTATTATTATGAGAGGTGATTAGCGATTGTTCTGTGTTCTGCATTACAAAAGAAGGTACTTGCATCAAAACATGAAATTATACTTATCGAAGTTCTATAAAGTAATTAAATTTAGGCGACGGCCCAAGCTTGAAATAACATAAGGAATCCAAGTATAACTAGTGCCACTATAATGCGGTATTTCTTGTCAACTGCATTTTTTGTTGCAAATTCATAAATAGATGCAGCGCCAAATAGCACTACACCTGCTAAAATATAGTCCCCTAGAGACCATGGCGCACGGGACACAAAAGGGATCAAAAGTACTGCTGCGACAATTACAGCCCAAATGCCTAATCTTTTCTTAATGTTTTTACGAGTTTTCATTTTTATATTCTAAAATGTCTCCAGGCTGACAGTCTAGGGCTTTGCAGATTGCCTCTAGAGTTGAAAACCGTATGGCCTTTGCTTTTCCATTTTTTAAAATGGACAAATTAGCCATAGTAATACCTACTTTTTCAGTTAATTCAGTTACACTCATCTTGCGTTTGGCCAGCATTACGTCTATGTTTACAATTATTCCCATTCTGCCTTTTTATACTGTTAAGTCATTTTCGGACTTAATATCTACTGCGTTTTTTAAAAGGGCTTGGAAAACTGCAGCGGCTGTAGCCACCACGATTGCTGCAAACACCAGAACTACCCCAATTAATACAACTCCTGGAGCATCATCATCTTGAGCAAATGCAAATATATATGGCATTGTTGGAATTACAAACCCCGCAAAAGCTAGTGCACAATACTTGATGTTTCTAAGTCTTGCGACCCCAGCTTGCGTAAACGTTTTGTTGTGTTCAATAAGCCCAAGGAGTCTGAATGCTTGATAAAAAGCTAGGAAAAAAGGAACGGAAGTAAGATAAACGTATGCTAAAAACGGATCTTGAAAGTAAATTTGGAAAAAATTGTGATTTGTGTTTCTCCCCTCAATTGTAGGAAAGAAAAGTAGTCCTGCAAGTATCGCTAATGCAACTATTATAAGTACAGACTTTAAAAATGTGGTTGAGCCGCGTTTCATAATATGTATAAAACCTAACTCTAAGTATTGTAACCTGTCATTTATCGTTTGTCAATATATTAATATTAATAATCAATATATGTAGATTGTACTAAAGATAAAATGATTTCAGTACTTTTTTACTGAAATTGCGGTGTCGTCAATAATTCCTGTTTGCCATTTTGATGTGTCAGATAATAGTTTTACATATTTTCCGCCTTTTTTGTCAGCCATAAATATATTCGTTGAAATAAGCAAGCCGCCTTCATTTAATAAATCATAAAATTGTTTTACAAATTTAATTTGAGGCACAAACCCATCATAAAAAATAAGATCAAATTTGTGTTTAAATGTGGGCAAAGTGTTTTCAGCTGTATCAGTATACGTTGTGATCTGGTTGTCAATTCCAAATTCTTTGAAATATTTTTTTGCTAATTCTATATGAAGCGGGTTTTTGTCTATTGTGTGAACTTGAGAGCTAGGATTGCCCAAGGCTAAGCATACCGTAGAGTACCCTATCCCTGTTCCTACCTCTAGAATAGCTTGAGCATGAGTTGCAGCAACAAGGCTTGTTAAAACATCTCCATGTGCATACGGCATAGCACCGCAATCCTCAAAATGTTCTTTCTGATGCTTTATAGCCAGCTCATAAAATATACCAATATTCATCAATTCTTTTTCACCCAACAGGTAACCTCTGTCATTCTTCCTGCTTTCACTTCCCATTGAACATTACAGTATTTGGAGCCGAATGATTCACCCCCGCCGTCATCCACACTGAACAAGTCATATGTGTATCCTTCAGGCTCCCTCATAATTATTGTATATTTTGTGGGATTTAATTCACCAACTGTTTCTTCAACCACATTATCTTTTCCAAAATCATATGACCCGTCATTAGCCTTTACTTCTATTCTACCGCCATTCGCCTGTATGGGATTATTATTATCCTTATTCAGGTATCTTAACCGCATTTTGCCAGTTGTGAGAAGAGATGTAGGTGTAGGAGTTAGAGAAATTGTTGGTACAGGCGAAATATATGTGTATGTGTCTGGGATTTGTGTTGGGCTGGGTATCTCAGAAAGAGTCTTAAAGGTTGGACTTGGAGAAGTTGAAAGAATTATGGAATCTTCTACTCCAATCCTAGATGAGTTTTGAGCATAAAGCCCTACTCCAACAAGCAATAGAGCTACAACACCAACTACTATCCCAATTGAATATTTTTTATATTTCTTGAAAAGTTTTTTTATAGTTTTTTTATTCATGGAAGATGATGTTAAATTTGAATCGAAGCACATGAAAGAATCATATTAATAACTTTGCTGGAACGCCAGGATATATTTTTTACTTATTTTTTCCTCTGT
>CAYRYY010000130.1:0-808 GCA_964428715.1 uncultured Gammaproteobacteria bacterium
TTTTCTTACCCTTAATTAAGGGGACCATTAACTCAGGTTCTTAATCCCCACTAATACTACATAAAAGGTAACTACCTGCTTCAATCCCCATTAGCTTATGGTATATTCAGGGCGGATTTTACCATTCATTTTAAGGGGTTCTGGTATGAGATTACACAGATACCCTTTAATGGCTCAAAATGCCCTCTCTAATGCATTACAATGGCTTACTTGACATATGGTGCGGGCCGCTTTAATTAAAAGCAATAGGCGGGCCTTAATTAAAAGGCCCGCCTATGCTCCATTCATTCAACACTCAACATCAAATTTTATGCAGCATGTGCAATTGTCAAACTTTGCTTTGCCCTTGTATATCCAACAAAAGTCGCATCAGCAAGTTGCTTTCTACTATCTTCTGTCAATCTGTCCTCTGAAACTGCAACTGGAATATAAACTACGTTTTCCCATTCGCCGCCCTTTGCAGTATAAGAAGTCAAAAGATTTACGTTTGCACTCTCATCATTAAGAATATTTAAGGTATAAAACAGTGGATGAATTGGTTTTCTGTTTTCCCAATCTCCGTAAATAAATGGATTCTTTTTCTTGCCTTTTTGGGTCCATTGACTGCTCATCGCTAAACACAATTCTTCAACAATGCCAGTCATTTTAATGGCATCCAGGATATTCGGATCATCTTCTTCATTTTCAGCGGCCCACGCTTGCAATTTAGAAAGAATACTTCCAACTGGAACTGATCTAATATCGTAAGCTTGCGCCCTGTAAATCACCCTCTTGATGATCTCAATGAATTTCTTAGGGCGAAACTTGG
>CAYRYY010000130.1:818-3145 GCA_964428715.1 uncultured Gammaproteobacteria bacterium
GCCCTCTTTAAGTCGCTCCATTATCACTCTCATTAGTGGAGCATTAAAGTTGCAGCAAAATAGTGTCTCTTCATTCTCATCAAGTTCCTCAATAACCTGTGGCAATTGAGCATTGAAAGTGACATTTCCGCCCTGATTAAAGGCAATCATGTCTGTGCCAAAATTTTGATTTACTGCATCAACTACCGCAGAAGGGCAACGGAAAGTAATTCTAAATTTAAACTTTACCGGTTCAAATTGGTCAATGAAGTTGTGAATTGCCTCCTCAGAAGCACCAGCAAATCTCATTAGCATTTGGTTTTGAATATCACCAACCATTACCAATTGAGTGTTTTCGCCTATGTAAAGCTTAATGAACTCCAAAACTACTGGATACGAGTCTTGGCACTCATCAATAAAGATCGTTCCATTGTGGGGATAAACGCCTTGATAACCATAAAGAATTGGAAATCGGAGCATATCTCCATAATCAATTGTTTCTCTATCCTTGTCACTTTCCACTAAAACCGAATAGATAATGGAATGCAAATCAAATGCCCTAGTCTCTGGAAAATGTTTATCTAAGATTTTCTCTGCTTCCGCCATTGATACGCAATGATAATTTTTCAGCATTGCGACACACTGATCTAAACCATATGAAAGCTTTGCTTCCAGTTTTCCATCATCAACAAGGCTTTTAATAAGCGCCTTTACCTTTCCCTCTGAAACTTTCACTTTTCCGGCCCGTTTTTGAAGTATTGCAAGCCCGCGCTTGTGCGCAGACAAAACATTTGCATTTGGAAACCGTTCAATTTCAGCGTTATAAAGTGAAACCATGAACGGAATGGTCATCACTTTTATTCCCCTGCCTTCAAGTGCAAGATAAACTTGCTTCAAAAAGAAGCTTTTTCCACTACCAGCAGTAGCATTGACTAAAATGTCCTTTTTTGTCATAACTGCATCAAATGCCGCCTGTTGCTCACTGGTAAGTTTGTTCATTGAATGAGTGGTTGAATGTTCCCTATACTACTCTGCATTTTAGGGAATGCAACAAGTTTCTTTCATGGAGATAAAGAAACTTGATTTAAAGTTTGAACTTTATGTTCAATCCAAGCTTTTAACTCTTTAAACATTCATAGAAAGTCTCATCAATGTCCAAACACCTATAATCTGTCCCATCAATTGTTTTGTTGAAACTCATATGATGATGACCAAAGATCCACTTTTGGATTCTTTCGCCATACATCGCTGCAATATGGTCAAGCAATTGATTTGTTGAACTAAGCTTATCCAGAAAACTTCTTTGTTCCAGGGAAGAACTCCGAAACGACCTAGAAAGTGTTTGGATTTCTCGCATTCCCTAGGATTATCATGATTACCAGGAAAAAAGAAAAAGTTTGGATGAAATTCAGTTTCTCCATTAAGCCCACTAAACCCCATAGAAAGATCCCCTAATTGCAGAACATTTGTTTCTGGTCCTAGATATGGAATACTTGAAATGCTTCCATGAATATCTGAGAGAATTGTTGTTTTCATTGAATTGGAAGTGTAAAATTGTGCTTAATAAAATCAAGAGACTCAGCAAGAGTTGCGTTCATTAAAAGAACTCTATGTCCCGGCATTCCAATCAAATCCAAATCATGCCCTTCAAATATTCCAGTATTAGTAAGGGTAATTTTACTATCTCCAATTTGGAGAAACAAAGGGTTTATTTCATAGTCGCCCTTTGAATTAAGCAGAAGGAGGATCGCTTGATTATACTTGCGAATACAAACCTCTTCTGTTTGTCTGTAATATTCACCAATAGCAGCAACAATTAGCTCGAATTTGTGCCCCCACAAAATTGCTTTTATGGCAAAATCAATTAAAGCATCACCTGCACCATCAATGTAATTGCATTTAGATTGGCAGTAGAATATGTTGAAAAGAGTCATTGAATTTGAGTAGTAAAATTAAAGCCACTGAAACTTTCTTTGGCTATGTCCTGGAGGAGTGGCGTTATGAATAGCATCCGCATTAGGTCACCTTTTCAAAACATACTTTTTTCTAGTTTGTTTTTTCCAATTCCAAAAATTGGCATGAAACAAATATCTTCCTTTTGGAGAATTATCTACCCAAACTAAAATCTTAGAATTATTTTTTGCTTTTGAGCGGCTCATTTGAATTAGGTGGTTAAATGTGCCCCTATAATATACCGGATTCGCCGCAAGTCAAGAACTTTCTTTTAGATTACAAAAAGATTTTTTTTATCCATAGCTCTCTAAGTAATATTTCCAAGTTGTCAAATTATCTGAATCTCCCCAATTGTTTTCAGTGGACATTTGGATATAGATATTAGCTAGTTTGGG
>CAYRYY010000131.1:0-3100 GCA_964428715.1 uncultured Gammaproteobacteria bacterium
GAGGTAACACTATCTTTTGAGATCCCTACTATTTCAGCCCCTATATTTTTAAAATCAATGCTGGCGTCTCTAAATGCACAGGCTTCCAGAGTGCAGCCAGGAGTGCCGTCTTTGGGATAGAAATACAAAACCAGCCATTTTCCTGCATAGTCAGACAAAGAATGCATATTTCCATTTTGATCAGGGAGTGTAAATATGGGCGCTTTCACATACCCAGTCTAACATGATTACGATGCTTTTTACAATCAAAACATGTGAATCTGTTAAGTATTATTTTTGGGTTTTTTGCGTGCATTAAGAACCTGGTGAAGCTGGTTTTGTGATACATCAGCATGAGGGATTTGAGATGCACTTTCTGGATGCTGGGCGGCTAACATTCTGAGCATTCGCTCTTGTGCGGTTTCAGGGGTTGCGTCCCCTGCTCCATATAAATAACCCAGTTTTCCATCAGACTGTGGGGGTTTTAGGTCTTTTGGCTTTGTTTTGTTCTTGCGCAGGTGAAATTCGTTGTCTATTTTGCCTTTTCTCTCAACCATGATGGAATAATACCTGTAGTACTAAATAAAGTAAAGTAAGAATGTGTAAGTATTATGATTGTGTGCGTTATACATTTTCAAAAATTAAAACATGTACTTATGTTTTAAGCATAGTTATGGCAATTTGATTATAAAGTTTATAATTACTCCATGGACAAACACACAATTGAACAGCGTAGTTATAATATGTCTCGAATTAAATCGAAAAACACTTCACCTGAAATAAAAGTGAGAAAACTTTTGTGGAGTATGGGATACAGATACAGATTAAATGTTAAAAAATTGCCTGGAAAACCTGATGTTTATATTCCAAGAGTAGCGACAGCTGTCTTTATTCACGGTTGTTTTTGGCATCAGCATGAAGGATGTAAAAGAAACTTTATGCCTAAAAGCAGAATTGATTACTGGAAACCTAAATTAGAAAGAAATACGGCTAGGTTTGCAGAGCAAAGACTGAAACTTACAGAAATGGGAATATATACGATAGTTATTTGGGAATGTGAGGCTAAAAAAGCAGAACTCCTTATTGAGACTGTTCAGAGAATCCAAAATCCTCAGGGAGAATCTCTCGGTTAAGAGTAAATAAGTCATGCAGGTCTTTATGGGAGAAGGGATTTTCTTTATGCTGTTTTATTAAACGAATCATATTGCTTGCATTAATCGCAGAACCTTTCAGATTAACTTCTGCAGAAAGGCCAGCTAATTTAGCATCAAAAGTATTATCAAAACCTCCTGCTACATACATATAAAATGCTAAATCTACTGATTCTCCATTAACATTCTTTGTCTTAAAGTCAGGAATGTAGTCAGTTTTCATTCTAATTCTGTGGTCATTATCTAAACCGTATGCCCCGTAGGCTTTTGTATCAATAATTCCAGAGTATTTATCTGAAAAAGACACTACAAAAACATCAGGATTACCTCCTCGTCTGTGAGTAGGGCGTACCTGTCCAACATGCTCTGCATAAAACTTTAGTATGTCTTGGAAAATATCTTTAGTTGATAATTCAAAGTCTATGGCATGCTCCGTGCCTTGATGTGCCATATCCCAATAACCAGCTTCAAATGAATCCAGAGCTTTAGGGATTTTCTGTAAAAGAATTGATTTAACTGATTCAGTAGATACACCTGTTATATCTGCAATTTTGCTCACTAATTTGTCCGATATTTCAAGAATGGGATGTTTGGAAGCGATATCAAGATATTCTCTCATTACTAATCTGAACTCTAACTCCTGATTTGACACCTGACCTGCACCAAAACTGCGAGTATCTTTCGATTTCACTAAATCCAAACCGAATCTACGCTGATATACCTCTGGTCTGTCAGCATCTCTTAATAAAGGTTCATTTTCCATATTAAGGTAAGAAGTAATTTCTGACTGTAATTCAGGATTTATTCTAATTCTGCTCTCATCTTTTATTCTTTCAACCAGTTGTGCTGATTCCATGTAATTAAAAAAGGTATTGGCAATATCATTTAGATAAACAAGCCTTTCTTTAATAGAGTGGTCTTTGGTTCTGCTGCCTTTGGTATCCTTTAGAAATTGCTGTTCATCTGTTATCCAACTATCATCACCAATCTGCCTGTAGTTAAGAATCATCTCTTTTACTTTCTGGAAATCTGCATCTGTATATGCAAAAGTAACTACAAATCTTGCTACCTCTGCTTGTGTAAGTGTCAAAATATCAGGGTCATTTAATAAGCGGAGGATAAATATAAATGGTCTGATTTTATATTTAGAAGATATACCTACATTCTGTCGAGTGGAATATTCAGAGGGATATTGAAAGGTCAGTAGTTGTTTGCGGAGAATAGGCACAGGAGGTTCACCATTTACAAGAGCATCACCAGCAAGTGTCAACCGCATTATATTTTCCGTATTATCCTGTTTGAATATCAGTCCTAATGCTGAAAGTTGTGCTTCATAGGTTCTTGCACCACCAGCTCGCATATCCCTTCTGTCACCAGGTCTTTTGAGTCTTTGTCTTTCAAGCAGAGCCTCAAATTGTCGCTGTTTATCTACCTCACCAGACCATTCTCCACCTACAGTAAGAATACTGAATGCTATTAAAGAGTCTACCACAGATGTCAGCTTTCGCTTATTTCTAGGAATCATCCAATTATTTATCATATAAAATTAACTTTAGCCAGCATTATAGCAATATACTCTGTTAGTCACTACTATTGAAGCTGAACCGCAATCTGGGTTGGCACAGTCTTTCTTTTCTTAATTTCCTCCATGTTAACATTAGACTCTACAGTTTCATAGTCAATTCCTGCAAAGGTTTTAAGAACAGCTTCTATCACTGCCTTAGCACCTTGTACTGGTACAGCCATGCCAATCTGCTTTCTAACACTTTCTTTTGAACCAATAAACTCAAATGTATCTGGGAATGTTTGAATTCTTGCTCTTTCTCTATTCGTTAAAGCTCTAGGTTCTTCCCAATGATAAACATGTGTTCCCCCACCACCGCTTCCAGTAATAGTATACGAAGGTTTATTTGGATCTAATCTTTTATAGATTTGACTCATTCTTGCGCCTTTAACATTGAGTTGTAAGT
>CAYRYY010000132.1:0-3088 GCA_964428715.1 uncultured Gammaproteobacteria bacterium
AATTTAAAGATTGAATCATGTTTTACATTTACAGCAAAGAAAAATTGGATTTTGTAAAAAGACATGAGTTAGTGTACGTATATATTCCTGAATTAACAATAAGCTGCCCCAATTTTTCACTCAAAGACAAGAGTGAGGAAGGAATTCTACTATACAAAGTTAATCTTAATTAACGCTGTTTCACTTTCTTCTTGACAGTTATTACAACTTGGAGTATGTTCAAATTAGGTGTAAAAATGCAAATTTTTGCATACTTGAGGGGAGGTGAGTTATATGACGGATGTAAATTGGTTAGCAATTATAGCGTGTGCAGTAGCCTCTATGATTATTGGTTCAGTGTGGTATGGTCCTCTTTTTGGAAAGACATGGACAAAACTGGTAGGACTTACCAAAGAAGATTTAGAAAAAGGTAAAAAAACCATGCCTCAGACATATGCAAGTATGTTTATTGGCTCCATAGTTACGTCATTTGTGTTGGCTGTAGTTATTAGCATGGCTCCTATGCCGGGTATGATAACAGGAATAACAGGAGCTTTTTGGGTATGGGTAGGTTTTATAGCAGCTGTAAAATACTCAGATGTGCTTTTTGAAAAAAAGCCCCTCAAACTATATTTTATAGAAATTGGGTATTACTTTGTGTTCTTATTAGTTGCAGGTGCAATCTTAGGCTCATGGATGTAATAATAGTTTTTAAAAGGGTTAGGATAATCCTAGCCCTTTTTGTTTTTCTTCTTTAAAAAAATCACAAAATCCTCTACTATTAAACCTGTGGAAATTTTTATTGAATTAACAGGTATTGTACTTATTGCAACGTTGTGTGCTTTAGCCATGCGTTTCTTGCGCCAGCCTTTGATAGTTGGTTATATTTTGGCAGGAATTGTATCTGGCCCATATGTCTTAAATCTCATTCACTCAACTGAAAGTATAGAATTGTTTTCAAAAATTGGAATCACAGTTTTGCTGTTTATAGTAGGTTTGAGTCTCAGCCCAAAAGTTATAAAAGACGTGGGGAAAGTGTCTTTAGTGACTGGCTTGGGGCAGGTTATTTTTACATCCGTTATAGGTTTTGCCATAGCACTTCTTTTAGGAATTGATAGGATTGCAGCACTTTATATCTCCATTGCACTCACCTTTAGCAGTACTATTATTATTTTAAAACTGTTGTCTGATAAAGGAGACGTGCATAAACTGTATGGAAAAATTGCCATAGGGTTTTTGCTTGTTCAGGACATTGTGGCAACCATTATTTTGCTCCTTGTCTCATCCCTGACTAGTACTACTGATTCCAGCATTTTTGAAGCACTTGGGTTTTTGTTGCTAAAAGCAATGGGGGTTGGAATCGTGTTGTATATAGCCAGCATGTACGTGGTTCCAAAGCTTATAAAGTTTGTGGCTCAATCCTCAGAGCTTTTGTTCTTGTTTTCTCTTACCTGGGGATTAGGATTTGCAGCGCTGTTTTATGTATTAGGATTATCAGTTGAAATTGGAGCACTTATTGCAGGAGTCATGTTGTCAGTGACGCCATTTTCCTATGAAATTGGCTCCAGGCTTAAACCCTTGCGGGACTTTTTTATAGTGCTGTTTTTTGTGCTTTTAGGATCTCAAATGGTGTTGTCCAACGTCTCAAATCTTATAATACCTGCCCTATTCCTTTCCCTATTCGTTCTGGTTGGAAACCCAATTATTGTGGTAGTTCTCATGAATCTGATGGGTCACAAAAGAAAAACAGGATTTTTGGCTGGTTTAACTGTTGCCCAAATTTCAGAATTCTCACTTATATTGGCTGCTTTAGGATTTTCCGTAGGACATTTAAATCAGGATATGTTGTCATTAATTACGCTTGTGGGTCTTATAACCATTGCAGGGTCTACATATCTTATTTTGTATTCCGATAAGATTTACGCTTACACTGAAAAGTATTTGAAGTTTTTGGAATTAAAGAAGTCCAAATCCTCGGCAATAATCCCGGAAGATGAGGAATATGATGCGCTGCTTTTTGGATATGACCGCGTGGGGTTAGATTTTGTGCATTTGTTTAAAAAACTTGATATGGATTTTGTGGTCATAGATAACAACCCGGATGCTATAAAGAGGTTAGAAAACGCGCATATTCATCACAAATTTGGAGACGCGTCAGACAGTGAATTTTTGGAAGAGTTAAAGCTGCCTACTGTAGAGCTGGTTATCTCAACTATTCCGGATCATAAGACAAATGTGTTTTTAGCAAAAAAGACAAAAGAAAAAAGAAAGAGAACGCTTTTTGTAACCATTTCCAGAGACACAAAAGAAGCCAAAGAGCTGTATGACACGGGAGCTGATTATGTAATCCTCCCACACTACCTAGGAGCAGAATTTGCAGTGGACCTGTTATCAAAGCGAGGGGTAAATGCAGACTCCCTCAAATTCGAGCGCAAAAGACACTTGGATTATATTGCAAAGAGATTGGAATAATATTTAAAGCAGTTTGGCCTTAGCGTTTTTTAAATTCAGGAATACTTAGATAATATATCCCTGCTACAATCAGCCAGATAAATAATGGATAGGCAACTATTCTCTCTACTCCACCCCTTCCCAGCGTCGGCACAATCAAGCTTGGCAGCAAAACACCTATTACTAGAAAAAGAAGTGACACGCTTCCTAATACATATGAAATAAATGAAATCGTTATGTTTTTAATATTTTTGCCAAATAATAAAGCTGTTATTCCTCCACTGGAAAAAGCAAGGACTGCAATAATTGGGTGAATTGTTTTATAGTATTCAGGAAATATCCCAATTCCCATGGCAGATACACCTAGAAATGCGCTGGAATACACAAGCATCTTTTTTTGAGTCTTACGTATGAAAACGCTTGCCAGTAGTACAAATAAACCTGACAAAATAAGGGATGAATTAAATATGAATGCAGATGGTTCAGGGATAATATGTGTTGTGGTGCGGGTAAATGCTAGATCACTAATCATATTAAATGAAAGGCTATAGTGAGCAGACGCGGGGTAAAAGATTTCAGCAAGTAAGATTCCAAAAATTATAGTACTTCCAGCTAAAAAATAGAACAATCCTGCAATCCTTTGCATATAAACTTAGTA
>CAYRYY010000133.1:0-3078 GCA_964428715.1 uncultured Gammaproteobacteria bacterium
CCTTCATGGGAAGTGCGTTTCCTGGCTTTAGGTCGGCATTCTCTGATGTTATAACTACTGCCCCTTCTTCCAACCCTACAGGGCGCAATATGTATCTCTTCTCACCGTCTTTATATTGTAAAAGTGCGACATCTGCTGATCTATTTGGATCATATTCAATTGCTAATACTTTTCCCTCTACTCCTAGCTTGTTACGTTTAAAATCTATAACTCTATAAAATCTCTTATGCCTTCCACCCTGATGGCGCACCGCAACCTGACCTGACGCGTCCCGCCCAGAGTGTTTTTTTAATATTTTTTTAAGTTTAGTTGCCATATATCCAAGCTTTGCTTATTTAGCCTTTTTTTCTTTCTTTTTATCTTCTTTCTTGTCGTTTATCTCAAACGCAGGAATTGTCTGACCCTTTACAAGCTCTACTCTTGCTTTTTTAAGTGTAATACTTGTATCTTTGCGGCCAAATTTTGTCATAACAACTCCACGTCTTTTGATGGTTACTGTTCTAACCGCTTTTACATTTACACCAAATGTCTTTTCTACTTCGCGTCTTACATCTGTTTTTGATGCGTCTTTGTGTATCTCAAATGTAAATCTTCCATTTTGCGCATCTTTCATGGATGCCTCTGTAATAATTGGTCTGACTAAAATTATATTCATGTATTTAATTTCCTTTCAAAAATGTCTTTTTCATGGTTTCAATACTATCTTTTACAAATAGAATTGTTCCTCCATTAAGAACGGTATATGCATTTAAGTCCTCAGCTCGAACTACAGATGTTTTTTTAAGGTTTCCAGCAGAACGTCTTACCAATGCTGAATCGGAATCGATTACAACTGTCATTTTTTTAGTACCAATTTCAGCTGCTTTTACAAAAGCACTCATCTCTTTTGTTTTACCAGTCAAACTTTTTGAATCAAATACAACCATTTGTTTGTCGTTTAATTTCTGCGTAAGAGCAGAGAACAATGCGCCACGCTTCATCTTTTTAGGTAGTTCCAAGCTAAAATCACGTGGTTTTGGACCAAATGTAATACCTCCACCTACAAAGAGTGGTGCCTTTGCTGCTCCGTGTCTTGCACGTCCTGTTCCTTTTTGCCTATATATCTTTTTAGTTGTACCATTTACCTCTCCTCTTGTTTTAGTAGATGACATGCCTCGTCTTTGAGAGAAAAGATATACACGTACTGCCTGAGCCATCAGTGTTGGATTAACCTTTGCTCCAAATATTTCACCAGGTAATGCTATTTTTCCAGCTGCTTTTCCAGCTAGATCAATAACATTCATTGAGATTTCAGCTTTGTTTGAAACCACTTCCTTTTTGACAGGTTTTACCTCTACTTCATTTTCTTTTACAACCTTTTTGGAAACAGGCTTTTTAACTGTTTTTTCTTTTGCAACTACTGTTTTTTTAACTTTTGTGTCTGCCATAGTTATTTTGTCTCACTTTCTTTTGTGTTTTCAGTTTTTGATTCTTTTGTTACTTCTTCAACTGATTTCTCAGTTTCTGTCTCAACCTTTTCAGCCTGTTCTTCAGCAACTTTTTCTGGTTCTTCTGGAAGTGCCTCAACCTCAACTGTTTCTATAACTGGACCTGCTGTTACCTCTTGATCAACTACAGCTGCTTCTACTTCCTCAACTGCTTCTGCAACTTTAAATAATGGCACGTGATTTTTCTTTAATGCTTTTGTTTCTTTATTGTCTTTTGCTTTTGAAACAACAACAAGTGCTCCCTTTATTCCTGGTATTAATCCTTTTACATATAAAACGCCATCTTTTATGTCTAAAACGATTAGATTTTGAATTGTGACAGTTTCCGTTCCCATGCGCCCTGACATTCTTTTGCCTTTGTAAACTCTACCTGGTGTAGTAGTTTGTCCAGATGATCCTGGAGCGCGCTCACGGTCTGATTGTCCATGAGTTCTTGGTCCGCCTCTAAAATGGTGTCTTTTAACAACTCCCGCATATCCTTTTCCCTTTGATGTTCCTGTTACATTAATTACATCTCCAATTTCCAACACTTCTTCTACGTTAACTTCTTTGCCTAGTTCGAAACTTGCCGTATCCTCAACGCGTACTTCACGAAAAAAGCGGGGTGTCTTGTCAAGTCCCGCTTTTTTAGAATGTCCTGCAATTGCTTTTGTAACCTTCTTCTTATCTCCAAATCCTACTTGCACTGCTGAATATTTATCTTTTTCTGGAGTTTTAATTTGTGTTACTACATTTCCAGAAATAGAAATCATAGAAAGTGGAATACGTCTTCCGTTTTCTAAAAACCCTTGGGTCTGATCCATTTTTTTTCCAATTATTGCGTTTAACATATGTTTTTTAAGCACAAAAAAAAGCGGCTACATAGAGTCGCTTCTTACGCAGATTTCCTGCAGCTAAGCTCCTATGTAGCAAGTACTTCAATCTCCCTGTTTGGCATAAACATGAGTAAAAGTTATTATATAGCAAGTGGGCTGCAGAAAGCAAGCACAAGTTGAAGCTAAAGGACAAAAAAACAAATATGGAAAATTTAGCAAAATGAGGCGAAAAAGCTACATCTTAATCTCTACATCCACACCTGCTGGAAGGTCTAGATGGATTAAGGATTCAATAGTGTTATCAGTTGGAGACATGATATCAATTAATCTTTTGTGAGTTTTAATTTGAAAATGCTCACGAGCATCTTTATCTATAAACGCAGATTTATTAACAGCCCACATAGAGCGCTGTGTTGGAAGAGGTACTGGACCTACTACCTTTGCACCAGTTCTAATGGCTGTATCCAGTATTTGCTGACATGTAGAGTCAATAATACGCGGATCATATGATTTTAATCTTACTCTGATTCTTCCTTTTGGCATAGTTCTCCTTAATTATACAAAAAAACCTCGCATTGGATGCAAGGTTTCTATATTACCAAACTAACTCTTAAATGTAAAATGTGCGATTGATTCCAGCAATTATGCGAGAATCTTGGTAACAACTCCTGCTCCAACTGTTCTTCCACCTTCTCTAATAGCAAATCTCATTCCTTCTTCCATGGCAACTGGAACGATAAGTTCAGCTGTCATTTTAGCGTTGTCTCCTGGCATAA
>CAYRYY010000134.1:0-2753 GCA_964428715.1 uncultured Gammaproteobacteria bacterium
GTGTGTGACTGTTCATGTAGCGCCAGAAAGCGATTCGAACTGAGTCTGCGTCTTCACAGGTCTGAACTGTGTCTGGAATTTTCAGGCCGAGATGGATGTTTTTCCTGCCATGCACCTTGATGGTGTGTTCTGCTAGTATCACCGGGTTGCCTCCTGCATGTTGCGTTGGTTTTACCCAATGCTGTCGTTTGACGCAGTGCGTCCCGATAAGGCTATTATGGCCCTAAGTCCATTGCTGGATTCATGATCAGTCCTCGATTTCTCCACGCTTGATGGCTTCATCTTCTTCGTGTTGTATACGGCGAAGATGCGGATCTTGCTTTGGCGGCTCGGCCAAAGGCTGTTCTCGTTCTCCCTCTTTCGGGATTTGGTAGTCCCCGAGGTGGTACTGGTGCTTCTCCTGTGAAGCGTTGCGAATCATGACGACCGCAATGATGATGCCAGCAAGGGCAATACCGCCGACGAGGAAGGTGAGTCCGTCAAACATCTGATGTCTCCAGAGTGAAGAAGGTCGCCGCAAGGGTAACCATGACAGTCAGGATGCTGAGAACGATCCCTACTATGGGTATGTGGTTGCGTTGAATCACATATTCTCCGGAGGCCGGGTAAAGAAGCCATACTACGAGAGTAACGACTCCTACTAGGCTTTGCCACTTGGCATAATTCGTGAGAAAGAACTTCCAGTCCATGTTGCGCCTCCTTAGAAGCGGGGACTAGCGGGCGATAACGACTGAAATCGTTGAATGGGTCTCCCATTACTTTCAACGATCTGACATGGTCGGATCAGTAGTTGCTCTTACGAACGATTCCTGAATGGAAGTGGCGCGCAAAACACGCACTTTCCGGAGAGAACCGGCTTGTTGAGATCACTGATTCTCTGGTTGCAGGAAGCGCACTTGCGCACGGTTTCCTTGGCGAACGGGTCGAGTTTGTGAGACACTATTCCTCCTTGTGATACTCGAGTTGAGCTCAGTTAATCCCGATTGTATCGAGACTAGCGGAGCCCAACTCATATTATAGAATTCTTGTTTACAGATTAAGAATTGCTAATTTCTAATGGTAAACAAGTAGTTGCCCAGTTGTTAAAGAGCTGTCGGTCAAAATGAAGCCGCCTTATAACAACATGCTTGAGTTGAAACAGGCAGAATACACTTTGCAGACAAGCGTGTAGTATACCAAATTTTAGGCGTAAAATCAAAACTATGAGATTCTTTTTATAATCTTGCAGTACTCGGTTACACCTGCGCTCCTAGTGGCTAATTTGTGGTGATATGAAGGCGAGCCTGATCAATTACTATTGGAGAATTTAACTGTGTGTTAATTTGCACTTGATATAGCTTGTTACCAGACGGCAACGTTATATTAGGGCTAATTAATAGCTGTGGTGTTCCTCCTGAAATAGATACTTGAGAATTTGGGATTGCATACCCGTCGGTTGCATTATACAGCTGAATTGTCGCACTCTGATTACCATTTGGGATAGTTGCTGACACCTCAAACGTTACTGTTGAAATGCTTGTATAAAGTGTGGTGTTTACGTAGGCTGAGAGAGCAGAAAGTGTGCTATATGTTCCTTGCGACGCTCCCGAACCAGATCCAAAAGGTATAAAATATTCCTGCGGAGTACTTGTTGCAGGAGTTGATTGAGTAGTTGTGTTGTTCACAACTGTTTGAGTCAGTTTAAGGGATTCTGTGGCTGTTTTAATGGCTGCCATACAGGTATTGGGGCAAGTTACGGCAGCAGCCACTGGCTGCGTATTATTGCTTGCAGTTGTTTGTGCTTGTCTGTTTGATGTAGGCTGTGTAGCGGTTTCTTGAGTTGGGTTTGAAAGCTGGATATTTTGAACTATGCTTTTTGGTTTTGCAAAAAACACCATATAATCTAGAACAAGCACGTTAAGTGCTAAAATTCCTAGAATTATATAGATTACATTGGATTTTAGCGAATACACAAAACTCCCCATAGACTAATAATACAATAAATCTCAGTGTAGGCAACAGATGTTAGGTTTTTAGTTTATTTTCTGCTATAATTATAAGATACCCCCATGTGCCCGGGGGATTTTTCTTTTAAAGATATGAAAAACATAAGAAACATTGCAATTAGTGCCCACGTTGACCATGGAAAAACAACTCTGGTTGATTGTCTTTTGCGTCAGGCAAAAACTATTCTAGGTAAAGAATTTAATGATGAATCACACTTGATCATGGATAGTAATGAGTTGGAGCGTGAGCGCGGTATTACCATTTTTTCCAAAAACGCATCTGTTTCCATAGCAGACGCTAATGGTGAACCAATCAAAATTAATATCATTGATACTCCAGGACACGCAGATTTTGGTGGAGAAGTTGAAAGAGTTTTGACCATGGCTGATGGATGTTTGCTCTTGATTGATGCAAAAGAGGGTCCTATGCCTCAAACACGTTTCGTTTTGAAGCAAGCGCTCAAAATGAAGCACAAAATTATTGTAGTTATAAACAAAATAGATAAGCCTGATGCACGCATTAACCACGTTATTAACAAAACTTTTGACTTGTTTATAGAGCTTGGCGCAGATGACGAAACAGCAGAATTTCCAATTGTATATGCGTCTGCCAAAAATGGATTGGCAGGATTTGAGCCTGATTTGTCAACCATGAAAGATATAACTCCTGTGTTTGAATCCATTCTTAAAAATATTCCAGAACCAAAACTAGACAATGAAGCACCTCTCCAAATGTTAGTTACAACAATTGCAGCAGATACACATAAA
>CAYRYY010000134.1:2763-3049 GCA_964428715.1 uncultured Gammaproteobacteria bacterium
AAGAATTGCAATTGGACGCATATTAAACGGAAAAATTACAGCTAATCAGGAAATTATGCACATTAACCGTGAAGGTGTACAGAAAAAGATAAAAGTAACTAGTCTTATGACTTTTGAGGGCTTGGGCAAAATTGATGCTACAGAGGCATTTGCAGGAGATATTGTAGCTGTGACTGGTATTCTGGACGTGAACATTGGAGAAACTATAGCTGATGTAAATAATCCAATGGCACTTCCATTACTCAAAATTGAAGAGCCTACTGTGCGTATGACGTTTGCGGTTAAT
>CAYRYY010000135.1:0-3048 GCA_964428715.1 uncultured Gammaproteobacteria bacterium
ATTTATTTTAAGCTCATCTCCCATTCCTGACGGTCCTGAAAGCACGCTCCTTTTACCCACCAATCCCCCATCTGAAGGTGGTGGAGTTAACACAAGTGCCCCAACAGTTCAGACTTCAACTAGTGAAATAAGAAAAGTGTATCCTCTTCTTCCCTATACGCAACAATTAACGCTCTCAACCGGACTTACGGTTGATGTATTTGTATCTGACACAAACATGAACTCTCGTCCTTGGGTACTCCCGATATCTATTGAGGGTATAGACTATAACGCTTCTGAGGGAACCCCGGAATATACACAGTCTCGTGCGTCATTTAGAGAAGCTGCACTTAAAACTCTTGAATGGCTGAAGCAGCAAGGCGTAGATACATCAAAGATCTTTGTAGGCTGGGGTGATAGGGCCTATATTCAAGATAAAGCGGAGGAATGGCTGCAATAATATTATGCTAAAGACTTTACTGGTTGTACTATTGTTTATATTTATTTGCTTAAACCCACTGTCCATCCATGCGCAGCTACAGTCAGATAGCAATACAGTTACTACCCGGGTTGGAAATCCTATAATTACTGATTCAGGATGGCCGGTTCAGGATAGAAGTATGATAACTCAAGGGACACGTGGACCTTATGGGCACGATAGGCTTTATGGTTTAGGCCTTCAATCATTGGACATTGCAAACGTTGCTGGTACTCCTATTTTTTCAACATTTGATGGTGTTGTGACAACCGCCTGCAATGACGGTCAAACATCATGCGGAAGCTATACAGGATGCAACTCTAACGGCTGTGGATACGGAAAGCATGTAGTTGTATCAAGCGAGGTGAATGGACAATCAGCCCAAGTGTTTTTCGGACATTTTAGCCAGATTCAAGTACAGCAGGGGCAAACCGTCACAAAAGGCACACAATTAGGACTCATGGGAACAACAGGATTTTCAACAGGAGTTCACCTTCATTGGGAATTCCGCAATCTAGCAATGGCGTCACCAAACATTCCAAATGATATTGTACCAGCTGGCTGTGATAGTGGTGGACCGCAATGCTCACCGCTTTTTATACCCACTGCTGAATCACAAACACAACCACAAAACTCATACTGGTTTTTACTTCATAGACAATCTAACAGGGAAGAACTATTTCGTGGAGTTCCGGGAGACACCTCTCAGAGCACACTTGTCAAAACGTTTAATGTAAAAACCGGAAGACCAGGAGAACGCCCTACACCTCTTCCTGAATTAGCAGGACGGGACTATTGGGTAATCACAAGTAAAGAGGTTGCAACAACTGATGAAACTGCACCATATTTCTTAACCTTAAATGTTCCCGTTTTAGAGCCCTATTATGGACCAATTCCATATAATGAGTGCAATGGCACACAATGCAATTGGATTCTACCAGGCGCATTTGGTCTGCATGGTGTAAATGGGGATAACTCTAGACTCTCGGAAGGAAATCCGGGAAGTTCTGGGTGTATTAGGCATACAAATGAAGATATTACCTATCTATACAACCTCCTTGACCCAAGTAGTTCAGAAATAAGATATTATATTCAGAATAACTAATATGCAAAGATTCATACAATTTACAAAAACACACAAATTATTTACGCTTATACTTATTGTTGTAGGGGTGTTCTCAGTTGTAATCTTCGCCGCTTTATCATTCATTCCTCAAAACTCAACCAACACACCCACAACACCTATAATTCCTACTCCCTTTGAAAAGATACCAACTTCTCAAAACACAAATATTCTTTTACCTGGCGGGCAAAACACTACTTTTACAAACGCCAGTTATTTTACGGCATTCACAAACACTCTACCATCCTCCATGCCTACATACATCAAATCACAGCAAAATCTATCAGCTGAAGTTATCCAATCTGTTGCCTCAAATTTTCAAGCATCAGGAAATGGAAAGATCATAGAAGGAACGTATTATTGGGAAATTCCAGCTCAAAAAGCAAGCCTCATCATTGACTCCACCAACGGATTTGTTACCTATAACAGTATGTATGTCCAAGCAAAACCAGATTCTCTAGACAGTATTCCTCTTGTTGAAACTCCAGAAGATGTTGTTTCAGGAGCTAAAAAGATCCTTAAAGATTTTAAAATAAACACTTCAGAAACAGACATGAATGCGCCCGTTATAAAATACTTCAAAGAGTATTCAGAAGAGCCAGAGTTTACGCAAAATTTTAACGAGTCAAGTATTTTTATGGTTAGCTTTCCTAAAACGCTAAATGGAAAAACGCTTTACAAACAGTTTGGAGAAGCGGTTTACACGTCAGTTGTGTTTGACAGGCTATATACGGTTAAGCAAATCACCTACTATATCTTCCAAACACAACAAATACAGCCGCCCACGAAACTCATATCCACACCTGATTTTAGAAAAATAATAAATGAAGGAAAAGGAACTGTGCGCCAACCCTATTCTCTCCAAAACCCCGTTGAGTCAGCAATATTTAACCTAACACAGGCTAAAGAAGGCTATCTTCTAGAATCACATTCGCCATATATAATTCCAATATTTATTGCGAGCGGCACTGTCGCAATAAACAATCAGGAGGCTCAAGAAGCAGTCATTTATACCTTAGCGGCGCAAGAGTAACTAGTCCTGAACTCTTACTGGCATGATTACATGGAGATACTCTGAGTCCTCAGGGGTTGTAAAGAGGGCCGGCTCCACAGCACTATTAATTTGAAGTTTTATTTTGTCAGATGTTACAGATTTTAGATAATCCTGAACAAATTTAATATTAAAGGCTATCGTGTTATCATCTCCTGTCTGAACCCCCTCTACAACCGTTTTTGACTCTCCTAGACTACTGCTTGATACATAGATGGTAAGCTTTCCAAGAGACACATTGAGATTTATTATGTTTGCATTTTCCCGTGCAAATACGCTTGATGCGCGCAGGGCATCTAACAACTCCTGCCTGTTTAATTCAATACTCGTCTTTGAATTTTGAGGAATAACCTTCTCATAATCTGGGTAATTCCCTTCAATAAGTCTACCCACCAATACCGTATTTTCAGATTCTAA
>CAYRYY010000136.1:0-2989 GCA_964428715.1 uncultured Gammaproteobacteria bacterium
TATCCAAGGGTTTCCATTGAAACCTTATAATCTCATCAAGGAGTCTTCCATAATTCAATGTCGAATCTTGTTTTGATAGGATAAGCTGGTGTAAGGGGCGCAAAACAGAGCAAAGCTCTTCAATACTATTACACGCAATCAGTCGTCGTAATTTTGAAAGGGCTTGATCATTTTCACTCTTACCCTCGTAGCAATTCGCTATTGCTGCGCCTATATCTTGGTGACCGTCTTTTATAATTTTTGCTTTGGCCACCATAGCTGCAATAGAACTAAAGACCCGTCTTTCTTGTGGATGGGTTAAATCTACACCAAAGCGGCTGAGAATTTCCCAGCTCTGGTATTCCAATGCCGGATTATCTGCACGTTTAAGCGCAGCACACTTTGCGGAATTTGCAGCTATAATATTGCAAATATAACCAACAAACTTTTCTCCTCTACTAATTTTTTTTATTTCTTGGTCGTTCATATGATCCTATATTTTGAAATTTTGATCTATTGCGTACCCAGCTGCTGATCTGTCTAGCTGTTTCCCTGGGACAAAGCTGATCGTATACCTTGATTGCCAAGTTTTTGAAATTTTTGCGTAAGTTTTTTGGCGATTCGTTTTGAAAAAGTTCTTGAGAACTCTTTTCAGCCATTTGCCAAAACATATTGGCTGCGTTTCCTGCGTGGTTAGAACCCTCGACCTTTAGCTGCTTGTAATAACCCAATACTGATGAATAAACGGATTTGGAAAGTTCGTCCAGAAACCTCATTTCCTCTTCAATTTGGAAAAACCAATTTTCGTTACCAATGATATCTGCAGAAAGCAATACTTTTGACTCAACAAAATCGTCAGAGCCTGAGACATATTGCTCACCAGCATTACTGCTGACACGGAGCCCACCTGACCAAATGGAAAATTTGGGAAGATATTTAACCCTAGCAAGTCCTTCTTGAATGTAAAAACAATCAAAAGCATTCGTCTTTGTTTTTCCCATATAACTTAGAAATGCAGGAACCATTCTCCAAGGACGCTTACTTGGATCTACCCATGCTGCTTTCCATTCATTTTTACTACGGTCTACTGCCACAGAGGGATCAACGCCCCCTTCCTTGTGACCACTTAAACTTATACCCTCCGAGTAGTATAGTCGTTCTTCTTCCAAAAGACAGAAGCGTGATAATGGGACCAATCTACCCATATAACTTTCTTTCAGCTCCCGGGCAATGGGACAGTCTTCACCTTTTGGCATTTTTTCCCACGGAGCTGTTCCTAAACCTGATGACCATGCTTTTTGCTTTTCTATTTGATTAGACGTAACCAGGTTAATCCATATAGTTTCTTTAACATTTGATCCAAGGACAAAATTATGAAGATAACCCAGGTGTCCCACACTTGAACCGGGTCTTCCGGTTGGTTTCTTTTTGTAGCCGGAAGTCAAGACAAGGCTGTTATCTATTTTTTTTCCTCCAAGTGCAAAACCCATCAGAGTGACAATAAGCACTGCTTTATCAGGGTCATCTAAAATTTTTTCATTTTGAGTCTGAAAAAAATAAGACGTATTTCCGGAAGCAACATCGGGCAAAACAGCACTTAGTTTTTGATGGGTTGAGTTTTTTATCTCTGGCATTTGAAGAAATGGTCTTTCCCCATAAAGCCAGAATCTGTCATACCATTTTTCAAGGTAGTCTAGACAATATTTTGAAAGTCCTTCTACCCCAAGATCGAGCCACGCTTTCTCATCTTCCGGTGTATAAGCTGCTTGAGCAATCGCAAAAAGCAATTTGGTTAGAGCTATTTTTTGAACTGGATTGGTCCCTATTTCTGGATATTCATTTGCCGGCGCATTACACAGCTGTTTAAAGCTGATAAGCTCCTTACAAACAATGGGTATCCAAGGTTCCTCTATGAGATTAAATCTATTTTCCATATATGTTTATTCCTCGATATAATATCCCAGCGTCTGGCTGTAATTTAAATTTTTTGAAAATGGAGTTCCATCTATAGATATAAGATTGTCGCTTGGGCACAGCTTTGCAATTCTAAGGGTAGGATTGTCTTCATCTATATAAAGATAACCTTTAAACACCTGCAAAATCTCAAGTGAAGGAGGTGGGGGGGCATTTCTTTCAGCGACTTTTACAAGATTTCTGCTTAGAATCAGTGAAAACTCTTTACGGTTTTGGAGCGTTGAACCTGATGTTGGCAAATCAAGAGTATTGCCATCAATTAACGTCAATGAAATGGCTCGAGACTTAAGTTCTATCCCTTTGATAACTAGAACCTCACAACTCTCTTGCTCTGAATATCGGGTGGGAGCCCAGTCATCTGATTGAGTTTCTATGCCCTCCGAAAGACCTACATTTGCAAGACGTTGAAGGTCAGATTTTTTCCTTTCTAAGTCCTTTTTCATAGTCAACATAATGCCTGTATCTTCCCTCTCAGCATAAGTTGATTCGATCAGCTCTCTAATGCCTGTTGGAAGAAAAATATCTTTTCCCGACAACGGTTTAAACAGCTCTAGGGTGCGAAGCAGGTAATAGGGGCTGTAGACATAGTATGACTTCCCAAGACTATATTTAGGATCACTAAGCGAGCTTTCAATTTCATGGGACAGAATCCATGCTTCTTGAACCGCAAAAGAAGAACGCGCAAGTGTACTATGGCGCCATAATCGACCTATTCGTTGGAGCAGCATGTCAGTAGGACATAGGCGTGTGACAAGAAAATCGGCATCAATATCCAAAGACTGTTCTAAAATTTGAGTTCCGACTAAGATCCGGCCTTGTTCCATCCGCTTACCTCTATCCTTGCCAAACAGATCAATCCATTCCGACTCGATTGAATCTCTGTGGTCTCGAATATAACGGGAATGAAGAAGGGCACACTTAATTCCGCAGTCTTGAGCTGTTGCTGCCAGCTCTTTGAACATCTGCTGGGCTTCTTGAACCGTATTTTCTATCCAAAGAATCTGTTGACCCTGCTCTGCCCTTTTTAAAGCCTCTT
>CAYRYY010000137.1:0-1568 GCA_964428715.1 uncultured Gammaproteobacteria bacterium
GGTGTTGCAGTTATCAAAGTCGGCGCAGCAACTGAAACAGAAATGAGAGAAAAGAAAGACCGTATCGAAGATGCTCTTCATGCAACTCGTGCAGCAGTTGAAGAAGGTATTGTCGCTGGTGGTGGGCTTGCTCTTTTGCGAACACAAATTTTAGTTGAAAAAATCAAAGCTGAAGGTGATGTGAAGTTAGGAATTGATATTGTGCGTCGTGCACTTGAAGAGCCTATTCGCATTATTGCTCAAAATGCTGGATTTGAAGGTTCTGTGGTTGTTGATAAAGTTCGCAACTCGGCTTTTGAAATTGGATTTGATGCAAAAACAGGTCAGTATGTTGATATGATTCAAGCTGGTATTGTTGATCCTGCAAAAGTAACTCGTTCTGCATTACAAAATGCAGCATCTATTGCAGCATTAATGATTACTACTGAAACGATCATCTGTGATATTCCAGAAGAAAAGAAAGATGCAATGCCTGCTGCAGGTGGCCCTGGAATGGGCGGAATGCATGGAATGTATTAATTTTTTTTACAGAATTTAGTAAATCACAAAGCCTAGGTGTAAAAGCCTGGGCTTTTTATTTTTAAAGGTATCTACAGTATATTTTTTTGTTTTTTAGTAATGAGAGATAGACAGCTATTTTAAAAGGATCTGAGTGTAGAGCAAAAAATTAGGTTAAGTGATTACGATGTTGCTCAGATTATTGTGGCATTTAAGGAACATTTTTTTGTAATGGTTCTTGTGTTGACCTAACCAAGCGTGGAAGCGATATTGATTTATATATTGAAGCTTTAGAATTTTTTGGTAGTGCGATTGATAAACGGACTGCTTTTGTTATTGATTTGTGGGAGAGTATAGGGGAGCAGCGAATAGATGTAGTTTTAAAAGTGAGGATGGATGTTTCTAATTGATTTATGAAGTTGCTAAATTAGAAATCATTTTTCTCATGATCATATTAACATATCAGGACTTCAGGCAAATTTTTTAAATCAATTGAATTAATCTATTCCAGCACTTACTGATTTTAGTAAAATTAAAAAGCGCTTACTTTAACTTAAAGTTTATTTTTATAACTTGCTCTCTGAGATTGAGGGCTTATTATTTTTGGATTATGAATAGTGTTTGTCGGAGCCGAGGAGAATAAAAAAGCTCAGAATTTAATCTGAGCCTCTTATATTTATGATAATACTTTTTTCTTCTTGCTAGAAGCACAAGATAAGATTTTAAAATATTCTCATAAATAAAATTTATATAAACAGAATAGCGTAAAAAACTAATGATTAGTTTATATGGCAAGTAGCTTTTATTCGAGCTGCTTCACAGTTTATGCGAGAGATAAGTTTTTCTTTTTCAGCTTTTCTTACTTTAAATTCTTGAAGCCATTCTGCAAAAGCACAACCAAAAAAAGTAGCTAAAATAACACTAGCTCCAGCAAGAGCACCAAGCTGAATATTTTGTTGGAAGTTATTGTCTTGAGTATAAATAGCTAGAAATTCAGGTTTTGTAAGAGCAGCGGCGAGAGCGGTTGTGCGTTCTACGGACTCAAATTTAGTTGGCCACGTTTGGTTGAA
>CAYRYY010000137.1:1578-2957 GCA_964428715.1 uncultured Gammaproteobacteria bacterium
GTGCTGAAGTTGCAATAAAAAAAGCTGTAACAAAACCAAAGAGTTTTTTGTTCATTTTTTAGGATCCTTTCTAAAAGAACAAAGTAAAAATAATACATAGTTAATAATAGGGCAAACTAGTGAAAAGTCAATAATAACTTGATTGGAAGGGGTTATTCGAAATTTATTGTGGTTATTTTGTTTATTTTGAGCTTGATATTAGAAGGCAACTCCTGCTGAAAACCAGAGCCCCCATGTTGAAAGAACATCAGTTGCATTATGAGGAATTTCTACAAGAGCTCCGACGTTAAATGTGTTGTCGCATGTTTTGCCAAATCGTTTAATTCCAAGTGATCCATATACTTTATGAGTTGCGCAAGCTGTGGCTTCTCCAGACTTAAGATTAAGGTCGCTTTCTACAATAGTTACAAATACGGGATCATTAGTGGCTTGGTTGGCAATGGTACTCTCGCTTGCTGAGGTGTTAATGTTTGTTCCTGCAATGCCGTATTCAGCTATCCAGTCTTTATTATAAATACGGCAACGGTCTCCCTTATTGCCCCAGATTCCGTAGCCTAATTCTGCTTCAAACCAATTTTTGGTAAAACGTAAGCCGGTTCCAAAGTCCATAATATCGTGAGGAGATACGCGAACTTTATGAGTAAGAATGTTTACTCCTGGAATAAGAGTGTTGGTTGGATCATTTTGTTTGCGCAAGAGTAAAAAACGACTCCATTGTTTGCCGTTAAGATCGAAGGTTCGGAATTGGTGATTTCTTAGGAGAAAGATATTTTCAAAATTAATAGTGCCGGCAAGGGTGTAATCATCCGTTTCTCGAGTTAAAGGAAATTGAAATGAAATTCCCCATATAAGTCCAAAATGACCACCATATCCACTTTGGGCAGCAAAAATATATTTGTTGGAAGCTTTTTTTGTGCAAGGAATAGTAAAGCCTGAATACGTGGCGACTTGCGCTCGTGGAGTTGATATGAAAGTAGTATTGAGGCCTATGCGTATTTCTGAAAGTTCATTTTGTGTGGTAGCCCCATTAGATTTATAGAAGGCCCATTCAGGGTTATTGAAGGCAGTAATAATATCATAAACAGGAGTTGTGTTAGGCCCGGCTCCTGAAATGTTGTCTTGGGTAAGTCCCCAGTTATTTTTGACTGCATTAAAAGAAAGTGTCATAAAGGCACACCAATTTTGAAAAAGTTTTGATCCAGCAATAGATCCAAGGTCAAGAAAGTTTCCTAAATAACGACGGCCTTCAATGCTGAAACCCGTTTGTGTTTGTGTGGGGCTAATTCTTAATACTCCATTAAAATTTACAGGTAATTGAAGCCAGTATGGTAAAATATCTCGGTCAAGAGCAGTAGTGTTTACCAAAAGTTGTGTTCGAT
>CAYRYY010000138.1:0-2944 GCA_964428715.1 uncultured Gammaproteobacteria bacterium
TAACTTTGCCTTTTCTATTTTTTTAAAAAAGAATTCCGTGTCCTGTTTACTCGTCCAGTTATATATGTTTACATCAGACCCTTGAGTTGTAAAACCATCAAGGCTCTCAACAATAACAAGTGAAATTTTCATGGAATGAGGATTAACTATTTTTTGAATCTTGACGGAGCCATTTGACCCCTAGATAAACAAGCGGTGTTTCAATGACTGACATAAAACACTTTAAAAGCCAATAAGGGATTATCAATCCGAGCAGGAAATTGAAGTTAGACATAAATGGCTGGTTAAATGCATAAAAAGCCAACGTCATAAATATTACCGTATCAAAAAATTGAGCTATAAAATTAGAAATATTATTCCTCAACCACAGTGCTTTTTTACCCAATTTTTGCCTGATTTTAACAAATACAATTACATCAGTAAATTCGGCTACTGCAAACGCAATTAAAGACGCTGCTGAAATACGGGCTGACAAGCCAAATATCGTATCGTACGCATTTTCATTTTGAGAAAATCTTACAGATGGAGGTAGGGCAACAAATACAATAGATGCTAAAAATATAAGACCAATCACAACAAGTCCTGAACGTATAACACTTCTTGTCCTTTCTTTTCCA
Source organism: uncultured Gammaproteobacteria bacterium (assembly GCA_964428715.1). Classification (GTDB taxonomy): domain Bacteria; phylum Patescibacteriota; class Microgenomatia; order Levybacterales; family GWA1-39-11; genus JAGORM01. The sequence continues at coordinate 618 of CAYRYY010000138.1, forward strand.
TACACTTCGGTTATGATATCGTTAATGGTAAAAAGAAGAGGAAAAAGAAAAATTGCAACACTTGCATTAAGCTGGTAGTTAAAAATCTTAATTAATGGAAAGGTCTTTCCTCCCATAAATTCTGCAGCACAAATACAAAAGATATAAAGAGATACTAAGAAATCAAATTTTTGAATCTTGAACATGTGGAAATTGTACCACACTCTCTCTTCAAATTGTAGAGTTTATGATCCTTTAATAACGTAACCAAAACCTCTAACTGAAGAAATTAATTTTTTCTTGTGTCCTGCGTCTATCTTTTTCCTCAAATATCCCACATAAACATCCACTACTCTTGTGTCTACATCAAATGAATACTGCCAGATTCGATTCAGAATCATATCGCGGGACAAAACCTTATCCTGATTCAACATAAGGTACTGAAGAAGTTTAAACTCATGAGGAGATAATTTTATTTCTTTCCCAGCTCGCTCTACATACACCTTCTCAGAATCAAGAATAAGGTCATCAATCACAAGTTTTAAATCTTTATCTGATTTTAGCTTAAGTCTAATTCTTGCAAGCAGTTCGTCTATTTCAAATGGTTTTGATATATAGTCATCTGCGCCCAACTCAAATCCTTTTACCACATCTGAGGTGTGATTTTTAGCGGTTAACACAATTACAGGGAGGTTTGGAAAAAGCTTTTTAACCTCAACCAAAACGGATTCTCCTGTAAGTTTTGGGAGTCCTAGGTCAAGAATAAGTAAATCAGGTGCTTGTTTTTTAACTGATTCAATAGCTGCAATTCCGTCCGCTGCCTCCTCAATTACATAATTATTTTCGATTAAAATATCTTTTACAACTGACAAAATCGCTGAATCGTCTTCGACAACTAATATTTTATACATAGTGCCTCATATTATATACATTTTAAAAACTTTATGCACAATTAGTTTATGTATTTATCTAGTGTCAAATAAATTGTGTCAATCGAAAATGGTTTTTTGATAAATTCTGAAACCCCCATTTTGAATAAGTCTTGTTTAATGTGTAAACTTGCTGACATAACAATGATCTTTAAATCTATATTGGAATTTTTTTTTACATCTTTTATCACTTTCTCGGCACTCTCTCCAGGTAAAAAATAGTCCAGTAATAATACCTTTGGCTTTTCTTTTGAAACATTTTTTACAGCATCATATCCATGTTCAAATACCTCAACCGGATATTTTGATTCAAGTAAACTTTTAAGTATCTCACGAATACCCTCATCATCATCTACCACAAAAACTCTATTACTATTCATGTATATTATTATATTTCAAGATTCACATACGCTTGTAAGGGGTCTGTAAGAAGTATGCAAGAGGATGAATATTGCACTTTTTATGAGATATAATTAGCCTATGAAGCATTTATCTTCCATTCTTCATGTTGAAGAACATAAAAAACTTAAAAAAATTAGAAAATTACTTCGCTTTGTTATTGCAGTATTTCTTCCAGTTTTTCTTGCACTGCTCCTTCAATTCCCAGAAATGGAATTTACCAGAGGAAGCGTAACTCTTTTGTTTTTGGCCATTGTTGCAATTAGTGCAGGAAATGGCGGCTATAAGTCAGGATTTATAACTACACTTCTTTCAGCATTAGCTATTAACTATTATTTTACATACCCATATTACCTAGAATCTTTTACAACAATACATGGAATCTCTACGCTAATTCTTTTTTTACTTGAGGGTATATTTCTTAGTGTAATAATTGATATTCTAAGCAAAAGAACTGAAATTGATATTTACAAGGCACGAGTTAAAGAACAAAAAGAAAAAATACTACAGCTTGAGTCTGAAAATATATCTTTACGGAATGAAATAAGATCTAGAGATGAGTTTTTATCCATTGCATCTCATGAGCTAAAAACTCCGCTCACCTCAATGCTTTTACAAACCCAACATGCGCTGCATAGTATTAGAAATGTATCATTAGCTCACTTCTCAATTGAAAGTCTACTTAAAATGCTAGAGACTGTGGAAAATCAAACAAAACGATTATCACGTATGATAAATGATCTTCTCAACGTGTCCCTTATTACAACTGGCAACCTTAATATTGAGCCTGAGGAGATTAATCTCAACATTCTTGTTGCACAAGTCGTTGAGGAATTTTCTAAACGGTTAGAACGTGACAACATAGAAGTGGTTTTCAGAGAAGAAGATATTGTAATGGGCAACTGGGATAAACTAAGAATAGAACAAGCAGTTACTAATATTATCTCAAATGCAATCCGTTATGGGCAAGGGAAACCCATTGAAGTAACAGTTAAAAAATACTATTCTAACGCGCAGATA
>CAYRYY010000139.1:0-2320 GCA_964428715.1 uncultured Gammaproteobacteria bacterium
AGTGTTATCGTACCGCCATGTCCCCAACCCCGCCATGAGTTTTTAAGGACGCACAATAATCGCTCACGCTCTTGTCGGATATACTCATCAAATTTAGATTTGTAAGCATTATAGCAAGTGGAAACACCGTCTTTTACAAGTTTATTGATGTTTATGATTGTGTCACTTTCACTATTATTATTGCCTTTATTTTTATCCTTCTTTTTACCTTTCTTCCCAGATATTAGATTAGCTCGATAAGATAACGTTTGATTTTCAGGTATTTCAAAATACTCTTCTTGTTCGTGCCAATTGCGACCATCAATCAAAATTTCTGATTGGAGACTGTTCAAAGAGCATATTCCTATCACTAGAAACGGAAAGGCTAAAATTCTTTTTTTCTAAACATGTTAATCCTTTTAGATATAATTCTATTGACGTAAGATTATCTATCTGGTTAATATTTAAGGCAATATAAAAGAATTCTTACGAATAACTCTATTGAGAGAGGATGAATCCAGCTGCCCTCTCCACTTTCTGAGTCGTAGTTCTAAGATTGTCTAACGGTGTCTTTGACGAGATTTCTTGATTAGGCAAAATGTAAGACCTCGTTTCCAGCAGACCTTTCCAATCTTCCAGTGTGATCACTTTGAAGAAGTGCGTAGGGACAGCGACATCATTTAGCCACTATCACTTGATATTTGACATAACGCTTGCCATCTGCTTCAGCAGAGGGTAAATAAAGCGGCCCCGTGAACACGTAAACATTTGTATTATCTTTTGTTAGATCTCTAACGTGTTTTTCAAGCTTAGCACAATATCCGCGATTGAATTGAGGGTTTTGCGGACATATGTTGGTTATAAAGAAAGTGTCATCCATAAACTCACGGCTTGAGCGATGATCTGCGGTAGGTGCCTGATGCCCTCTATCGAATCCACTTCCCTTATAGTCAGCTATTGTAGCTATTAAATGCTTAGGAATAGCTTCATCTTATTTAAATCCAAGAGAGCGCTTCGTTTCGCCTTTAATGCTTTCAGCAGTCAAATGCTCATATACCCACGAAGGATTGCGATTGCGTGCGTCATAACCAAATGAATAGCCTGGTCGATGAATGATGAACGATGAAATTGGCTGACCTGGAAGTGGGATTTCTTGAGAAAAGAATGAATTATCAATAGCCTTCTCATCATAAGCCAATGCGTCCGGTATGCTTCGGCCTACAATTATTCCAATGCTAAGACCTATGAAAAGCATTGGAAAAGATGTTTTGAGTTTAAGATTTTTTTTCATCGAAACCTATTTCGTTTATTCCGTTTATTTTTCAGCAAAAAGAGAGATTGCATATTGCGTATGTGTAAAGACTCGACGAAAGAGGAATTATAGGTTTTCTTCGAATAATCAAATCTTAAACTTTTAGATTGAGCTTAGCCTTCTCTCGGCGAATGAGAAAACATCTTTCTTTTCACTCTTTTTCAATATTAATGAGAGAGCGTTAAAACATAAAAAAATCTCTACTAATTGATGTTAAACGATTTGTGAGTTAACCTGTACTGTTATTTTAAATCGATACAGGGGTTTTATGTTTAAAAAAATATGTTATCTAACAGTCTTTTCGCTGATTGCTATTTCAAGTTTTTTAGTAGCAGAAATTGAATACGATATTCAAGACATTGGTACGCTACAGACTCACTCAAGCCAAGCGATTGCCATCAATAATAAAGGGCAAATACTTGGGTGGTATAACGTCGATGGGTCTGCTAATGGAAAACACTTTTTTGTTAGAGAGCGCGACGGCGAATTTCACGAAATACCAAGCAAGACATCTGATGCAGGATTATCAATTAATTGGAGATTCTTGGTTGATAATGGTAAGGCTTACGGAACGTTTGCAGTAAATAAAGCAACAACAGCTCTCTGTATGTGGGATCGGATAAACGGATTCCGCAAATTGGGGATTCTTCCTGGAAGCGATGTGGTAGCAATTAACAACTCTGGTCAAGTCTTGATAAAATCTATTACAGAGAATGAGGATGGAAAATCAACTCAACGTCCTGCTATCTGGGAAAATGGAAAGACAACAAAACTTCAAGGATTACAGGGCGACGTTGGTATTGAATCTGATGAGTCTTGCGGATTAGATATGAACAACAGAGGTGAAGTGGTTGGTTACAGCGTTGCATATCTGAGCTATAAAAATAATATTTACAAATTTAACAAAATAAAAATACTTACTTTGATTATCAAACACTTACATATTAATTTGTTAAAAGTAAAAATAAAGTATTACCAATCCAAATTAATCCCCTAACTTTACCGTATAATTAAAAACAAACGTTATGA
>CAYRYY010000139.1:2330-2927 GCA_964428715.1 uncultured Gammaproteobacteria bacterium
TTTACAAACAAAAGCATGCTGTGAAGTGGGTAAATGGACAATCAATAGATCTTCACAGAGAAATACCAAAAAGTTCAGAGTCTAGTGCTACTGCAATAAATGATCTTGGAGATGTTATTATTGGAGTTGATTTGATCCGTTCAGATGGAAAGAAATTTAGATCATGTTATTATTCAAAAGCAAAGGCAAGCGATACAAAATATTTTCTAACCATTGGAAGTGGATGGAAAGTACTTATAGGTCGAGACAACAACAAACAAGCTTGCTTGGGAAATAATAAAATGTTTAGTGATTACAACTGCATCTGGATGTGTCTTAATGAAGTTGTTGATATGAATGACAATGGAGAAGTGATTGCTCAAGGAGAGACTATTTACGGAGAAAAACACGCAATGTTGTTAACGCCTGTAAGCTCAAATTAGCATAAAAATGGAGTGGGCATTTGTAGCCTACTCCATGCTTTAAATTTGACCTCATATAGACGCCTTTTTGACACCAAAGAGGTGTTTCTGCATCTTTTCGGGATGTTTACGCCTTTCATCTTCTTCACAAGTGAAACTATCTGAAAACTTTTCCGCTTCTGCCATAGCAAGGTTA
>CAYRYY010000140.1:0-2833 GCA_964428715.1 uncultured Gammaproteobacteria bacterium
TTTCCCACTCTTCCCATTAACTCTTTTTTCATTGTATATCCTATAATAGATTGTATATTTTAAAAAAGGAGTTTTGTATGAAGTCACTATCACTATTTTTAGCTGTTTGTTCATTTTCATGTAACGGAAGCAACCAGCCATTTGTTGCCCAAAAACAAGCATTAACCCCTACTATTATTCGAGGAGAGGTAGATCCAGATCGTGGTCCAGAAATTTTAAAAATATTTGGAACACAACTTTTCCCAGGCTTTGTTGATATGGCAGAAGGGCATTCAATGCAAAACGCTCAACAAGAAAAAATGGGAATTAACCAATTTGCTAAAGGACTTATGGCCTTTGTATCTCTGATAATTTCTGAAGCAACGAGAAAGCCTGGAATGTTTAAAAATCATCTACTTAATGAAGAATTTCTAGCCATAGCACTTAAGAAAGCACTTGAATCACAAGAAGGACAGGAATCTCTTCATGCCTGGAGAAAAAATCTCTCCATAAAATAACACAAAATACGTGCAATACAATTATACTTATGCCATAAACTCAGAGGGATCATAATAAATGTACTATGATCCCTCTCTTTTCTAATTTTTAACTTAATTTTTTAAACAAAAAATTGACTACTAATTCCATTAAAACCTTTTAATACGAGCCAAAAGATACCTTCATTAAGCTTAAAAGCAACCTGTAAGAATACAAGCTCCAAGAATCGCTCAGCTCAACTCATTATTTATTCCCATTTCTACGCTATAAATCATGAACTGGACGACAAGTCCTTGTTTTACTCATGCAACCCATTTAAAATAATATTCCAGTGTTTTTTTACTAACCCCCCTAAAAAGGAGTCTTTTTATGTTAGAGTTCTTACGCCACAGGCCCTGCCCTGAAGGAAATCCCCCGCATCATGAACTATATTTTTCCCTAATTTTTACTCCATTATGGCCTTCTCTCACTTCGGCTGCTATTCCCTCTTTGAGTATCACACCCATCAGACATTTTTATGTCTACCAGGCACAGCCTGTCTTCCGTACCGCCTATTGCGCGGTCATTAAAAAATAATAATTTTTATTTTTCTCATTTTTTAATCACTTTTTTTCTGTAAGGAAAAATCATGCCAAAAAAATACGCCATCATAGCGCTCATCTGTATCATGCTCTCATCAAAAAAAAGCTACTGCTGTAATAATACTGAATGCATCATCATATTTGAGAATATCAACTATCCGCTCGTAGTAAAATAAGAAAAACTACTATGCCTTTGCGATGGCCGGATTTACTACCGAACATTTTGCCCATTTCTGTTGTACAGGAGGGTTCATCCCTTCTGGCAACAGATTGGTAATAACTTCTATAAGTTGCTCACGCTCAGGGCCAACCGAAATATAACTAACAGGTACCCCACACACACGCTCAAGTTTTTTTACAAAATCACGAGCCTCTGCTGGCAACTCACTAAATTTTTTCGCCTTTCCAATGAAATGCTTCCATCCTGGAAAAGTAATATAATGAGGAATAACTCGTTCAAGATCACTAGATACAGGAGGAAGATAATCAAAATCTTTATCCCCCAATTTGTAGTGAATGCACATTTTTATTTCATCACAATCATCAAGATCATCAAGACGTGTAATCGCTATAGAGTTAACCCCATTAATCATAACCCCCTGTCGAACCATAACTGCATCAACCCATCCAATCCGAACCTTAACCCCTGCACAACTTTTACGTTTTTCTCGATTTTGAATAACCTTAACAATCTTTTCATCTTTTATTTCCGTGGGGAAAGGACCTTCCCCAACCCTAGAAGCATAAGCTTTCACTACTCCCAAAGTATGGCCAATTCGCGTAGGCCCCACTCCAGCTTCTGAACAAATGCCAGAAGCCATGGTACTTCCTGCAGAAACATAAGGATAATTACCATGAGAAATGTCTAAAAACGTTCCATGTGACCCCTCAAAAATAACCCGCGGACCACCGCGTTTTTGAGCAAGAAGTCGATTCAATTTAAGTTCAACATGATCTCGCACATAGGGCTTAAATTCCTTCGCATATTTTTTGTATTCTTCGAGAAGCGGCTTATATTGAATTGGCTCTCCACTATATACTTTTGTGATAATTTCATTAGAACGATCAACTGCTTGTTTTAGCAAATCAGGAAAATCTTTTGAAAAAAGATCAGCCAACCGAATACCAATCCCAAACCGTTTTTCAGCAGAACAAACACGTACACCATAACGCGAAATAGAACTACCTCGAACATGATTCGCCTTAGTCGCAAGCTTGTCGACTTTCTTATGATAAGGCATTAAAAGATGGACACTTGTTGAGATACGCAAACGATCCTTAATGTGAGTAATACCCTTTTCTTCCAAATTTTTTATTTCTTGAAAAAAAAGAGGAACATCAAGCACCATCCCCCCAGCTAAATAACATTTTACATCTGGACGTAAAATACCAACAGGAATGTGATGTAAGTCATACTCTTTATCATCAGCTCTCACACGATGACCCGCCACACTTGCTCCTTGAGCACGTACTACCACATCCCCTGGCTGAGTAAGGCCATCAATTAATTTACCTTTTCCATCATCATCAAAGCCAAGGCCAACTACTACAATTCCCTTTTGAAGAGCATTACTCGTATAAGAAAAAAATGCAAAAGCCGCATACAACATAATACTTATTATTTTTTTCATCTGGAATCTCCTTTCAGTCTTTATTTGAGCAAGTCTGCCCCAAAAGAATTATTCTGTAAACCTAGGTAATGTGAACTTTTCATTTTAACTACATTAACATCGAAGCGAAGGAAATAAAGCCTTGATAGGTTATGATTTTTTTAT
>CAYRYY010000141.1:0-2738 GCA_964428715.1 uncultured Gammaproteobacteria bacterium
AGATCTTGATTTAGACTTACTAAAACATGCATCATTTGAAAGTTCTTCTTTTATCTCTCCGTAACGAAGACCTGAAGGATATTTATTGGATAAGTTTTCTTTTGCTTCTTGATCATAAAAGAGATTGATAAACGAAGTTAACGTATCTAGCGCAACTGGAGTGACACCTGTACTGTTTTTGAAGAAAACATTACCATCAGCAAAGTGTATGCTGTTTTCTCCGCTGTCAGTTGGAATACGCGCAATTTTGTGCTTGATTGTCTCCAAGTCATCGGTTAAATTAATAAAACTACCCTCAACGGTCTTACTCATTTTCCCTTCACCTGTCAGGGAGGGAATATATTCGCCCTTTGTCTTAAATCTTTGTGGTTCTGGAAAATCAGTTCCGTAGTCTTGGTTAAAGCGTCGGGCAATTTCTCTAGCAACCTCTAAATGGGGCTCTTGATCGATTCCAACAGGCACAAGACTTGCCTTGTACAATAATATATCAGCAGCCATAAGAGCTGGGTAATTTAGGAGCGCCAATGTCGCGTGCTCTGGATATTGCTTTACCTTTTCCTTAAAAGTTGGCAGGTGCTGCATTTTTGCAATTGTTACTACTGAGGAAAGGTAAAAGGCTAATTCAGTATGCACTCCAACTTCAGATTGCTGAAAAATAACTGACTTCTCAGGGTCAAGTCCGGCTGCGAGATAATCTAGGATGACCTCGCGACGGTTCTTTCGCAATTCCTCAACATCATAAGGAGTTGTAATCGTATGAATATCAGCAACCATATAGAGCGTTTCGTAATCCTCATTACTTTGCAGCTCAAGCATCCCTTTTACGGCACCTAAATAGTTACCGAGGTGAAGTCGGCCGGTAGCTCTAATTCCTGATAAAACTCTGTTAGTCATATACGTATTGTATCAAAAATTTGAGGCAAATGGAGAATTAAATAAATGTTTTCTCAATCTTAATACCTTCATATTTTTTATCTATTTCCTTCATGGCCTTGTCTAAGTTAATTCCTATCATGGCTATTTTAAATGCGCTATCGTCTTTTAAAAAAACTTCAATTATATCCATTCTTCTTTGACTAACCGTTAGCAATCTAGGTTTCCACGATCGATAATTCCAAGTTATTAATTTTATGTCCGCTACTAATATTTCTTGGGCTTTTTTTCCTGAGAATAGACTTTTCTCCTCAAAATATATTGAATTTGAATTAAGTTTTATAACAAATAAATTGTCTTCTACCAAATTACATAAGCCTTGAATAATAAAAAGTAATGATGATAAACCTGCTGAAAATTTCAAATCCTTTGATAATAAATGGACTAATAAAAAAATAAAAAGAGCTATGAATACATCTTTGAGGACAAATACCGAAAGATGGTTTCTAAAAATCACAATCCTCCTACCTCTTTCTTGAATTGCTCTCCGCGGTCTTTGTATGAGTTAAACATATCAAATGAAGCACATGCTGGCGAAAGAAGAACAACATCCCCTATTTCACCAATTTCAGCACATTTTGCGACAATTTCCTCCATGCTCTTACACCCTTCAATAACTTGGGTTTTAGGTTGCAGGTTATAGGTAGCAGCCTTTATCCTTTCCCATTCTTCCCCGATACCTATGATTGTTTTAATTGAAGTCAATTCGGAAATTACTTTTCCAAGCTCGGTAAAGTCACTATTCTTCGAAGAGCCTCCCAAAATCATTATCTTTGGTTCTTCAAAAGCCTCAATTGCCGCAATTGCCGTTTCAGGCGTAGTTGAGAACGAATCATCATAATACTTTACGCCCTGTACCATTCTGACAAACTCAATTCTATGCTCAAGTCCTTTAAATGTCTTTAACACCTCTACAATCGACTTCATATTTGCTCCAGCGATGGTAGCGGCCAGTACTGCAGCGCCCACATTCTCAAGATTATGTCTACCAGGAAGATAAATTTCCTTAACTTCAATTACCTCTTCTTCACGCTCATGCATTTTTATAAAAATGCTGTCATCTTTTATGTAACTTCCCTGAATAACTTCTTGCTCTCGGCTCACCTTATAAACAAGCCCGTCCGTATAAATATCGCTCTCATTACTTGCTGGGTAGTCTTTGTTAACAACCGCAAAATCCTCTGGCTTTTGAAAGCGTAGTATGTTTCGTTTTGCATCGATGTACTCATACACATCGGAATGGTAATCAAGATGCTCACTGGTTGTCATAAGAACCACGGCGATATGGGGGCTTTTATCCAAATCTATTAATTGAAAACTTGATAATTCCAAAACAACTATCGAATTCTCATCGAGTGAATTAAGAAATGACAAAGGGGGTGTTCCAATATTTCCACCCAAATATACATCTTTATCTGCTAATTTAAGCATCTCATAAATTAATGTAGAAGTTGTGCCTTTCCCTTTAGTGCCAGTGACACCAATAATTTTTGCAGGGCAAAGTTCAAAAAACAATTTAGTTGAGGATATTATCTCGCTTCCTTTTTCCTTTGCGCTAACTAATTTTGGATGCGTTGGCTTTATTCCTGGCGAGCGAAAAATTATATCGAAGAACTCCAAATCAGGTATTTCTCCAAAATTCAAAGTAATTCCTTTTTCTCGAAATGCATAAACTTCGTCTTCTGGAAATCGTTCTTCGCCTTTTTCATCAAATATCGTAACGCTTTGTACATCATTCAATAAAAAGTTTGCAACACTTTGCCCTTCTATTCCAAATCCTACTATTGCTATTTTTTTGTCTTTGT
>CAYRYY010000142.1:0-1840 GCA_964428715.1 uncultured Gammaproteobacteria bacterium
TCCTAAAACAGAATGGTATCTCAAAAAGCGACGCTTTATATATAGGAGATGAAATAAGAGATATTCATGCCTCTCAAAAAGCGGGAGTAAAAATTGGCGCTGTGACATGGGGTTTTAATTCAAAAGCGGGACTTTCAAAAGCCAACCCAGATTTTCTTATAGATAGACCGGAAGAGCTGTTTGAACTTTTGAATAAGCAAAGCTAGTATGATCTATATCAACGAAGAATTTACAATCAGGTGTATACTATATCTATATGAAAAATAATGCAGGAATTGGAGCAATATACGGAATAGGTATTTTTGGAGCTCTTATATACTTTATTCAACATGCCACTTCTTTTACTGACGGACTCGTTGGCGTAATTCTAGCGATATTTTGGCCTGCAGTAATTGTTTATAAAGTACTTGAGCTATTCAATATGTAATACATTGTTATGAGTGAAAGAATAAGACTAGAACAAGTAGCCCCGCATAAAACTTGGCCAAGTGGTGATTCAAGAACTGCCCTCATGATTGACAAAGAACCTGAAGATATCACCAAAAATCACGGAATAGAATTTGAAGAAGGTCTTGATAGTCTTGATTACTATTCGTTAGCAGCAATTAAACTGTCTTGTGAAAGACAAGCATGGCTCTGGAAATATAGAAGAGCACCAAAGGTTGATCCTATCAAAGCACCAAATGGTGGTACTGAGGTAAAAGTTGATATGAATGAAAATTTAAGACTTGCAGGTGAAGAAGTTTTGGGCCTCTTAGGGCTTACTGAAGATAACGTTACTTGGACAAACTCCGAAGCAAAGAAGCGCATTTAACCGAAATTCACTGCTTCATCCGCTTTCTACTACTTACCTTAATGACGAGCTCACGAGGTTTTAACAGTAATTTTTTTAGTTGTTTTCCTGTTAACTTCGCGAAAGCAACTGTCATCACGCCATTCTTAAAAGTTGCAGAAGGTTCTTTTTTAGGATCAATATATCCTAGGGAAATTTTGTAAAAGAATGAGCTGGTAGCTTTCCTTTGGAAAGTTTTCCCTTTTTCTTCTTCCTTTTTCTTTGCCTTAGTTGTAAGCATTCCTCTTGAAAACGTTACATCTATATCTTGGGCATCAACATTTGGTACAGCGGCTTCAACATAAATATTTTTTGCATCTTCTGAAAGCGAAAGTCCATTCAAAAAATTGTAGTGGGCAGAAAGTCTTCCATTTTCTCTAAAAGGGCAGGAATTGATATTGCCGAGAATCTTAAAAAATTCCCTTGCATTAATTGATTCATGTTGTATTATTTCCCTTCTTCGTTGAAAGAAAATGTTATGTTTTGTACTGCAATGCGTTTTTTTTGCGCTCCCAAACTCAACTGGTGAAAATAAAATGCCGTCCAAGATTTCAGTATATTTCCCATAACTCGTTATTATTCTTTACGCGGTGTCATTGCGTTGATTTCTGTTAATGCAAGTGTGTGATTGGAATCACTGTGTTCAGGACTATTTTTTTTAAGCTATTAACACTATGATACTTAGGATTATTTATACGTTATTTATTGGAATATTTTTATCGGTCTTTGTTGGAGTAGGGATTTCTGCATTTTATGAAGGGCCAAAGTATCCGGATATGCCGTCTGTATTAAAGTATTGTTCTGTGGAAACTAAAGATGTTGAACGATACAGCGACTATAAAATTCAAGCAGAAAAGTTTGATAAAGCGGAAAAAGGCTACATGAAACAGTCACAGATATACAACCGCAATGTTTCAGCAATCGCAGTAGTAGCTGCTGTAATTCTCGTCGTGATGAGTCTTACGTTACTTCGTAAAATTCTGCTTATTTCAGACGGGATATTGCTTG
>CAYRYY010000142.1:1850-2643 GCA_964428715.1 uncultured Gammaproteobacteria bacterium
ATCCGCGGGTTTAACACGGAAGATACGAAATTTTTATTCATTGTTGTTTCAATAGGTTTAACAATATCACTGGTTCTTGGGTATATTAAGTTCATTAAATTGATGAAAGTTAAGAAGAGCTAAAAAGTTTAAGTAAGTGTTGGTATTGTCGTTTTTCGTTCTTTTGTTGAATTTGATGCCTCCCTTGCTCGAAAAATAGCTTGTTGAGCATATAATTGAAGATTATCTTTACGTCAATTAAATTCCTTCTTGAGACTAGCTTGATTTTCCTTCTTATTCTATGTGTAATAAAGCCCACCTTCTTAGAATAGCAAAAAAAAGAAAGTAAATAAGAGGTCATTAACGTTTACCACCCAGCTAAGTGGTTTTCGGCTGGAATTCTTTTTACTTCAACGTGTTTAAATCCTAATAGTTGAAGTTTCTTTTGTGTCAGTTTATTTCTTACCCAGACTGAATTTGCTTTTCTTAAATCCAATTCAGGCACAACAATTTGTACAGAATGTGGTTTTTTATCTGCATACTCTAGCCATTTTTCTTTGTCCCATGTTTTTCTAAAAATTAATTTGTTTGCCCACTTACCAACCTTATCGCCGTTTGGAATTGCATTTAATGCAATATGCCAGTCGTGGTACTCTGTGAATACGCCATTCTCTACATCACTGAAGGAAAAAAGAACTTGATTGACTAGTTCATCTTTCTTACGATATTTCTTATAATCTTTTCCTATTTCCAGAAGCCTTGAAAATTGCCCTTGATAACCAGTCATTCTTATATCTACTTCTTGTTTGCCAAC
>CAYRYY010000143.1:0-2621 GCA_964428715.1 uncultured Gammaproteobacteria bacterium
AAACTCCCCTGAACCGCCAGTATTTACCGTCATGACGGCATACACATCATATGAATCTCCTGTTCTTATAGAAAAGTAGGGCTTAGATATGCTTACTGCTCCAGTAGCTGTATCCATTTTAAATCCACCATTCCCATTTTGAAGAGGCACGCGAATTTCTATGTCTGGAATGATTACCGCACTGGAATTAACCAGGCTTGAAATTTGTGAAGAGGTCAAGATGTTAGGTGTGTACGGTTTTGATAGAAATAAATATCCAACAACTACTCCAATGACAACTATAATACCTAATCCAAAAAAAACTAAACTATAAGCACCTGCACCACCCCTTGAATACTTATACTGTGCAGATTTTTTACCTTTCTTTGCGGACTTTTTCCTGGGCATACAATTAGTATAAATACATCATTTAGGAAATTGCAAGAAGTAATGATTTGATCTTGATTTCGTGTTATGATTAAAGATCATGAAATACAAAGCACTCATGCTGGATGTGGATGGAACGCTCATTCCATACGAATACAATGCACTTCCCTCTCAAAAAGTAATTGATGCAATTAGCCGCGCAGTAGACAAAGGAATTATTGTGTGCCTGGTTACAGGACGCGCATATGAGTCAACAAAACATATTCTAGAGGCTTTGGGACTTCACGCTGGAGTTGTTGTAACAAACGCAGGTGGAGGCGTATTTGAGATAGAAACTGCTAAACCGCTTTATACTCAGCCTATAGAACCGCACGACGTTGATTTTGCAATTGAACTGCTCCAAAAACACAAAATTGAATTTTATGTTAAAAACGGTATGTATGATGGAGCTCAAAAGGGTGTGTTTAAAACAGGAGACGCACACGACGAAGTGTATATGATTTTTGTAAATGAAGATTATACAGATTTGAAAATTGATGAAATTAATAAGCTATTTGAGTCCCGTCCTCACATCACAGTTCACAAAACAAAGCACAAAAATCCGCTGAACGCTGGCATTAATTTGTCTCACGTGAATGCTACAAAACTTCATGGCGTTGAGATTTTAATGAAGCACTATAATCTGAAAAGAGAAGAAATAATAGGTGTAGGAGACGCATACAATGATTTTCCGCTTTTGATGGCGTCTGGTCTGAAAGTAGCCATGGGAAATGCAATTCCTGAACTCAAAGAGATAGCTGATTATGTGGCACCAAGTGTAACTGATGACGGCGTGGCAGACGTGATTCATAAGTACATTTTGTAAGATTAACTAGCCTTGTTAATCTTTGCAAAATAGTGTATAATAAGTAGACAAACACCCGATTTCTCCAATTATTTTTTCAGGTGAGTTGAATTTATATATGATACAGTTATCTCCTAATTTATGTACCCGCTGCGGCAAGGAAAGAATTGACTCTAAAACGTGGGAAGAAGAAATCACAGCCTTTTTTGGATCTACAACTATAGTTCACACAGAAACAGTATGCCCCGATGCAGAATGTCAAAAAATAGTTGAGGAAAAAATGGACGCATTAAGACAAAAAACTGAAGACATGAGAGTTGAAAAAGAAAAAAGAAAGACCGCAGCTTCAGCTTCTATGGCACTTCAAAAAGTCAAAAACGCTAAAATTGCAGCTGATGCAGGAAAGAAAAATGCAAAAGACGCAAAAAAGACTGCTTCAAAGAAAAAATAAACCCCTGCCTCTTGCCTTAACTTGTAATAACTTCCATTTTTTGATACAATAGCAACTTCGTGGGATTTGGAAAGATAAGTCTCACTGCCCTGCTTGTAGTTACACAATTCTTTCTTACAAGTACAGTACTTACAACGAAAACTCAGGCCCAAGAGGTACGATTGGAAGCTCATACAAAGGCTTCTGGCGTATCACAGTGTATTAAAGACTCATTTGTATTAGCCTCAAAAAATTGCCCTCAGCCTCAAAGGAAAACTAAAAACTCTGAATTTTTGCCAACAGCCACTCTTATTCCAAAAATTGAGTTAAAAAAAGAAGAAAAAAAGGAAGTTAACGTAACAGCAAAACCTGCACCGCAATTCACACAAATTCCCACAGGAACACTATCGGCAGAGGTATTATTTGAGATGGTAAATGCACATAGAGCATCAATTTCACTACCAGCGTTGGAAAAAGAAGCGCAGATATGTCACGTGGCTGAAGCAAGACGCCAAGGAATTGCTGATGAAATCTTTCTTGGACGACCTCTGCATGCTGGATTTTATAATATGAACCTTCCATATTGGGCAACTGAAAACATGATTTACCAGCATACAGAACAAGAAGCACTTAATTGGTGGCTAAATTCACCTGTTCATAGATCAGCTATTGAAGGAAGTTATAAATATGCATGCGGTGTTTGCAATGGTGAGGTCTGCAACATGGTATTCACTAATCTAGAACCCAAAGTTATTGCAGCCGCCCCAAGTATTACTCCAGCTTCTGGAACTCCTCAGCCATTGGCAGATGCAAAAAACGAGGTAAATAATCTTAAATCTCAAGCGCTTGCACAAACTACCTCGGCGGTTAATACCGCACTGTCTCATAATTAATTATTTCTACTCATTTTTGGTACAATATCAGTAGGAATTTCATATGATCCGCAGGCTTAAAAATTATTATCATTTATCCAAGGCTGTT
>CAYRYY010000144.1:0-2602 GCA_964428715.1 uncultured Gammaproteobacteria bacterium
TCAATTAGCCGCTCCTAGCAGAACATCTGTTAAAGAATATGAGGAATTTGGAATACATGTAAAAAGCGAGATTGACCGCATTAATGATGTATTCAAGAAAAATGGCTGGAAACCAATTCTGTATATAAATGAACACCGCGAGCATGAGTTTATAAATAGTTTGTATAAGGCTTCAGATTTTTGTTTAGTTACTTCACTTCATGATGGCATGAATTTGGTTGCAAAAGAATTTATTGCATCCCGAATTGATAACAAAGGCGTTCTACTATTAAGTCAATTTACAGGAGCAGCATCAGAATTAAGAGGAGCTATAATTCTTAACCCATACAATGGGGAGGAAACTGCTGAATCTATCCACACAGCTCTCACCATGCCCATAGCAGATCAGGAAAAACGCATGAAGCGACTTCGCGACACTGTTAAAAATTATAATGTATATAGATGGTCAGCTGAAATTATTAAATCAGTAATTGACTTAGGTTAAACATATGAATATTGCACTTATTAATTCCAATGCTACTGATATTTCTGAATCAAGCAAAAAAGGTACAGACATATTTTCGCACATTCTTTATCAAGAACTACACAAAAGTTTTTTAAACGGTAATAGCTTCACGTCATATGCTTCTAAAACCTCAGATCTCCCTTTTCCTATTATAGGTGTCACAGATACTGCCACAGTTAACAACCCAACAATTCCAGCGGATAAAAGAATTGTTTTTGAATTAGCATTACTGGGTAAAGCGTTTTCTGACCAAAACAACTATGACCTATTTCATATGAATATTGGTGATGGTGATATAGCTCTCCCGTTTTGTAACTTTGTACATAAGCCAATTCTTATAACACTTCATAATACTCATCGCTTTTCCTATAGAACTGAATTATTTAATATGTATAAAGATTGTAAAAATGTATTTTTTGTATCCATTAGCAACGCTCAACGCAATTTTTTCCCAGACCTGCAATATGCTGCGACAATATATAATGGGATTGAACTTTCTAAGTTTGAATTTAATAAAACAGGCGGGGAAAGCATGATATGGGTGGGACGTGCAATTCCTGAAAAAGGTATGGATATAGCACTCAAAGTTTCCAAGATGTTAAATCACGATATAAATCTTTTTGCGCTTACCAAAGATGATAGCAAAGAATGGTATGAAAATCTCAAAAATGAATGCGAGACAATTTACCTGAAAGCCTCAATCAGAGAAGACGAACCCAGATCAAATCTCATACATGAGTACCAAAACAGTAAGGTATTTGTATTCCCAATTTTATGGGAAGAACCATTTGGTCTTGTTATAACAGAATCAATGTCATGCGGTACGCCTGTTGTGGCATATGCAAATGGTTCTATGCCAGAGATTATTGAAGACGGAAAAACTGGATTTTTAGTAAATGAATCAGAGTCTAAAAAAACAGGAGATTGGATTATCAAAAAAACAGGCTTTGAGGGACTATGTGAAGCGGTTGAAAGAGTTTATACACTACCAACAAGTGAGTACGAACAAATGAGATTACAATGCAGAAAACGCGTAGAGAAATACTTTACTTCTGAAAAAATGGCTCAGGAATATAATAAGGTGTATACAGAAATTATTAAAGCCGAAAAAAAGCTACAAGATTAATCCAAATTAATCAACGAATGTAAGCGCAGTTCCTGTTTTGCCAGCGCGCCCAGTACGCCCAATTCTGTGCACGTAGTCGTCATACGTTGCGGGCTTATCATAATTTATAACATGGGTTACATCTGGAATATCTATTCCTCGGGACGCAACATCTGTTGCAAGTAGAATGGTCACGTCATTATTTTTAAACATATTGAGAGCTCTTTGTCTTTGGTTTTGATTCTTATTTCCGTGAATCGCAACAGCTCTAAATCCGCGAGCAACCAATTCATCCGCTAACTTTTGTACTCCCCATTTTGTTCTTCCGAAAATTAATACCTTTTCAAATTCTTTTTGAATTAATAAATCATGAAGTTTTTCTATCTTTTCTGCTTTGTTTCCTACTTTTACTACATTTTGCTCTATGTTTTCTGAGGTATCCTGAGTTTTTACTGAAACAGTAACTGGATTTGTCACGAATGCATTTAAAATTCCCGCAACCTTTCCAGATACAGTTGCTGAGAAAAATAATGATTGGCGGTTTTTGGGCAGACACGAAATAAAGTACTCTATGTCATGAATGAACCCAATATCTACCATGCGGTCTGCTTCATCCAACACCACTGTCTGAAAATCAGACAATCTGAGTCCACGACCACGTGATAAATCTTTTATGCGCCCTGGAGTTCCAATTAAAAAGTGAAATCCACGTCTTAATTCCTGTCTTTGTCTGTCCATACTGGCTCCTCCTACGACTAATACAGAGTATATTCCCATACCCTGCGCAAAATCTTTTAATTCCTGGTGAATTTGAACTGCTAGTTCACGTGTAGGTGCTACAATAAGTACTTTTTGAAAATTTTTGTCTTTTTCAACTTTTTGAATTAATGGAAGTAAAAATGCAGCTGTTTTACCAGTGCCCGTATTTGCAATTCCTATTAAATCCCGGCCCTCTAAAATAGGTTGGATTGCACCATCCTGAATTGGAGTTG
>CAYRYY010000145.1:0-2538 GCA_964428715.1 uncultured Gammaproteobacteria bacterium
GGAGGTGATGATATATGGGTATTTTAGAATTGATAATTGGAATCATAATTTTTCTATTCTTAGTTAATTTAATTCTGGCTTTTATTCCAATTCCAAGAGGTATTGGAGGAGCAATTGTAATTGTGCTTGTTATTTTCTTAGTTTTGCGTCTGATGGGCATGGTTTAGCCTCAAAGTGTTAGATTGCTGTTAGATTCATGTCAAGCTCAATTGAGCCTGTAAGCGTATACTGCACATACCATGAAAGGCACAGGTTTATCAACAGGTTCAATGGGCGGAGGCGTTGCCGTCAGGATCTCAAATGCTGGCGCAAGAGGAGCGGCCAGTATGAGAATAGGTGGAGGTTCATCAATTGAGAGAGGAATGAGTGGGGGAACTTCAGCCTTTTCGTCCCGTGGTCTTTCAATGTTTAACAGAGAGGCAATCTCAAATCCGTCTAGTTCAATCATCAATCCAAACTTTGGAAAAGGTGCAAAATCTCCACATGCAAGAACTCCGGGGCTAGCCTCTCCTAGAGGTATGTTTGATGTCTCTCGTCCTGTGAGGGCACGTCCAGTTTCAAGGCCTGCAGAGTTTGGCGTAAAATTAAATACTAAAAACGGTTTAGAGCGAACTTCTAAATCAACTCGCAGTGTTAATCTTGCTCCAAAAGGCATATTTGATATCACACGTCCTGTAAGAGTTAATTCTTCTGAGGGTCGTGTTTCAAAACCAGCCCAAAGAAATTTTGAATTTGGAAAAAAAATTACACCTGCCAGATCTGAGCAGGCGAGATCTCCAAGATTAAGTGAAATACCATTAGGAAAGAGCGAAAATCGAGCAATTCATTACGATAAAACTCGAACTGTTGCAGCAAGGACACGTGAAGTAGGATTGAATCCTAGAATAAGATCAGAACGAGTAAAAAATATATCTCCTCGAGAAACTATTATCTTGTGGAGTAGACAAAAGAATATAGCCAAAGCACCGGAAAGAACAATTGTCACGACAACTGTTAGGGAACAGACTAGACCTCAGGAAGCAATTCGGGGAGTTGTGTCTAGAACCCAAGAAGTAAGGGCAATAAAAAGAAAAAAAGAAATGGTTTTGGGTGTTAAAAAAGAAAAAGTACTTCCAAAAAGAAAAATGCGGGTGGGACATATGGTTCAAGTTTTACAAAACGTACCAGAGGACACGAAACTTCATATTTATGCAGACATTAAAAGAGCACAAAACGAAACAGTTCACATTATTAGAAAAGCAAGAAAAGTTTCTTACAGAGAAGCACTTATGGAAGCAACGAAAGCACTTGAGACTCGTCATAAGGGGAAAATTGTGATTACTCCTTATGAGCCGCAAGTTGCGCCAGATGCGGTTCCTCAAGTTCAGCCTGAAATAAAAACTCAATCAGAGTCAAAAACTCAAACAATAACCATGGCGCAACTGAATGCGGATAATCAGCACCAGTTAGGTGATCAAGTAGGAACTCAGACAGTGACTGGTGAAAAAACTAAGCCAGAATCAAAGGTAGAAAGAAAACCACAGGCTGCTGAAGCGGGTAGTCAAAATTCATCTATTGAAGTTAAAAAGCTTCAATTTAAGAAAGATGAAAAGGCCAATAAGGGACGGGTAAAGCGTATTTTTTCAGCAATTGAGAAGATTGCTTCAAAACAAGGTAAAACTATTGAAGAGATGTCAGGAAATGACGTAGTTTTAGAAATGGGAAGTGTTGTAAATCCTGATGAAATAAGTGAATTGACTAGGCTGCAAGGCTTTGATTACAGGTGGAACAAATTAATTGATTCAATTAAAAATATACGAGGGTTTTTAACCACACAACATGCAGAGCAGGTGATAACTTCACATGTGGAAGAATATTCTGCAGTAAAACTTGCTGAGGAAAATGATCCATCCGCAGGTGCGATTGGTCGTGATGCAGTTGAAGTATATGGTACCCCATTAAATGGTGTACGAGCGCATGTAGAAGATGAAAATTCCGCAGATGGTGAATTGAGCGCGAATGCTGACACACAGCGGGTGCTGGTACTTGTGAAAGGCAGACAGCAAGTGTTGTACAAAGGAGAAGAAGCTCATAAGGCTTACATAGCGCCTCAGGCAGCGTAGTGTTTTTTCAAAGAGGGTTAATTTGTGGTACAATTTGATACACATGCAAGCGTATCAAATACTTGAAAAATATATAAAATTCTTTGAAGATCGGGGACACAGCCGTATTGAAAATTCTTCCCTTGTTCCGTTAAATGACCCCACCACGTTGTTCACGTCTTCAGGTATGCAGCCATTGGTTCCTTATTTATTGGGTGAGGTTCATCCTTCAGGAAAAAGATTGGTTAACGCACAAAATTCGTTCAGAGCTCAGGACATAGATGAAATAGGGGATAACAGGCATACCACATTTTTTAGAATGCTTGGAAATTGGTCTCTTGGAGATTATTTTAAAGAGGAACAGTTGGGTTGGTTTTTTAAATTTCTTACAGATAAAGAGGAGGGGATTGGCTTGGATCCAAAAAGATTATATGTAACTGTATTTGCAGGCGACAAA
>CAYRYY010000146.1:0-2524 GCA_964428715.1 uncultured Gammaproteobacteria bacterium
AACCAAGGGACGCACCTGCGGTGATAAATGACAGTTCAGCAACAGTTATAGTACCCTCTCCTAGAGTTGAAAAACGCAGAGACGCAATACCTATAACTATTGCAGATACTGCGGCAATCCCCGGCATTTGACCATCCACACCTTTACTCCAGTTAAGCATGTTCATAACCCAAACAATCCAAATAATGGCCAAAATTTGCGGAAGAAAAAAAGAAGAAAGATCGTTGGTTGAAAATTGCAGAATTCCTCCCAGGGGATTTGTCACAAACGGTATGGTAATTCCCGAAAAAACAACGACACCTGCAAACAGTATATTTGTTGCAAATCTTACATATGGAGAGAGGTCATACTTATCATCTATCAACCCTACTCCAACCACTCCCATACCTGCAAACAGAATCATTCCAATATGAAAATTGATTGGAATAAATATAATTGTTGCAACAAGAATTGCTAAAAATATCGGAAGTCCACCTGCGCGGGGAATAACTCTTTTGTGAATTATTGCTGGATGCTTGTGTGTTTTTGGGTCATCAACAAGCTTAAATTTATAAGCAAGTTTGATTGTCAGGGGGGTTACAATAAGTGCCACAATCAGCGATATTAAAAATGGACTAAATAGTGTAAAAAAATTCATTGTGTTTAAAATATCAAAAACATAACTTGGGTCAGGGCAATTCCAGAAAGCCCAACCCCTAAAAGCGTGTTAAATAGAAAAATTCTGGACAGTAATGCATTTCGGCGATACAATTTTGACGCAAGAAAAAGATTTAAAAACAAAATTCCAATCAAAAAAGCAGGTATTACAAAGATCAACCATTTAGCAACAAGCCTCTCTTCCCCCCAAGGTAAACTATTAAATAGGGGAATTACAGGCGGAAGATTCAAGAATTGAAAACCGGAGAGGCCAATGAGAAAAAGTATTCCCAGTATGGAAACTATAAAGGCATACACAATAACTCTGTCGGCAAAAAGAATTTTATAATTGCTTCTCATATATCTTTACATTATGAAGTATATACTGCAATTCATAATTGTCAATAAAATCTGAGGCAAGATCATCGTTTGTGCTTATGATATATTTAGGCTGTTTCTCAAGTACTGCTTTTTTTGTCTCATCAATTGCATCCTTATATCCCTCTATATGGTATCCGACTATGTAACGCCCTGGCGGAAGTTTTCCTGCCATGAAGTATATAGTTGAGCTGTTAGAAACCAGAAATACATTGTCCTGTTTATCTGTGTTGTCTTTTATAAACTCTGCAATCACATAATTTTTTGGTGTATCTTGATCAAAAAATCTCTGATAATCAGATACCTTTTTTGTACCCATTACAAATGCATGGTAATTTTGATAATACGCTACTACCTTTTCATAATAATCAAAACTTCCTCTTACAAGCAGCACGACAAAAATTAACGCAGCAACATGAAATACAATCTTTTTTCTTGCTGAAATAAACAACAGTCCAACAAGTAAACAAAATGCTGGAACTAGTGTTAAAAGATAATGGGTATAAGGTCTTCCTGAAAAAAATGTATTAAATATGCTAAACACAAGCCAAGTGTAAATGATCAATGAAGAAACAGAAAACAACCTCCTGTACGCAATAATCAAAAACACGCCCACAAGCAACAATACAATTTTAAACAAAAGTAATCCCTGAGGAACTGATACTTTAAATGCTCCTAACTGCAATACAAAATGGTTTTTCCAACCTACATATCCAATATTATTTGAAAACGCTGCACTTAAAAATTCATTTGATGCTCCGTTTACTATAAAGAATAACCATGTAAGCAAAACTGGTACTACAAAAGCTATTAGAATTAGTGATTCTTGTTTCATAGTTTTTAAAAATTCACGTGGGTTTGCAATAATGTGATGTCTTGAATCCATAATCTTTTTATTGTAGAACCGCAAACAAAAAAGAACTACAAGAATTGTACCTAGATCAAAAATAGCCACAATTTTTGTCAAAAATGCAATTGATAATATGAAGCCAATTGATACAGAGAGTATGCTGTGCGATCTTGATGTTAGTCTTGTAACAAGAAGAAACGCGAGAAGAATTGGGAAAAGGATGAAATTTTCTGCGTTTGCAACGTTTCCTTCGAGAACTGGAGAACCAAATAAATACACAAATATACCAGTGGAAATGTATACGGAAAATTTATTGTTTTGAAATAGTTTTTTGGCCAAAAAGAAAAACGTAACTACTGCGGCTATGCCAAACAAAAGAGACAAAAACTTAATAGCAAAGAGATCGCCATTGACGAGTGCATAATACACATACAGCAGAGGAGGTTTATTGTCCCAAATATCTCTGTACAGCAAACTTCCGTTTTGCAATGCCATTCCGATTACTTGATATATTCCCTCATCACCATACCATTCTGGTTCTATTAGAGACGGGATTCTTAAGAGGGAAAATGTAAACACTGCGCCAAGCAAAAAAAAGTCATTGGCGTGAGGGGTAATTTCTAGCTTACAAAATTTATGAATAAGTTTTTTCATGCTATA
>CAYRYY010000147.1:0-2520 GCA_964428715.1 uncultured Gammaproteobacteria bacterium
ACTTCAGAGTGGAACGTTAAGGCTGCGCAAGATAACTAAAACAACTGAGTGACAAATGTTTAAATGGATTCATGAACACATATTTGAAGAAAAAATATCAATAAACAATGCATGGGATTTTCAACTCAATCTGACAAAGTGGCCTAAATGGATAGAAGAATTTGAATCATTTACCTGTGAAGGCGAACTAAAATCAGGTTCCATAATCAGTGCAAAAATCAAAAATCAAAATAGTTCTATAAATATATTTATTAAAAATTTAGTGCCACATCAGGAATTTACAGTATCTATAAAAGTTCTATTTTTTACTCAAGAAAGTACCCATTTGTTTGAAAAAATATCTCCAGAGATAACACGAATAACCACTGTCACAACAGTAAAAAGCTTCTTTACTCCTTTCTTAAAATCGTATTACAAGAATAAATTCGAAGTCGGACAAAAAAAAGCTCAACAAGAGCTAATAAAAACCTTTCCTCCTTCGTAAAGTGAATATTTCTCGGCTAAAAAAAGCCCACAGTATGGTCAAGAATACTCCATCGATTGAAAAATAAAGGTTAACCTCTTAATCTTACAATCCAATTTTCGTGGCTGCATTTTCTGTCCACAAGTTTCCTATCCTGATATACCTACGAATGACATTTGATTTATGGCCGGTATGCTTTGCAATGATATACTCTTGAATACCAGCTATTGCAGCTTGTGTTGCAAAACCAGCTCTTAGACTATGTCCTGAGAAGTTAGGAGATTTATTTTTACTTGCCATTGCTTTTGACATTAGGCTTTTAACGTGGCCATTCCTTTTGATTATTTTTGCCACAGAATGTGATGAAAGAGGTTTTTCAGCTATCTGTCCATGCCGATTTACATATCTAAATAATGGGCCTATTTCTATCAAAGAAGCCTCTAACCACTCTTTTAGTGCTCTTACAGCACAGCTTAAAATATTTGAACCATATGGTAATGGTATAGTTCTTCCTACTGCTTCTTAGTCTGTTTTTGATTTCCGTATATTAATCAGAAGACCTTCTCTTACGAATTTGATATCTTCCATTCTCAAGGCGACAATTTCAGACCTCCTTAAAGCTCCAACGAACCCTATTAACAAGATTTATCTCTTATACCTAAAATGTAATTCCTTTCCTGATCATTCTCTGATATAGAATTAACCATCATTTGCAAATCCTCTAATAAAATAGGGTCTTTGCAGTCCTGGGCAACGCCTATTTTATTTCTTATTCCTTTCCAAACTTCTTGAACGTCTGGATGTCTCATATCGAATTGGTGATTTGTCATCTTATGGGCTTGTGATATTCCAGTAATTAGCAAAGCGTGGAATGGTAATGCTTCAGATACAAAAATTTTTCGAGAAAGAGCAAAAGCATTGGCAGACAGCTTTAGAGCAGCAGAAGGCCCTCATTACCTCATCGCTGACTCTAAATTATATGATGCAGAAACGATTGATGAAGGGTTAGGTTCTATTCCGTTTATTACACGAATTCCAGGGACACTTAAGCTTGAAAATACAACAATCAATTTAGCCCTTCAAAAACCATTGAAAGAGTGGACTATTTTAGATGAAAAGCACCGCTTTGAGACCTTTGAGATAGCACATAATGGTCTTAAACAACGCTGGATGGTTGTTTATTCTGAGGAAAGACAGAGTAAAGCAGAAAAAAGTGTTTCTGCAAAATGTGAAAAAGAGCGAGAAAAAATCGAAAAAGATTTGAAAAAATTACATGCGGAAGAATTTTCCTGTCCTTGTGATGCCCAAAAAGCTCTTAAACGTCATTTTAACAAGAGTAAATTTCATGAGGTTGTAGAGACTGAGATTGAAGAATACAAGAAATTTGAATCAAAAGGCCGACCTAAAGCAGAGAGTCCTCATAGATTAGTCTACCGGATCAAGGGTATTGCAAAGGAACGGCAAGCGGTTAAGCAAAAAGCGATAGAGCAATCCAGTTGTTTTATTATAGGGACAACGATTTTAAAAAATGAATTAAGCGACGCGGATGTCATTAAGGCTTATAAAAATCAGAACAATACAGTGGAGAAAGGATTTCGCTTTCTTAAAGATCCATTAATGTTTACTTCATCACTTTTTGTAGAGAAACCTGAGAGAATAATGGGGTTATTAATGATAATGACGCTAGCATTGTTAGTTTACGCAATTGCTCAAAGAAGACTTCATAAGATTTTAGAATCACTTCAAAAAACTGTACCAAACCAAATACGTAAAGAAACGTCCAAGCCAACTCTTCGTTGGATTTTTCAACTTTTGGACGGAATCGAATTGGTAAAAATGCATGTTGAGAAGACTACTCACACAGTGGTTTCAGGATTAACAGTTCTTAAGCAGCGAATTCTTAGCTATTTTGGAGACACTGTGATGAAAATCTATGGACTAGTTCCCGAACCTGCTCTAATCTGTCCAAGATATATCCTCGAATAGAATTGCTCAATCTGGGTTTTAAGAGAAAATAGCCTCAAACGAGGTGTTGCTACCAAACAATGTGCTGCTGC